>CADCFA010000025.1 GCA_902800595.1 uncultured Prevotellaceae bacterium | reverse complement strand
CTGGTGGTGCTCTGGGCTGCTTCTACAGAGATCTATGTGCCGATAGATGAGTCCGTGCACTATCATCTGGCAGATCTTGAGGCAGCGATGCAGGCCGACGACCGCCGTCATGTGGCACCATCCATGTGTTATGCCTACGCTGCTCTCTCCGAAGGTGTGCCCTTCATCATGGGTGCTCCTAACACCACGGTGGATATTCCGGCTATGTGGGAACTGGCAGAGCGCATGCGGATGCCGATTGCAGGCAAGGACTTCAAGACTGGTCAGACGCTGGTGAAGTCAGGCTTTGCACCCATCATCAGTACCCGTTGTCTCGGACTCAGCGGCTGGTTCTCCACCAATATCCTTGGCAATCGCGACGGCTTGGTGCTCGATGAGCCGGAGAACTTCCATACCAAGGAGATCTCAAAGCTCTCCACTTTGGAGACAATCCTAGATGCCGACTCGCAGCCGGAGCTGTATGGCGACTACTACCATAAGGTGCGCATCAACTACTATCCGCCTCGCAATGACAATAAGGAGTCGTGGGACAATATCGACATCTTTGGCTGGATGGGTTATCCCATGCAGATCAAGATCAATTTCCTTTGTCGCGACTCAATCCTGGCAGCACCGGTGTGCCTTGACCTCTGTCTGCTTATCGATCTTGCAGCCCGTGCAGGGCGATATGGTATCCAGCGCTTCCTGAGCTTCTTCCTGAAAAGTCCGATGCACGACTATCGGGTAGGGGAGCAGGCGGTGAACCATCTGTACCAACAATACACTATGTTAAAGAACGCTCTCCGCCAAATGGGCGGTTATGATGGGGATGAGGAGATAGATTGAAGAGCTAAAATGACCACTTGACCATATGCATTCTTGTTGTGTGTAACATATACACCAAAGAAAATAGCTTACATATATTGTCGACTAAAAATCATGAAGCAAGATTCTTGAGTGTTAAGAATTAGGAAATGTTGGCAATCTGGATTCTTATCGGCTTTAGACGATGAGGGGGCTTGGATGTAACGTGTGTCGTTTGTTCCTGTTTGAGCAGGAGGCTTGTGGATTATGGTGGAAAGCAGCTGGCTGGTTGATGAGCGAAACACGTGTTTCTGATAATCATCAGGTCGATAGTATAGGGTAGGGGAGTGCCCGTCGGAGGTGTGCTGCGATGGTATAAATGTGGGATAAAATACGTATTAAAAATGTAAAATAAGCAGAATTTGTAATGTAGCTCGCTAGCCGAAGAGGCAGAAAGATGGCCTTCTTGCGAAGAGCCGCCAAAACCTTGTTAATACCGGCCTCTGACAACTGTAAGCGTCGTGAAAGGGCTCCGATGGTGATGCGTGCATCGGCAGCCAACAGCTTGATGACACGCTGCTCTGACTTGGAAAGTTGTAGCTCACCCCCCTCTGGAAGGGCATTTTTAGTGTTGTTTTCCTCTACTTTTTCTCTATTTTTATTCTTTACTTTATTCTCTACTTTATTCTTTACCTCCTGTTCTACTGTATCCAATAAACAGCGCAAAATAAACTCGATGAAATGGGTTGTTTTTGCGATTTCACCGAAATAGGCCATTACGCGACAATATTCTTCGTGGCGCGCGATAACGGCCTGTTCTATTGGCAGGTCGCCCAAAATCGGTTGCCAGCGTCGCAGAAGAAGTGTCTGCCAGTAGAGTCCCATACGCTCGTTGCCCTCTAAAAAAGGATGAATGGCTACTATTTCGTAATGAAAAATACAACTACTTACAAGCGGGTGCTCATCGGTGTGATTCAGCCAGTCGAAGAGCATGGCCATGTGTAATCTTACGCGAGGATCATCCGTTCGATAGTAACCACTGTTGGTGCTTAGTTCATCCACCATTTTCTTTTGAGCACGCAAAAAATCGTTTTCTGAAAATGGGTCGAATGGGAGTTCTTGGGGACTGCTGTCTGTCTTCGTCTGTTTGGTAGTCAATGTTTTTAGAACTCCAATCTGTTCTGAAATTTCGGATATTATCCGAATGACTTCGGCCGATACGTGATAAATTGGTGAAATCATAAAACTTTACATATTTGGTTATTAGTTAAAATTCTCTTTTGCAAAAATACTATTTTCCTCTGGATTTAGCAATAAAAAATGGTAAAAACAAACAAAAACTAAGAGTTCCATCTTGATAATCTTGGGTTGTCTCCCGATGGGACATAAACGCCGCGTGCCGCATCTCCGCGCTTTTTCGTTTGTCATTTTGACGTCGTCGATTTTTAACACTTCAAGGTTTGTTGGGAGAAAGTTTGTATAATTGATGAATTTTTTGTACCATTGAGGTGTCAAATGCTAGAGGTGGAACAACCACACTTTAAGGATAAAAATTGTGAGATTTAAATCTAGGTTTTGCATGTATTAATGGTGGCAAATTTATTTTTTAAAGATTGTTCAAAACGACTCAATCAGGCGACAACTGTATTACTGACAATTTTTTTAACGACACAAATACTAAATTTGATTGAATTATGGCTATTATAGTATTGCAACGACAATCCTGACTGTACTTGGGTGCGGTATCGTCCACCTAGACCTCATCCACGACCTCGACACTGTTGCTGGAGGCATGCGCGCTCCATGCTATTCAGAGTACGCCGACCTTCAGCCGAAATAAATGATAGACCTCTTGCTTGTACCACTTCCAGCAAGAGTTTTTTTTGTATGTATATGAAAAAAAAGACGTAAACGTTTGCGAAATTCGGAAAAAAAATGTATCTTTGCAGCGTCCACAATTTATGAAGGGCTATGGCGAATATCAGAAAACGTATCTCTTTAAAGGATCTGGCCTGTGAACTGGGAGTGAGTATTGCCACTGTCAGCAGAGCCCTGCGCAACTCTCCTGAGATTGGTCAGGAGATGCAGATGAAGGTGAAGGAGCTGGCCAGGCGCTTGAATTACCGCCCAAATCCCTTTGCCCAGAGTCTCAGAAAAGAAGGTCCGCGTATTATAGGTGTTGTCGTGCCTAATTTGGTGACTCACTATTATGCTGCGGTGCTTGACGGCATCGAGGATGAGGCACGTAAGGTGGAATATTCGGTCATCAGTGCTAACACGCATGAGAATTGCGAGGATGAGGTGCGAGCGATTGATAATTTCATCAACCTTCATGTGGAGGGCATCATCGCCTGTCTGTCGCAGAGCACCACTGATTATTCACATTTCGAGAAAGTGGCGAAAATGGGCATTCCACTCGTATTCTTCGGAAGAACTTGTCTGCCGAACTTGTTCTCCTGCGTGACGGCTAATGACGACGTGGCTGCTCAGGAGGCCACCCAACATCTGCTGGATACAGGTAGTAGGAGAGTAGCTTTTATCGGCGGACCGAATCATCTGGATGCGGTGAAGCGCCGTAAGCACGGCTATCTCGAGGCTTTGCGTGAAAACCGTATCCCTATTGAAAGAGAACTGGTGGCCTGTGATAAGATCGACTTCGACTGGGCTGCGGAGGCGACACGAAAGTTGCTGCAGGGCGAGAATCCGCCAGATGCTATCCTTGCCTTTAACGACATCATCACATTCGCTGCCTTCACCGCCATTAAGAATCTGGGCTTACGTATTCCTGAGGATGTGGCGCTGATTGGCTTTACCGATGACCTGCATGCCCAATATGTGACCCCGCAGATGTCTGCCATTGAGGATCAAGCCCACGAGATGGGAAGTGTGGCTTACACTCTGCTTCAGAAAAGCATCAGTGGCGACTTTAATATTTATAAGAAAATTGTGCCTCAGAAACTTGTTATCAGAGGAACATCAGATAAACATGACTTAAAAGTATGAAACAGCTATTAACACTCCTCTTGCTCTTCTGCAGTCTCACTATGAATGCAGATTCTCATTTGATCCCCGATATGAAGTTCCGTCGCTTGGATACGCGTGACGGCTTGTCGAACTCGCAGATCAACCGTATCTTCCAAGATTCCAAAGGCTTTGTATGGATTGCGACAGCCTATGGTCTGAACCGTTATGACGGTTACCGCTTCCATACTTTCTATTCGGACGCAACAGACACGCTCACGCTGCGCAACAACTACGTGAACGATATCTGGGAAGACTTTGAGGGCAAACTCTGGTTGAGACAAGGCATGAACTACAGCGTGTTCGACCCTAAGACGGAGACGGTGGTGCGCACACCTTCTATGCTGCTTGCCAAGATGGGCATCAAAGGGGGTATAGACCGTATCTACATTGATAAGGATAAGAACTTCTGGGTGAAGACTTACGACGAAGGTCTTTATTTCTATAATCCTAAGACCAAGAAGAAGACCCTGACAAAATACGGCTATTCCGACAGCGAATTTCCAAAAGAGTTCTGGGTTTCGTCGTTTGTAGAGTATGACGGCATGTTGCTGATGGCTTCCAGCGATGGCGAGTTGCTGGCCGTAGATGGCGAGAGAGGTGAGGTGGTGTGGCGTGACAAGTACATCCCGCAGCATGGTGGTGCTCAGCAGGCTTCCTATGTAGTTTATGTCGATAACTATGACAACATCTGGGTGCTGACGACCAACAACAACTATGTTCAGCATAAAAAGGAAAATAAGTGGTATAACTCCGTCGATGCGTTCCTGACGACGGTGGGCATCTCCGGTTTCCCTGAGAATATGCAGATATGGGAAGTCCTGATGGATCAGCGCGGCTGGCTCTGGATGGCTACCGACCATGAGGGTCTTGTGGTTGTGGATTCCAAGAATAAGGAGGTGAAGCAGTTCTTGAGCAATAAGTTTGACGCTACCTCGCTCAGCGAGAATACATTGAAGAACCTGATGCTCGACAGATCTGGCAATGTATGGATCGGCTCTTACCGAAACGGTCTGAACCAGTATATCGAGAAACAGTTGGGTATCAAAACCGTCGAGCTAGGTGATATCAACACCACCGTTGAGGGCAAGGACGGTACCTATTGGCTGGGAACAGATAACAAAGGTATCATCAAATACAATCCAGCCACCGAAGAGAATGAACTGATTGATAAGTCGAGTGGCTTTATGTCTAACGTGATGGTGTCGAGCTATTGCTCACATGACGGTACACTATGGTTTGGCACCTATAATGGTGGACTGATTGAGATTCATCCGAACGGGCATATCACCAACTATCTGGCAACAGGAGCCGAGGGTGGCTTGCTGAACAATAATGTATGGTCGGTTACGGAGGATAAATGGGGAGATATCTGGATCGGTACGCTGGGCAGTGGTGTTCAGAGACTGAACCGCAAGACGGGTAAGTTCAAAACCTGGAACTCCTATAACTCGAGCCTTAAGGAGAACTTCATGACGTCAGTAGGCTGGATAAAGAAAGGCTGGCTGATCACCGGACACTCCAACTATTACTCACTGATTAATCCTGTCAGCGGCAAGGTGGCTAATATCATACTCCCCACAATTCCCGGACAAGCTGCTGCTGCGGCAACGACAGTCTGCGTGATGGAAGATAGTCGCGGACTCGTCTGGCAGGGATCCATGTCGGGCTGTTGTGTGTACGATCCAAAGACAGGTTGGCAGAAACTGTTGGATATGAACAGCGGGCTTGTGGGTTCCAGCGTGGTAGGCATGGTGGAGGGCTTACAGCACACGATGTGGGTCGTTACCGAACATGGTGTGTCGAATGTGACGCCGAAGAAGGAAGAGGATGGCACTTGGTCGTTCCTCATTCATAGTTTCACTACGAAGGACGGTCTGCAACAGGGTCCCTATAACCAGCGCTCCATCAGTGTGGGCCATGATGGAAAGATTCTGATAGGCGGTTTCGGCGGTCTTGACATCATCGACCCCAAACTGATATCCAGCAGCGGCAATAAGGAGCGCCCAATCTTCAGCGGTCTGAAGTTGTTTGGTCAGCAAGTGGAGGTCGGAAAAGAATATGATGGGCATGTGATCCTTGACGAGGCACTTGATGTCTCTCGTAAACTGGTGCTGCGCCATGACGAGAATCAGTTTACCATCCAGTTGGCTACGGACAAAGGAGAGATTCACAATACCTCGCGCTTCATCTATCAGTTGGAAGGCTTCAACGACAAGTGGATCAAGACCGAGGAAGTGGATCCTAATATCACCTATATGTCGCTTCATCATGGCACCTATACCCTTCATGTGAGAATGCTGAATGATGACGGAACGATGGGTGAGAATGAGGCAGTGCTGAAGATCACCATTACACCGCCGCTGCTTCGTAATCGCTGGCTGATGGTGGCCTTCCTGTTGATTGTGGGCCTGGGCATCTATTTCTGGCGTCGCCGATTCCTGAAGAGACAGGCAGAGCTTGTGGAATTGAAACTCTTCCGTAACGAACTGCAGAAGAAGCATATGATGAGTACGATGCGTGAGGAGATAGAACAGCAGATGCGTGAAGAAGGCAAGATAGTGTCAGATGATGCAGCAGAAGTGGAGGATGTTGAGCTGGCACCAGTCACTGATGGTGTCAAGGAGAATATCGATATCGTGCCGTTGCTGCGTGAGGTGTGCGATACTTTCAAGTCGTCCGATGGTCAGGCTTATAAAGTAAGCTTCTTCCCACTGGCTGAGCATCTGAATGTGATGGCAGATAAGTCTCAGATTGCTTATATTCTTAAAACCCTCCTGAATAATTCGGCTAAGTTCTCACTGGTCAACAGTGCCGTGAAGATCTTTGTGGAGGAGCAGTCTGACAGAGCTGTCATTCGTATCACCGACAAAGGGATCGGTATCCCTGATGAGATCCTGCCACATCTCTTCGAAAAGTTCGACCAGGGAGATGAAGGTACCAACCTGCATCTGATAGCTGATATCGTGAAGTCTCACGAGGGAACGATCAAGGCTGAAAAGAATGTCGGTGGCGGCACCGTCTTTACGATCACGCTGCCCCTCATCTCCGAGGTGATAGAAGAGGCTGTGCTGATGGATGATGACGAAGAACCGGAAACTGCAGAACAAATTGATGATATTAATAACTAATAACTAAGTGTGATGAAAAAAATCAGTATGATGGTGACTGCATTGATGATGGCTGGCGTTGCAGCGGCAGCTGAGGTGCAGACCCAAGGAGAACAGGTGACAATCAGGCCGGACGGTGGACAGGCCAAGGTGATTCGCCTCGAAGTAATTAATGACAATGTGATTCGCGTGCGGGCTACATCGCAAGAGGCACTGCCTCAGAAACCCGCGTCGCTGATGATTGTGCCGCAGGCGACTCCTGCTAAGAACACCTACAATGTGAGAGAAGAAGGAGAGACGGTGGTTGTTGAAGCTAAGAATGTGAAGGCTGTGGTATCGAAAGCTACAGGTGAGGTGACATTCTTTGATGCCAAAGGCAATCAGCTCTTGAAGGAGACAAAGGACGGAAAGAAGTTCTGGGACTTCACCGTGCCTGAGCGTGAGTTGGGTATCAAGACGGGCTATACGGTGCCTGAGGAGCAGAAGCATGGGCTCTCATGGCAGATGAAGTTCGACTCACCTGACGACGAGGCGTTCTACGGCTTAGGTCAGCACCAGAGCGAAGAGTTCAATATGAAGGGTAAGAACGAGGATCTGTTCCAGTATAATACGAAGGTGTCGATTCCGTTTGTGCTCTCAAACAAGAACTACGGACTGCTGTGGGACAGCTACAGCTATTGCCGTTTTGGTAATCCTAACGACTATCTGCAGCTGAATCGTGCTTTCAAGCTCTATGACCGTACAGGCAAGGCAGGGCATCTCACTGGTACGTATGTGGATGCCCAAGGTAAGAAGTTGGTGCGCGATGAGGATAGTATCTATTATGAATATGGTACGCCCGAAAAGTCAGCCATAGCCCTGAAGACAGATAATGGTGGCATCAAGAACTTCCCCAAGGGTATCAACCTGATGGGTGCCAATGTCACCTACGAAGGCTTTATCGAGCCTGAGTGCTGTGGTAAGTGTAAGGGTAAGAGCCAGCTCTATCAGTTCATCCTTTACTACTCTGGTTATGTGAAGGTGTATATCGATGGTAAGGAGGTAGTGCCGGAGCGTTGGCGCACAGCCTGGAACCCCAACAGCTATAAGTTCAGCTGTGAACTCCAGAAGGGTAAGAAGGCGCAGCTCCGCATCGAGTGGCGTCCTGACGGTGGTGAGGCCTACTGCGGACTGCGTGTAGCTGAACCACGTAGTAAGTCTGAGCGCGAGCAACTCTCCGTATGGAGTGAGATGGCCAAGGATATGGACTATTACTTCATCGCTGGTGATAATCTGGATCAGGTGGTTTCCGGCTATCGTACCCTCACTGGTAAGGCTTCACTCTATCCTAAGTGGGTGCTGGGCTTCTGGCAGAGTCGTGAGCGTTATAAGACATCTGGCGAGATTGAGGACAATCTGGCAGAGTTCCGTAAGCGTCATATCCCCATCGATAATATTGTACAGGACTGGAACTACTGGCCCGAGGATCAGTGGGGCAGTCACAAGTTTGAGCTTTCGCGCTATCCGAATCCACAGGCGATGCTTGACAGCGTACACGCCATGCATGGACGCTTTATGATCTCTGTATGGCCTAAGTTCTATTGCAATACAGACAACTACAAGGAGCTTGATGCCAAGGGCTGGATGTATGTACAGAGTCCCACCGATGATATCCACGACTGGGTAGGTCCTGGCTATAAGAATGGTTTCTATGATGCTTATGATGCCGGAGCCCGCAAGATGTTCTGGCGCCAGATGGATGAGAACCTCTATACCAAATATAACCATGATGGTATAGCTGGTGTTGACGCCTGGTGGATGGATGCCTCAGAGCCTAATGTGCGCGACTGTACCCCGATGTGGTATCGCAAGGCTCTCAGCGGCCCGACAGCATTGGGTACTTCAACAGAGTATTTCAATGCTTACAGCACGGTGAATGCGGATGCTATCTATAACGGCCAGCGCTCGGTATGGAATGGCAAGATGAATGAACCGCGTGTGTTCCTGCTCACGCGTAGCGGCTTCGCTGGTGAACAGCGCTTCTCTACAGCCACCTGGAGTGGTGATATCGGTACGCGCTGGGAGGATATGCGTGCACAGATGACGGCTGGTTTGAACTATTCTATTTCAGGCGTTCCCTTCTGGGGTATGGACCAGGGTGGTTTTTGCGTAGAGAACCGCTATGTGGCAGCCCAGCAGCTCTTCGATAAGAGTGGGGTAGAAAATGAGGACCTGAAGGAGTGGCGCGAGCTGCAGACCCGTTGGAACCAGTTCGGTACCTTTATCCCTCTGTTCCGCAGTCATGGTCAGTGGCCGCTGCGTGAGATCTGGAACATCGCTCCCGATGAGCATCCTGCCTATAAGTCATTTGTCTATTACGACAAGCTGCGCTATCGCCTCATGCCATACCTCTATTCAATGGCAGGTTGGGCCCACTTTAAGGACTATACCCTGATGCGCCCGCTGGTGATGGACTTCAACGGTGACAAGGCGGTAGAGAATATCGGTAATCAGTGGATGTTCGGACCTGCTTTGATGGCTTGTCCTGTAGGCTATTATAAGGCTCGCAACCGCAGCGTCTATTTCCCGGAGCAGTGCGGCTGGTATAACCTCTATACCAATGAGTACATCGCAGGTGGTCAGACCCTTGTGGTTGACGCACCTTATGAGTGCATCCCTGTCTTTGTTCGCGAGGGGGCTATCATCCCATTCGGTCCTGAGATGGAGTGGAGCGACGAGAAGCCGGCAGAGCTTATCAACCTCTATGTCTATGCCGGTCAGAATGGCCAGTTCCAGCTCTATGAGGACGAGGGTGTGAACTATAACTACGAGAAGGGTAAGTATGCCACTATCGACATCACCTATGATGATGCAGCAAAGAAAGTGACCATCGGTGCTCGTAAGGGTAGTTTCAATGGTATGCTGAAAAACCGCAGATTTAATGTGGTTCTCATCTCTAAGGATGCTCCGAAGCCCCTTAATCTTGAGAATCCGGAAGGTAAACTCGTGCAGTACAATGGTAAGGCTGTGAGTGTACAGTTATAATAAATAATAAGGTGTAAGATTGAAAAAATCTGCATCATCCAGAAAGGGTGATGCAGATTTCTTTTTTTGGCAGTTAGAAGAATTACTTGTTCTTCAACAGGTCGCGGATCTCAGCAAGGAGTTCTTCCTGAGTAGGAGCTGCAGGAGCTTCTGGCTCTGGAGCTGGCTCTTCCTTCTTGCGGTTCAGCTTGTTGATACCTTTGAGCATCATGAAGATACAGAAAGCGATGATGACAAAGTCGAGGACGTTCTGTACGAACTGTCCATAGGCAAATACTGACGCACCAGCCTCCTGGGCCTCTGCCAGTGTCTTGTACTTCACGTCATCACTCAGGTTTACAAACAAGTTTGTAAAGTCGATACCACCTGTAGCCAAGCTGATAACAGGCATCAGCACGTCGCCTACCAATGAAGTTACGATCTTACCAAAAGCACCGCCGATGATCACACCGACTGCCATGTCCATCACATTGCCCTTAACGGCAAATTCCTTGAATTCTTTAATAAATCCCATAATACTTAAAATTTAGAAATTGTAATCTGCATTTTGCAATCATCAGATATTAGTCTGTGATTTATAGTCTTTTTACTTTTCACTTTTCACTTTTCACTTCTTTTTAGAAAGAATTATGGTGCAAATATAGGAATTTTTTTGTAACTTTGCATCCGAAACAACAAAAAAATGTGTTTTAGGTTGAAAAAAGTTAGTAATATTGGTATAAACCCTTTAAACAATTAAGTAAAATGACAAAAGTTGCAATTAACGGTTTTGGCCGTATTGGTCGCCTCGCATTCCGTCAGATGTTTGAGGCTGAAGGTTATGAAGTAGTAGCAATCAACGATTTGACAAGCCCAAAGATGCTTGCTCACCTGCTGAAGTATGATACCGCTCAGGGTGGTTTCGCTGGCAAGTTCGGTGAGGGTAAGCACACTGTTGACGCTACCGAGAACTCTATCATCGTTGATGGTAAGGAAATCACTATCTATGCAAAGCCCAACGCTGCTGAGCTGCCTTGGGGTGAGCTGGGTGTTGACGTAGTTCTGGAGTGCACTGGTTTCTATACATCTAAGGAGAAGGCTTCTGCTCACATCCAGGCTGGTGCCAAGAAGGTTGTTATCTCTGCTCCTGCTGGTAACGATCTGCCTACTATCGTTTACAATGTAAACCACAAGACTCTGACTCCTGCTGACACCGTTATCTCTGCAGCTTCTTGCACAACCAACTGCCTGGCTCCTATGGCAGCTGCTCTGAATGGTTATGCTCCTATCGTTTCTGGTATCATGTCAACCATCCACGCTTACACTGGCGATCAGATGATTCTCGATGGTCCTCAGCGCAAGGGTGATCTCCGTCGTAGCCGTGCTGGTGCTCAGAACATCGTTCCTAACTCAACAGGTGCTGCTAAGGCCATCGGTCTGGTTATCCCTGAGCTGAACGGTAAGCTGATTGGTTCTGCACAGCGCGTTCCAACTCCTACAGGTTCTACCACTATCCTCGTAGCTGTAGTGAAGGGTAAGGACATCACTAAGGAGGGTATCAACGCTGCCATGAAGGCTGCTGGTACTGAGAGCTTCGGTTATACTGAGGATCAGATCGTTTCTAGCGACATCATCGGTATGAAGTTCGGTTCACTGTTCGACGCTACTCAGACTATGGTTAGCAAGATCGACGACGATACCTATCAGGTACAGGTTGTTTCTTGGTACGACAATGAGAATTCTTACACTTCTCAGATGGTTCGCACCATTAAGTACCTCGCTGAACTGAAATAAGCAGCGAACACCAAAAAAATGCCGTCCGATTTTGTCGGACGGTTTTTTTATGTGTGTCTTTGGCTTCGCCGAAGAAACTTTCGTTCGGAAAAATCCAAAAAAGTTTGGATTTTCGCTCACTTATTCGTATCTTTGCCGTGTGAATAAGATGATAACCATATTAGGTCCGACGGCTTCGGGAAAAACACCTGTGGCAGCAAGACTGGCATCAGAGATCAACGGCGAGGTGATCTCTGCCGATTCCCGTCAGGTGTATCGTCGTATGGACATCGGAACGGGTAAGGATCTGGCTGATTTTACGCTGACCGTCAATGATAAACCGTTTACCGTTCCTTATCATCTCATTGACATTCGGGAACCTGGCACCAAGTACAACCTGTTTGAGTATCAGCAGGACTTCTATGATGTGTACCAGGATATCCGTCGGCGAGGGAAAGAGCCAGTTCTCTGCGGTGGTACAGGACTTTATATTGAGGCTGTGCTGAAGGGTTACAAACTGTCACCCGTCCCCCAAAACCAACAGCTGCGTGACAGCTTGGAAGGAAAGCCGTTGGCAGAGTTGACACAGCTACTCACGGAATTGAAAGCAAAGAATGGCTCAATCATGCACAATACGACTGATGTCGATTCGTGTCAGCGGGCTATTCGTGCTATTGAGATAGAGACATACAACCTGGAGCATCCCACGCCAAGACGTGAGCTGCCGGCGGTGGATAGTATAATAATAGGTATAGATATCGACCGCGAACTTCGTCGTGAAAAAATCACCAGCAGACTCCAGAAACGACTGGAAGAGGGAATGGTTGACGAGGTGCGGGCGCTGCTGCGTGAAGGTATCCCTGCTGAAGACCTGATCTACTATGGGTTGGAATATAAGTTTGTAACAGAATATCTTACCCATCAGGTGACCTATGACGAGATGTTCAAGAGGTTGGAGATAGCCATCCATCAATTTGCCAAACGGCAGATGACCTGGTTTAGGGGGATGGAGCGTCGCGGCTTTAATATTCACTGGATTGATGCAACACTTCCGATGGAAGAAAAGATAGAAAAGATTAAAGAACTATGGCAGTAGAAACGACAAAATGGGGCATTATATATTGCCCGAAGGCAGGTGTCACCAACAGGCGTAAACGCTGGGAGAAAATCCAAAAGGTGCTTGATGAGCGTGGCATCGCATACGACTTTGTGCAGAGTGAAAGCTCTGATAGTGTGGAACGTCTGATGAAGATGATGATCAACAACGGCTACAAGACTATCGTCATGGTGGGTGGAGACTCCGCATTGAATGATGCTGTAAACTGTCTGATGATGGAGGAGAATGAGGTAAGGGAAAGCATTGCCTTAGGTGTGATCCCTAATGGTGTCATGAATGATTTCGCACGTTTCTGGGAGATTGATGAAGACAAGATCGAAGATACGGTTGACTCCCTCGTCAAGCGCCGTATCCGTAAGGTGGATCTTGGCTGCATCCGCTATTCGAATGCCAAAGGCGAGCGGTGTCATCGTTACTTCCTGAATTGCATCAATATCGGTATGACGGCAGATATCATGAACCTGCGCCGACAGACGCGCCGCCTCTTTGGGTCACGTACGCTGTCGTTTGTGTCGTCTCTGTTTGTGATGCTCTTTCATCGGATGGAGTATAAGATGAAACTGAAGATTAACGATGATGTTATCGATCGTAAGGTGATGACCCTTTGTATTGGCAGTGGACCGGGTTACGGACAGACCCCCAATGCGGTGCCCTATAATGGTATGCTCGATGTGTCGGTGGTTTATCACCCGGAGGTAGTCCAGCTGATAGAAGGTATCTGGCTCTTAGTGACAGGCCGTTTCCTGAATCATCGGAGTGTCCACCCTTATCGCACACGAGAGGTACTTGTGGAGTCGGCCAAGCATGCTTTAGTAGGCATCGACGGAAGGTTGATGAAAACACCCGTAGGACCTTATCGCATCAACGTGGAGCAAGAGGTGATAAATTTCCTGATTCCTGTATAAAAATGTAAGAGGCTGAGCATTCGACCTCTTTTTTGTATTAAATAATTGTTAAATACGGAGATTTCTTTTGCAGACTCCGTATTTTTTCGTACTTTTGGAAGGAACTATGAGCTATTTACGATTTGAAAAAGCCGTGATGACTAATCTACAGGAAAGTCTCCGTCGTGAATTACTCCGGACCAATCGTTCTGGTGCGTATAGCAGTTCTACACTCGTGGATTGTAATACGCGTAAGTATCATGGTCTGCTGGTGGTTCCCGTGCCTGAGCTCGATGATGAGAACCATGTACTCTTGTCGTCACTCGATTGCACGGTGATCCAGCATGGAGCTGAGTTCAACCTGGGACTTCACAAGTATCAAGGCAACAATTTCAGTCCTAACGGACACAAGTACATCAAAGAGTTTGATGCCAGTCTCGTGCCAACGACAACGTATCGCGTGGGTGGTGTCGTATTGAAGAAGGAAGTGATCTTCCATCATTACGAAGACCGTATCCTGATCCGCTACACACTGGTGGATGCCCACTCTGCCACAACCTTGCGCTTCCGTCCGTTCCTGGCCTTCCGTTCGGTTCGTCAGTTTACCCACGAGAACGCTACCGCCAGTCGTGAGTATCATGAGATCGACGGCGGCATCAAGACCTGTATGTATGCCGGTTATCCCGACCTCTATATGCAGTTCTCAAAGAAGAACCAGTTTGTCTTCCAGCCCGACTGGTATCGTGGCGTGGAGTATCCGAAGGAACAGGAGCGTGGTTATGCCTCAAACGAGGATCTGTACGTGCCCGGCTATTTCGAGATGCCGATCAAGAAAGGCGAGAGCATCGTCTTTTCCGGCTCTACCTCACAGATCAAGACTTCATCCTTGAAGAAGCTGTGGGAAGAAGAGGTAGAGGATCGCAAACCGCGAGATAATTTCTATGACACCCTGCTTTGCGCAGCCCACCAGTTCCACTTCCGCGACCGCCGCAGTGGTACTATGGAGAAGATTGACAAGAAAGACGATCGCTATCTGCTGGCAGGCTATCCTTGGTTCAAGGCCCGTGCCCGCGACACGTTCATCGCGTTGCCAGGACTGACGCTTGCCATTGACGAGCGCGACTATTTTGAGCTGGTGATGAGAACAGCGGAGAAAGGTCTGCGTGAGTTCATGGAGGGCAAGCCGCTGAGTGTGAAGATTTATGAGATCGAGCAGCCTGATGTACCTCTTTGGTGCGTATGGGCCATCCAGCAGTATGGCAAAGAGGTGGGGCGCGACAAGTGCTTCGAGATGTATGGTAAGCTGCTGCAGGATATCGTGAAGTATATCATTGACGGCGGACATCCGAATCTGCGTCTCGACGAGAATGGCCTGCTCTATTCTAATGGACGTGACAAGGCTGTTACTTGGATGAACTCTACAGCCAACGGCCGTCCTGTAGTGCCACGTTCCGGTTACATCGTTGAATTCAATGCTTTGTGGTATAACGCCCTTAAATTCTGTGCCTCGATGGCTGCAGAGAAAGGCGACACGAAGGGTGCAGAGAATCTTGAGCAACTGGCTCAGAAGTGCAAGCAGTCGTTTGTAGAGACTTTCGTCAATGAGTATGGCTATCTGCTCGATTATGTAGATGGCAATATGATGGACTGGTCTGTTCGTCCTAACATGATTTTTGCTGTGGCACTCGACTACTCACCACTGAATCAGGAACAGATGAAGAGTGTGGTTGATGTCTGCACCCGTGAGTTGCTGACACCGAAGGGATTGCGCTCACTCTCTCCAAAGAGTGGAGGTTACAATCCAATGTATGTCGGTCCGCAGACCCAGCGCGACTATGCCTACCATCAGGGTACCGCCTGGCCTTGGCTCGGAGGTTTCTATATGGAGGCTTGCCTGAAGCTTTACAAGCGTAGCCGCCTGAGCTTTATTGAGCGTCAGCTGGTGGGCTATGAAGACGAGATCGACTATCATGCCATTGGTACCATCTCTGAGCTTTTCGACGGCAACCCGCCATTCCACGGACGTGGTGCCATGTCGTTTGCAATGAACGTGGCAGAGATTCTGCGTACGCTCAAGCTGATCGATAAGTATTCATATCAAAAATAAGGAGGAACGACAATGAAAGTATTAATGTTTGGATGGGAGTATCCTCCTCATGTATTTGGTGGACTCGCCACTGCTAACTATGGTATCTCTGAGGGCTTGAAGGCTCAGGGTGATATTGAGACGGTTCTCTGCTTGCCGCATCCGTTTGGCGACGAGAGTCAGCATGCCTGCCGTATCGTGGCAATGAATGCTGTGCCCATTGCCTATCGTGATGTCGATTACGACTACGTGAAGCAGCGTGTGGGCAATATTATGGATCCCGATTACTATTTCAAGCTTCGTGAGCATATCTATGCTGATTTTAATTATATGAACGTGAACGACCTCGGTGCGCTGGAGTTTGCGGGAGGTTATCCCGGCAATCTGCACGAGGAGATCAATAACTACTCGATCATCGCTGGTCAGGTGGCCCGTACCGAGGAGTTTGATATCATCCATGCACACGACTGGCTGACCTTCCCTGCTGGCATCCATGCCAAGCAGGTCAGTGGTAAGCCGCTGTGTATCCATGTTCACGCTACAGATTTCGACCGTAGCCGTGGTAAGGTGAACCCGACGGTCTATTCGATTGAGAAGAATGGTATGGACTGGGCTGATTGCATCATGTGTGTGTCAGAGTTGACGCGCCAGACGGTTATCAACCAGTACCATCAGGATCCTCGTAAGTGTTTCACCGTTCATAATGCTGTTTATCCTCTGCCGCAAGAGTATCAGGACATTCCGCGCCCGGATCATACGGGCAAGGAGAAGGTTGTAACCTTCCTTGGTCGTATCACGATGCAGAAAGGTCCGGAATATTTTGTAGAGGCTGCAACGATGGTGCTGCATCGTACGCGTAACGTCCGTTTCTGCATGGCAGGTTCCGGCGATATGATGGATGCCATGATTCATCTGGCTGCGGAGCGTGGCATCGCCGACAGATTCCACTTCCCGGGCTTCATGCGTGGTAAGCAGGTTTATGAGTGCTTGAAAGCATCTGATGTATATGTCATGCCTTCTGTGAGTGAGCCGTTTGGTATCTCGCCGTTGGAGGCAATGCAGTGCGGCACGCCTTCGATTATCTCGAAGCAGTCTGGCTGTGCTGAGATTCTCGACAACTGTATCAAGGTTGACTATTGGGATATTCATGCGCTGGCTGATGCCATCTATTCTATCTGTCATAACGAGTCACTCTTCCAGTATCTGAAGGATGAGGGCAAGCGCGAGGTGGATCAGATTACCTGGGAGAAGGTCGGACGCTGGATCCGCACACTTTATCGCCGCACACTCGGCTGGGATCAATAAAAGAGTAAAAAGGTAAAAAAGTAAAAAAGTAAAAGTTATGAAAACAATTTGTTTATATTTCGAGATACATCAGATTATTCATCTGAAGCGTTACCGTTTCTTTGATATCGGTACCGATCATTATTACTATGATGACTACGAGAACGAGCGTAGCATCACCGATATTGCAGAGCGCAGCTATATGCCTGCATTGAATACCCTTCACGACATGATTAATGAGAACGGCAAGTTCTTCAAGGTGGCTTTCTCTCTTTCTGGTACAGGTATTGAGCAGTTGGAGATGCACGCTCCCCAGGTACTGGAGAAACTGCAGGAGATGAATGAGACAGGTTGCGTGGAGTTCCTCGCAGAGCCTTACAGCCACGGTCTGTCATCTTTGGCTAATGAAGAGACCTTTGCGCTCGATGTGAAGAAACAGGCAAAGAAGATTGAAGAGCTTTTCGGAAAGAAACCCACCGTATTGCGTAACTCTTCACTCATCTATAGTGACGATATCGGTGCTCAGGTTGCATCTATGGGCTTTAAGGGTATGCTTACTGAGGGTGCAAAGCATGTGCTCGGCTGGAAGAGTCCTCACTATGTATATAACTGCAACATCGCACCCAACCTGAAGCTCCTGCTTCGTGATGTGGAGCTGTCGGATGATATCTCTCTGCGTTTCAACAATGCCGATTGGGAAGGCTATCCGCTGTTTGCTGATGCTTATATTGACCGTATCGCCCGCTTCCCCGAAGAGGAGCAGATCATCAATATCTTCATGGAGCTCTCAGCACTGGGTATTGCCCAGCCATTGAGCAGTAACATCCTTGACTTCATCAAGGCACTGCCTGCATGTGCCAAGGAGAAGGGCATCAACTTCATGACACCGACAGAAATCTGCATGGCATGTAAGAGCGTTGGTCAGCTTGATGTTCCCGACACGTTGTCATGGGTCGATGAGGAGCGTGATGTCAGCTGCTGGCTTGGAAATGCTATGCAGCGTGAGGCCTTCAACAAGCTCTATAGCGTAGCTGATCGTCTGCGTATCGCTAATGATCCGCGCATCAACCAGGATTGGGACTATCTTCAGGCTTCCAACAACTTCCGTTTCATGACCACCAAGCCCTCTAACGTAGGACTCGATCGTGGTATCTATAGCGGTCCGTTTGATGCCTTTACCAATTATATGAACATCCTTGGTGATTTCATCAACAGAGTGAATGCCCTTTATCCGCTTGATATCGATAACGATGAGCTGGAAGGTCTGCTCACCACCATTAAGAACCAGGGTGATGAGATTGAGATGAAGGATAAGGAGATTACCCGTCTGAAGGCTCGTCTTGAAAAACTGGAACCTGCAGAGAAGAAACCTGCACCTAAGAAGAAGGCAGCGCCAAAGAAAGCTGCTGCGAAAAAGGTTGCAGAACCGAAAGCAGAAGAGCCAAAGGCTGCAGAGTAGAGATCATCAGAAATAATTGAACATTAGAACAGGGTGCCATGAGGATGACACCCTGTTTTTTAACCCAACAAAAAGACGAATCATCATGGAAGGATTTAAAACAAACGTCTTGGCAGTGCTTCTGATGGCGGCTGCAGCGGCACAAGCCCAACAGTATCCCACCCAGTTGCTCAACCATGAGCAGGAGATCGACAACATCATCAGCAGCATGACACTCGAAGAGAAGATCGGCATGCTGCACGGTAAGAACATGTTCTCTTCTGCCGGCATACCCCGTTTGGGGATTGCCGATGTGGAATATGCCGACGGCCCCTTCGGCATCCGCGAGGAGATGGAACCTCACTCCTGGAACTCCGCCAACCTCACTACCGACTCTGCCACGTTTTTCCCCACGGGGTCGGCACTGGCTGCCACGTGGAGCACCGACTGTGCCTACGCCTACGGACGGGGCATGAGTCGTGAGGCACGTCTGCGTGGAAAAGATATGATCCTCGGACCCGCCATCAATATCCAGCGCATCCCCACAGGCGGAAGAACCTACGAGTATCTCAGCGAGGATCCCTTGCTGAGCGGAATGCTGGCTGTGGCTTACACCAAGGGCGCACAGGAGAATGGAACGGCAGTATGCCTGAAACACTATGCCTTGAACAATCAGGAGGACTATCGTGGCTTCGTGGATGTGCGCATCTCCGATCGTGCCATGCATGAGATCTATCTCCGTCCCTTCGATATGGCTGTGCGCGAGGCGGACGCCTGGGGCTTGATGGCAGCTTATAACAAGGTGAACGGGCGCTGGTGCTCCGAGAACCTGCCACTGCTCACCACCATCCTGCGCCAGCAATGGGGCTTCCCCGGTATGGTGATCAGCGACTGGGGTGGGGTGCACTCTACGGTAGATGCTGTCGTGGCAGGCATGAATGTCGAGATGCCTGGCAGTCGCTATATGGGAAAGGCGCTGCTCGACTCCGTCAAGGCAGGTAAGGTGAGTGAGGTCGTTATCGATCAGCGTGTAAGAGAGATCCTGCGCGTACGACTCACGGTGAAGCCAGTGGATAAGGCAGTAGCCAACACCCAGCCTGTAGGCAATGCCGAAGAGATGCAGACCGCCTTGGAGGTGGCGCGTCGCAGTATCGTGCTCTTGAAGAACGAACATCTGTTGCCGATAGATCCCCAGCACATCAGGCGCATCGCTGTCATCGGCGAGAATGCCGTCACCAAGATGGCACTTGGCGGTGTGGGAGCAGGCGTGAAGACCCGTCGGGAGATTACACCTCTTGAAGGCCTGCAAGCCCTGCTGGGCGACAAGGTGGCGCTGACCTACGTGCCTGGCTACAAGAGCTTTGACCGCGCAGCCCGTGACAAGCGCCTCAGTCCGCAACAGCCTGCCGACTCTCAGTTGATGGCAGAGGCTGTCAAGGCTGCCAGGAAGGCCGACCTGGTGATCTTCTTTGCTGGTGACAACCGTGAGGTGGAGACGGAAGGTTCCGACCGTAAGAGCATCACCCTGCCTTCTGGACAAGATGAATTGGCGCAGGCTCTTGCCAAGGTCAATAAGAAGCTCGTCACCATCATCGTCTCAGGCGGTCCTGTGGATGTCAGCACCGTGAGCAGCGTGTCAGGTGCCTTGGTAGCCTCGTGGTTCAATGGCTCGATGGGAGGACAGGCACTCGCTGAGATGCTGTCAGGACAGATCTCTCCCTCAGGCAAACTGCCCATGTCGTGGCCTAAGGCGCTGGAGGATGTGCCTGCCTATGCCACTGCCTCCTATCCGCAGACGCTCACTAACAACACCCAAGGCGACATCTTTGTCGATATCACGCAGAACCGCAGCAACGAGCGCAGACAGGAGCTGGTGGCACCTTATGCCGAAGAAGACCTTGTGGGCTATCGCTGGTACGACAGCAAGGATGTTGCGCCAGCCTATCCCTTCGGCTTCGGACTCTCCTATGCCACCTTTGAATACAGCGACCTGAAGGTGACGCCTACAGCCGAAGGACTGGATGTCAGTTTCGTGCTTACCAACACGTCCAGTTGTGCAGCCGAGGAAGTGGCGCAGGTCTATGTGGCACGTCCCGAGTCTCGCATCAACCGTCCTGTGAAGGAGCTCAAGGGCTTTCGTCGTGTGCAGCTGAAGGGCGGCGAGCGCCAGACGGTTACCATCCCTATCCGTCGTGCCGACCTCTGTCATTGGGATGCAGCTGCCCAGACATGGATGCTGGAGCCTGGTGCCCTCACGATTCTGGTAGGCGGCTCATCCGTTGATTTACCAATCAGCAAGAGGGTATGTCTATTTTGACATACCCTTCGGGCTGGTTGTCAACTTATTCAGTACACTACACATGATTTGATATTTTTTTGGCTTGCGGTTCGACAATTTTGTGCGAACCGCAGCTGTATAGGGGTGTCGCTGATGCTTACTAGCTCGTTAATATTCCCATACTAGGAACAAAAAGCAGAGAATTCAGAAACTACCATTAAGCACTGCGATGCAGTAATTCTACTCTTGCGGCATCCCTATCTGGCACTTAGTTCGCCAAAAAACAGCTGACCGATTGCCAAAATTAGGTCAATCATGTCATTAGGATGTCATTAAGATTTCGTTTCTATGTCATTAAGTAGTGCCATAAAAGAATTCTAAA
The DNA here is from genome assembly GCA_902800595.1 of uncultured Prevotellaceae bacterium. GTDB lineage: Bacteria > Bacteroidota > Bacteroidia > Bacteroidales > Bacteroidaceae > Prevotella. Next base: position 37,265 of record CADCFA010000025.1, on the reverse strand, counting down.
ATCACGAAGTGTCTGACACTTTGTGAGCATTGGGGATGACATGGAAAGACCATGTGCTTGGTTTCATCATCGTTTTCATCTTTATTGCCATTTTAGCTTATTTCGCCAGAGCGTCAAATAGTTTGTCGAGTGCCTCGTCGGCATCCTTGCTCTCGTTGAGCAGGGTTACGAACTTTGATCCGATGATGGCGCCGGCGGCATTCTGTTGGGCTGCCTGGAGCGTCTGCTTGTTGCTGATACCAAAGCCAATCATGCGAGGATTGCGCAGTTGCATGGCGTTGATACGGCGGAAATACGCCTGCTTGGCGTCGTCGAAGGATTTCTGGGCACCTGTGATGGCGGCAGATGATACCATATAGATAAAGCCATCGGTATGTTCGTCGATGAACCGGATGCGCTCCTCGCTGGTCTCTGGTGTGATGAGCATGATGATACGTAGGTCGTAACGGTCGGCTACGGGCTTCACGGTATCGAGATAATCCTTGAAAGGCAGATCGGGGATGATGGCACCGCTGACTCCACTCTCCGCACAACTCTGGCAGAACGCCTCGATGCCGTAATGCAGGATGGGATTCAGGTAACCCATGAGCACCAGGGGCATCTTTACATCATCCTTGATGCTCTTCAGCTGTTCAAAGAGCTTCTTGAGGCTCATGCCGTTGTGCAGAGCCTGGGTGGCAGCGCTCTGGATGACAGGACCGTCGGCAAGCGGGTCGCTGAAAGGAATACCTACTTCCACCATGTCGATACCTCGGCGTTGTGTTGCCAGGATGATATCGGTTGTGCTCTCAAAAGTGGGGCATCCGGCACAGAAGTAGAGTGACAGGAGTTTGCGGTCCTGAGAATTAGCGAAGAGTTGATTGATTTTATTCATGATGCAATTGTTTTATGAATTTACTAAGTTTGGTGATGTCTTTGAGCGCAGGTGCCTGCTCGAAACGTGAGTTCAGGTCGATGCCGACACATCGGGGATGATGGAAATGTCTGACCGCTTCCGCATCTTCGGGGCCAATGCCTCCGCTGAGCAGGAAAGGGGTAGAGCCCCGGTAGGCATCCAGGACCGACCAGTCGAACTTCTCCCCATTGCCGCCAACCACCTTTCCTTTAGTATCAAAGAGGAAATAGTTTGCAATACCTTCATACGCTTCTGTCTGTTTCAGATCTTCGGCAGTGGCAATATTGAAGGCCTTGATCACAGGTAGTGGCTTAAGCGCTTCTGCCAATGCGGGCTGTTCATGCCCGTGCAGTTGGATGAGGTCGAGCTGGTAGTCCTCGATGTGTTGGCGGATCTCTTCCAGGTCAGCATCGACGAACACCCCCACACGCTTGACTTGTCTGGGTAGGTAGGACGGAATCTCGGATACATACCGCTTGGACTTGGGCCAGAAGATCATACCCATCCAGTCGATGCCCAGCTGCTCCAGTGTCTGGATATTGCTGGCGTCACGCATACCACAGACCTTTATAATCATGATAGTTGAGTTACAAACTGCTGAAGTGCCAGACCAGGATCCGGTTCTTTCATGAAGGTCTCGCCAATGAGGAATCCGTGATAGCCGACCTCCTTCAGCTGACGGATAGTTCCTACATCGCTGATACCGCTTTCACTTACCTTGACAGCGTCAGCCGGCAAGCGTTCAATGAGATTGAACGAGTTGTTGACATCGGTGTCAAAAGTACCGAGGTTCCGGTTGTTAATACCACACATATCCGGCTCCAACTCCGCATATTCAGTATCTTCCTCAGAATGCATCTCCAACAGCACTTCGAGATTTAATTCGTGTGCTTTCTGGATGAAGGCTCTACACTGCTCTTTGGTGAGACAGGCGGCAATCAGCAAGACGGCAGAGGCACCGCAGATCTTAGCCTGGTAGATCTGGTACTCGTCAACGATGAAGTTTTTGTATAGGATGGGAAGATATACCTTATGCTGCCTGGCTAACCGGATATGGGTATTGCTGCCACCGAAGTATTCGGAATCTGTCAGGATACTCAGGGCGGTGGCACCATTGGTCTGATAGCTGTATGCCGTACTGTCAGGTGATGCGTCTTTGGCGATCCAGCCCTTTGAGGGTGACTTCCGCTTGAATTCAGCGATGATACCTGTGTTGGAGCTCTTGATAGCCAGACTCATGGATACCACTTCGGATTTGCGGATAATCTCTACACGACTCTCCAGAAACACTTGTGAAAGTTCTTTCTTGTACTTTTCAACTTCCTTTAGCTTATAAGCTACAATCTCATCTAAAATATCTCTCATAATCTTAACTATTTAGTTCTACAAATTTCTTGAATGTGGCGAGTGCCTTACCGCTGTCAATACTCTCTCTGGCGATGTCGATGCACTCCTCTATGCTCTTCTGGCCTTTCTCCAGCACCTGAATGCCGAAGGCGGCATTTGCCAACACGATGTTCTTCTGAGCAGGCAGGGCCCGGTTTTCCAGTACACTGTCGAAGATCTGGGCTGCCTCCTCTTCTGTGGCACCTCCCACCAACTCCTCGGGCTTGGCAATGTCGAAGCCCAATTCGGCTGGGGTAAAGATACGCTCATACTGATTGGTGGTGACCTTGAAGGAACCTGTCAGTGAGATCTCATCGTAACCGTCGATAGAGTTTACGATACCATAGTCGATGCCGATCTTCTGATACACATTATTATATAGTCGCATCTGATCGAGGTTGGCTACACCAAGCAGCTGACACTTGGGCTGACTGGGATTCACCAGTGGCCCTAAGAGATTGAATATCGTTGGGAACTGAAGGGCTTTTCTTATCGGACCCACAAACTTCATCGCCTTGGCGAAAAGCTGGGCATGCAGATAGACGATGCCTGCCTCATTGAGGGAACGGTTCAGACGGTCAATATCGTCGGTGAACTTGATGCCGTGATGCTGAATGACGTTTGAAGCACCACTTACGGAAGTAGCGGCATAATTGCCGTGCTTGGCTACCTTGTAACCTGCACCTGCAATCACAAAACAGGAGGTCGTAGATATGTTGAAGGTGTTCTTTCTGTCACCGCCAGTACCTACTACGTCAATATAACGGTCTGCCTTTAGCAGGGCGGGTACACCTGTCTCAAGGATGCCATCGCGGAAACCGAGCAACTCTTCTACAGTGACACCACGCATTTGTAGAGCCGTCAGAAGCGCTGTTATCTGCTCCGTCGGATATTCTGAATGGGTGATGCCAATCAGGATCTGTTTCATCTCCTCACGGGATAGTTCTTCGTGGTTCAGCATCCTGTTGAGGATATCTTTCATTGTCTGTGCCATATCTCTTTTAGTATTTTTTCATTCTTTCATTTTCACAAGAACATCCAATTTTGTAGCATCTTCCTACCATCGGGTGTCAGCACACTCTCAGGATGGAACTGTATGCCTCGGATGTTTAAAGTCTTGTGGCGGAGGGCCATGATCTGACCTTCATCACTCTCTGCAGTAATCTCCAGACATCCGGGGAATCCTTCTTTCGAAACCACCCAGGAGTGGTAGCGCCCCATGGTGATGCGTTGGGGAAGACCGCTGAAAAGGGCGTCGTTGCCGAATTGTGTACCTTCTGTGGCTACCCCATGGAAGACGTCACTGAGATTTTCCAACTTACCACCGAACACCTCACCGATGGCCTGATGACCAAGACAGACACCAAGGATCGGCTTACGGTCTGCGTAGGTGCGGATGACATCGCAGAGCAATCCTGCCTCAGAGGGAATGCCAGGACCCGGTGAGAGGATGATCTTGGAATAAGGCTCCAAATCTGATAGCTCAAACTGGTCGTTACGCAGCACAGTCACTTCTGCTCCCAGCTCCTTCACCAAATGACTCAGATTATAAGTAAACGAGTCGTAGTTGTCGATTATTACAATTTTCATCGTACTTTTTATTTTGTCTGTTTAGCTTGAACTTACATATCTTCTGCCATGAGGATAGCTCTGCGCAGGGCACCGAGCTTGTTGTTTACCTCCTGTAACTCGTATTCTACATCACTCTTGGCTACGATGCCGCCACCAGCCTGGAACCATAATTCTCCATTTCTGGCAACAAACGTGCGGATGGTGATGGCCTGGTTCAGTGAACCGTCGAGCCCTATATAACCAATACAGCCACCATAGGCACCTCTGTTATGAGGCTCGTATTCCGAGATGAGTTGCATGGCTCTTACCTTGGGTGCACCACTCAGTGTACCGGCAGGGAAGGTGTCGATGAATGCCTTGATGGGGTCTGCTCCGTCATCGAGTTCTCCGCTGACGCGACTCACGAGGTGGATCACGTGTGAATAATACTGTAGGTCCTTATAGAAATCAACCTTCACACCGTGACAGTTACGTGACAGGTCATTACGGGCCAGATCCACCAGCATCACATGCTCGGCATTCTCCTTGGGGTCGTTCCTCAGATAGTCTGCTCCTTTCCGGTCGGCTTCAGCATCACCCGTTCTCTTGGTGGTGCCTGCTATCGGGTCGATATAGGCTTTACGATCCTGAATACGGCAATGGGTCTCGGGTGAAGATCCGAAGATACGGAAACCGCCAAAGTCAAAATAGAAGAGGTATGGGGAGGGATTGATACTGCGCAGGGCACGGTAGAGCTTGAAATCATCACCCTCGTAACGCTGAATGAACCGTCGTGAGAGTACAATCTGGAAGACATCGCCTCGCAGACAGTGCTGGATGCCTTTACGGATATTTGCCTTGTGCTCCTCATCGGTAAGCGTACTTGTGGTGTCACCGATAGGGTGGAAGTCGTAAGCCTGCACGTTGGTGCGGTTCATCGCTTTGTAGAGCTTGTCTAACTCCTCAGGTGTGCCTAATGTTATCAGTGTCAGCAGATTATTGAAATGATCAAATACGATAACCTCTCTGTAGAGAATATAGAGCATATCGGGTGCATCGTTCTTTGTCTGTGTCTCGTCCTTTACGGCAATATCCTCGAAATAGCGCACTGCATTAAAAGAGGTATAGCCATAGAGACCGCAGAAGTTGGCCTGATCTCCACTTACCTCGATGCGGTCTATTAGTGCGTGAATAGCTTGATCGCAACCATAGTCCTTGTTCACAGGGTGATGCTCCTGACTTCCATCAGGGAAGCTGATAGTGGCCTCTCCGTGACCGATGGCAACAGAGGCTACGGGATTGATACCGATAAAAGAACGTGAGTTGTCTTTCTCGTGATAGTCCGAACTCTCCATCAGGGCACTCTGCGGGTAGAGGTCTCTCAGATGCATATAGACGCCGACAGGTGTGTAAAGGTCTGCCAGAATCGTCCGGCTGCTGGTTTGATATTTGTAAGTCGTCATATCGCTAAATCCTTAATTAAAACATTCCATACTCTTTGGCCATCGCCTTGTTCTTGAGGTATGTCTCCACATCCTTGTCACCGCGTCCACTAACGGTCAGCACTACCACGTCGGTAGGCTTAAAAGTCAGTTTCTTCAGGGCTGCGATGGCATGTGCCGACTCGATGGCGGGGATGATACCCTCCATACGGGTCAGTTCGTAACCTCCGTAGATAGCTTCGTCGTCGTTGATGCTCAATACCTTGGTACGACCTTTCTTTGCCATATTGCAGTGCATGGGGCCAACTCCAGGATAGTCCAGTCCGGCAGAGATGGTGAAAGCCTCCTCTATCTGTCCGTCCTCATTCTGCATCACCAGCATCTTGGCGCCATGCAGGATGCCTGTTGTGCCTTTATGGATGGTGGCTGCTGTGTGATTAGTCTCCCAACCGTGTCCGCCTGCCTCTGCCAAAACGATGTTTACGCGTTCGTCGTTCACATAGTGGTAGATGGTACCTGCCGCATTCGATCCGCCTCCGATACAAGCGATGAGGTAGTCGGGATAGTCACGCCCTATCTTCTCTTCCAACTGCCATTTGATTTCTTCTGAGATGACGCTCTGCATACGGGCTACCAGGTCAGGGTAGGGGTGTGGACCCATTGTGGAGCCTACAATATAAAAGGTGTCTGCAGGGTGACAACACCAATCGCGGATAGCCTCAGAACAGGCATCGCTCAGGGTCATGTTACCTGTCCTTACAGGATGCACCTCGGCTCCCAGCATCTTCATGCGTTCCACGTTGGTATGCTGGCGCTCCACATCGGTGGCGCCCATAAACACCTCACACTTCATGTTCATCAGCGCGCAGACTGTTGCGGTGGCTACACCATGCTGTCCAGCACCAGTCTCAGCGATAATGCGGGTCTTACCCATCTGCTTGGCCAGAAGAATCTGTCCGATAGTATTGTTGATTTTGTGTGCACCTGTGTGGTTCAGGTCCTCACGCTTCAGGTAGAGCTGACAACCATAGTGCTCACTCATACGCTTGGCATAATATAATGGTGATGGACGACCCACATAATCCTTTAACAGGGCGTGGTATTCGGTCTTAAACTCTGCACTCTCAATGATAGGCAGATAGGCTTCCTGCAGGTCGTGTACGCACTTGTAGAGAATCTCTGGCACGTAAGCGCCTCCGAACTCTCCGTAAAAACCTCTTTCATCTACAAAATAGTTTTCTTTCATTGTTATATGGATGTTTTTGTGATTGCTTAAAGAAAAAGACTCGCCGCTGTCGCGACGAGCCTCCTTTTATCTTCTGTTTGAATGATAACATACGGGCTATGTTTCTCGCGACTATTTTAATCTCGAGTTACGCCACCACCAAATGTTATACATACAATTGTTCATAAAGTCTCTTTTATGTTTCTGGGTGCAAAGTTAAGCATATTTTTCTTCCTACCAAATTTTTCGGCATCTTTTTTTGATAAAAAGAAAGAAAAAGTGTATATTTGCCGACGATTTATCATAAAACAATGACTTTAAAAGACTTTTTATCACAAAACGATCGTTTTGCTGCCAATAATGGTTGCTTATTAAAAGAGGTACGTGAAGGGTATGCACGTGCCGAGTTAGTTGTTACGCCAGAACACCTCAATGCAGGTGGTGTCTGTCAAGGCGGCGCTTATTTCACGTTGGCTGATATTGCCCTCGCTGCTGTTATGAATAGTCGGGGAACATTAACTTTTGGCATCGAGAACAATATCGTGTTTCTTCATAGTGCCAAGAGTGGGGATACGCTCATTGCCGAGGCTGTAGAAGTGTTTAACCATCATAAGATTCCATACGTTGATGTGCGCATCACCAATCAGCGTGGCGAGCTCTGTTGCGTCGTCACGGGGATGGCATATAGAAAAGCCGCCAATCTTCCGATCGACGGCTTGGAATAGCTATATGAGTTTTTTATTGAATTTCCCAACCGATAGCTGAAGCACCCAGGACAGCTGCAGAAGCACCGTCAAGGCCGCTCACCAGGAACTGAGCCTTGTCCTTAAATATCTTCATTACGTGGTTGTTGTAAGCTTCACGGATTGGCTTCATAATCAGCTCACCCGCCTTCACCATACCTCCGAAAAAGATGAATGCCTCTGGTGAAGAGAAAGCTGCGAAGTCGGCACAAGCCTCTCCCAGCATCTTGCCTGTGAACTCATAGATCTCCTTTGCCAGTTCGTCACCCTTGCCTGCGGCTATTGATACGTCAAGTGAGGTAATCTTCTCTGGATCCAACTCACGCAGCAGACTAGGACGGTCAGTTTTTGTTAGCATCTCGCGAGCTGTACGTGCCACACCAGTAGCTGAGCAGTAGCACTCCAGACAACCGGTACGTCCACAACCGCAAAGGCGACCTTCCTCGCCGCGTACCATCGTCACGTGTCCCAACTCACCTGCAAACCCATCGTGTCCATAGAGCAGCTGACCATTTACTACAATGCCAGAACCCACACCCGTACCGAGTGTAATGACGATGAAATTCTTCATACCACGTGCTACGCCATAGACCATCTCTCCGATAGCGGCGGCATTAGCATCGTTTGTCAGGGCTACAGGGATGTTGTTCAGACGCTCACTGAACAGCTGAGCCAAAGGTACCACGCCGTTCTTTGCCCAAGGCAGGTTAGGGGCAAACTCAATCGTACCTTTATAATAGTTGCCATTAGGAGCACCGATACCCATAGCCTTAATCTTCTCTATGCCTCCAACCTGATCAATGATGACCTGCAATGCCTCTACGCAGGCATCCACATAGTCTTCCACCTTCTCATAACCACCGGTCTTGATGGCTGTTGTAGCTTTGATTTCTCCACGGGCATCTACAATGCCGAATACAGAATTTGTTCCTCCTAAATCTAAGCCGATGACATACGGCTTGATTGCTGCATTTTGTTCGTTCATGTCGATTTTTGGATTTATTGTTTGATAATTAGAATTTCGACTGGTTTATTTTTCCGCGCAAAGTTACAAATTATTTCTCAAACCTGCAACATTTTGCGTGATTTTCTTTCCTATTCTGAAAAATATGCTTACCTTTGCACTCGTTATGCCGTTTTACGTACCAATTAATATATTGGACTTCATCTTTAAGGGGATGATGATTGGGGTGATTGCCAGTGCCCCCATGGGTCCTGTTGGTATCCTTTGTGTGCAGCGAACGCTGAACAAAGGACGCTGGTATGGTCTTGCAACTGGTGTTGGAGCTGCTGCTAGCGATATTATCTATGCTGGGATTGCTGGTTTTGGCATGTCGTTTGTGATGGACTTTATCACTAATGCTCAGAATCGTTTTTATCTCCAGATTGTCGGTAGTGTGATGTTGCTTTGCTTTGGACTCTTTACTTATCGCTCTGATCCAACGAAGAAGATGCACCAGTCCGGTCAGCAGAAGGGAACACTTTGGTATAACTCGTGGACAGCATTTCTCGTGACGTTCTCTAATCCGTTGATTGTATTCCTCTTTCTGGCGATGTATGCCCAGTTTGCCTTTGTGCTGCCAAATCATCCATTTGAGATGCTTGTCGGTTTTGCAAGTATTGTAGGTGGTGCATTACTCTGGTGGTGGGGGCTGACATGGCTTGTGGATAAGATTCGTACGAAGTTCGACACCTTTGGCATCAAACTGATCAATCAGATTATTGGTGTAGTAGTGATTATTGGGTCGGTTATTATGCTCTTGGGCACGACGACTAACCTGGTTAGATTTTTTTGAATATGTTTATAGCTCAGGATTTAAGAAAAAAGAATATTGCAGCGTATTTGCTGTATATGTGGCAGGTAGAGGATACGATTCGGGCATTTGATTGCTCACTGACACGTATCAAACGTGAGTATGTGGAGCGTTTTGACTATACTGATGAACAAAAGGAGGAAGTTATCGACTGGTATGGTAATCTTATCCGAATGATGAATCAGGAAGGATGCCGTGAGAAAGGACATCTTCAAATCAATCAAGTGACATTGCAGATGCTGATAGAACTGAACGGCCAGTTGTTGCAGTCATCGAAGTTCCCTTTCTATAATACAGAATATTACAAGGTGCTTCCCTTTATTGTTGAGTTGCGCAACCGCGGTGCGAACAAAGAGGAAAACGAGATAGAGACATGCTTGAATTCTCTCTATGGTGTTACATTACTGCGATTGCAGAAAAAAGAGATATCCCCAGATACGGCTCATGCAGTGAAGGAAATCACAACGTTTATCAGCATGCTTGCCGACTATTACAAGAAGGATAAGGAAGAAGGTCTGAAATTTGATTGATTATATTGATTATGAGGATATTGGTTACAGGCTGTAATGGCCAATTAGGAAATGAGATGCAGTTGTTGGAGGCTGAACATCCCCAGCATACTTATTACAATACAGATGTGGCAGAGCTGGATATTACTGACCAGGCTGCTGTGGAGGCTTATGTTAGTGATAATGAGATAGACGGTATCGTGAACTGTGCCGCATATACCGCTGTTGATAAGGCAGAAGAGAACCAGGAACTTTGCACCATTCTTAATACTGTGGCACCCGGCTATCTGGCTGCTGCCGTCGAGAAACGTGGCGGTTGGATGATTCAGATTTCTACAGACTATGTGTTTGACGGTACCAATCACACCCCTTACGTGGAGACGGATCCTGTGTGTCCCAATAGCACATATGGCCGTACTAAACTGGCTGGTGAAGAAGCTGCTCAGAAAGCTTGTGCAAAGACAATGATCGTTCGTACAGCATGGCTTTATTCCACTTTTGGCAATAATTTCGTGAAGACGATGATCCGCCTTGGAAAGGAACGCCCAGAGTTGGGAGTCATCTTCGACCAGATCGGCACACCGACGTATGCACGTGACTTGGCTCTTGCTATTTTTACAGCAATCGAACAAGGTGTGAAACCTGGTGTGTATCATTTTAGTAATGAGGGCGTTATATCATGGTATGACTTCACGAAGGCCATTCATCGTATAGCAGGAATCAAAACTTGTAAGGTGCGCCCGCTTCATACGGAGGAATATCCTACACCAGCTAACCGTCCACACTACTCTGTGCTTGACAAAACAAAAATAAAACAGACCTTTGGCATTGACATTCCCTATTGGGAAGAATCGCTTACCGAGTGCATAAAGAAATTGAAAGATTGAAAATAAGAAAGATTGATGAATCAGGAAATTGACAGAAGAAGAACATTTGCGATAATATCGCACCCGGATGCGGGTAAGACGACACTGACGGAGAAATTCCTATTGTTCGGTGGACAGATACAAGTGGCTGGTGCCGTCAAGAATAATAAGATTAAGAAGACTGCAACATCCGACTGGATGGATATTGAGAAACAGCGTGGTATCTCTGTTTCGACCTCTGTGATGGAGTTTGACTATACCCCCGACGGGTCGGATGTGGAATACAAGGTGAATATCCTTGATACCCCTGGCCACCAGGACTTTGCTGAAGATACGTTCCGTACGCTGACAGCTGTGGATTCAGCTATCATCGTGGTGGATGGTGCCAAAGGTGTGGAGACGCAGACAAGAAAATTGATGACGGTTTGCCGTATGCGTAAGACACCTGTTATCATCTTTATTAATAAGATGGATCGTGAAGGACGTGACCCATTTGACTTGCTTGATGAGTTGGAACAAGAGCTTGAAATCAAAGTGCGCCCGTTGTCATGGCCTATCAACCAGGGTGCAAAGTTCAAGGGCGTGTATAATATCTACGAACAGAAACTTGACCTCTTTACGCCAGACAAACAGCGGGTGACGGATAAGGTAGAGGTGGATATAGATAGCACAGAACTCGATCAGAGAGTAGGTGAGGAAAACGCTGCTAAGTTGCGTGAGGATCTGGAACTGGTGGATGGTGTGTATCCCGAATTTGATGTGGAGACCTATCGTGCTGCAGAGGTAGCGCCAGTATTCTTTGGCTCTGCCCTGAATAACTTTGGTGTGCAGGAGCTGCTGAATTGTTTTGTAGAGATAGCCCCTTCGCCCCGTCCGACTAAAGCAGAGGAGCGTGAGGTAGAGCCTGAGGAGAAGAAATTCACGGGTTTTATCTTTAAAATTACTGCCAATATCGATCCCAACCATCGCTCATGTATTGCTTTTTGCAAGGTTTGTAGCGGAAAATTCCAACGAAATCAGCCTTATCTTCATGTACGCCACGGGAAAACGATGCGCTTTACTTCACCCACGCAGTTTATGGCACAGCGAAAGAGTACCATCGACGAGGCTTGGCCAGGTGATATAGTTGGTCTTCCTGATTCTGGCGGCGTATTTAAGATTGGTGATACTTTGACGGAGGGTGAACAGCTGCATTTCCGCGGTCTGCCATCTTTCTCACCAGAGTTATTCAAATACATAGAGAACGATGACCCTATGAAGTCGAAACAGCTACAGAAAGGTATCGACCAGTTGATGGATGAGGGCGTTGCCCAGTTGTTTGTCAACCAGTTCAACAACCGTAAGATTATCGGTACCGTAGGTCAGTTGCAGTTTGAGGTGATTCAGTATCGTCTGGAGAACGAGTATAATGCCAAGTGCCGTTGGGAACCTGTGCATCTCTATAAAGCCTGTTGGATTGAGAGTGATGATGATGCAGAACTGGAGAACTTCAAGAAGCGTAAGTACCAGTATATGGCCAAGGACAAGGAAGGACGTGACGTGTTCCTCGCAGACTCAGGCTATGTGCTCTCTATGGCGCAGGAGGACTTCAAACATATTAAGTTCCACTTTACAAGTGAATTCTAATGACAAGAGAAGAAGATATAAAGAATGCAGTTGAGATGATGCGGAAAGGTGGGGTGATTCTTTATCCTACGGATACAGTCTGGGGTATTGGTTGTGATGCTACTAATGCTGAGGCTGTAAAACGCGTGTATGAAATCAAGCAGCGTGATGATTCGAAGGCCCTGATTTGCCTGGTGGATAGTGATGCCCGTATGCAGCGCTACTTCAGGAATGTGCCTGATGTGGCCTGGCAGCTTGTGGATAGTCTGAAGGAAAGTGACGGTAAACCCACAACGTTGATTCTTGATGGCGCCATCAATCTGGCAGAGAATCTGATAGCTGAAGACGGCAGTGTTGGGATGCGGATTACGAATGAACCTTTCTCAAAAGAGCTTTGTTTCAGATTTCAGAAGGCCATCGTGTCAACTTCTGCCAATATCAGTGGCGAACCTCCAGCACAGAATTATGGTGATATCGATCCCAGAATCATTGAGGCTGTAGATTACGTATGCTGGAGCCGTCGTCAGGAGCATAAGCCCCATACGCCTTCGAGTATTATCAAATTGAAGGAAAATGGGGAAGTAACGATTATCAGAAAGTGAAAATGTAAATAGCTGATGGAAACAATAGCTACAGAGAAACCGACATGGTTACATCGTTTGCATGAATGGCGGGTAGCACATGTGAGTGAGAAGATGTTCATGATCATTCTCGCCCTCCTTGTTGGCTTTTTTGCTGCTGTGGCTGCTTTCTCACTTCACTGGATTATTAATCAGATTGTTTCGCTTCTCACAAGCTCTTTCGATCGTACACATGCCAACTGGCTTTATCTGGTGTATCCTGTGGTGGGTATCTATCTGACATCACTTTTTGTACGCTATGTGGTAAAGGATAATATCTCACATGGTATTACTCGTATTCTCTACGCCATCTCAACCAACAAATCACGTCTGAAATCTCATAATTGCTGGTCATCTGTCATCGCCTCTGCCATTACCATAGGCTTTGGTGGTTCTGTAGGAGCTGAGGCACCAATAGTATTGACGGGTTCTGCTATCGGCTCAAATCTCGGACAATTATTCCATCTTGACCGTAAGATGCTGATGACACTAGTCGGTTGTGGGGCAGCAGGTGCTATCGCAGGTATCTTCAAGGCACCAATTGCTGGCTTGGTGTTTACGTTGGAAGTGCTGATGATTGATATGACGATGTCGGCTTTGTTGCCTATCCTTGTCTCTTGCGTGACAGCTACTGTGTTCACTTATATCTTCAGGGGTGATGCCTCACTATTTACTTTCCATCTTGACAGTGAATGGTCGGTGGAACGTATTCCTGCTTGTGTGTTGTTGGGTGCCAGTTGTGGTTTGGTATCTCTTTATTTTATTCGTATGATGGGTGCCTGTGAGGATGTGTTTGCACGTTTTAAGGACCAACCTTATGTTAAATTGGCTATAGGTGGAACCGTACTGAGCTTGCTTATTTTCATCTTTCCCGCACTTTATGGTGAGGGATATATCAGTATCAATCTGCTGCTGAATGGAAAGACTGAGGCCGACTGGAATCAGATTCTTAATAATTCTTTGTTCTCTGGACAGGGCTCAATGCTTATCCCATATATTGCCTTGGTATTGTTTACGAAAGTGATGGCAACCTCTGCTACAAATGGTGGTGGTGGTTGTGGTGGTACATTTGCTCCCTCCTTATTCATCGGCTGCTTCACAGGATTCCTTTTTTCCCGGATTTGGAACATGAATGAGATTGGAGTTTACATCCCGGAAAAGAATTTTTCGTTATTGGGTATGGCAGGGGTGATGTCTGGTGTGATGCATGCGCCTCTTACAGGTATCTTTTTGATTGCAGAACTGACAGGTGGTTATAGTATGTTTATGCCACTCATGATTGTCAGCGTGTGTGCCTATCTTACAATTATCATTTTTGAGCCTCACAGTATCTATGGTTCCCGCTTGGCTAAACAGGGCAAGTTGATAACGCATCATACTGATCACGCTGTACTGACACTGATGAATCTTGACTCGGTTATTGAGAAAGATTATTTAAGTGTAACACCAGATATGGAACTGGGACAAATTGTTAATAAAATCAGTCGCAGCCATTCTACTGTAATTCCCGTATTGGATGCTGGAGGCATGCTATTGGGTGAGATTGACATTATGAAAATCCGTAATGTGGTGTTCCGTATCGAGCTTTATCATCATTTTATGGCTTCTCAGTTGATGACAGATCCAAAGGCTCGATTGAGCGATACTACACCTATGGCAGATGTGATGCGGGCATTTGATCGGACGGGGGCTAATTGGCTTCCTGTGCTTGATGTGGATAATCGTTTGAAAGGTTATATTTCTCGCCAACGTATCTATACGATGTATCGTAAGATGGTGGCTGATATGAGTGAGGATTGAAGAATTGAAATATTGAAGTTATGGAGAAGAAGGACTTAAGAATTGTGTTTATGGGTACGCCTGAGTTCGCTGTGGAAACACTGAAGGCTTTGGTGGAGAACGAGTACAACGTAGTGGCTGTAGTAACACAGCCCGACAAACCCGTAGGTCGTCATCAGAATGAGGTACAGCCCTCAGAAGTAAAGAAGTATGCACTTGAGCACCAGTTGCCTGTGCTTCAGCCTGAGAAGATGAAAGATCCTGCCTTCGTGGAGCAGTTACGCAGTTATAAGGCAAACCTTCAGGTGGTGGTGGCTTTCCGTATGCTGCCTGAGGTAGTTTGGGATATGCCTTCCTATGGCACTTTCAATGTGCATGCGGCCTTATTGCCTCAGTATCGTGGCGCAGCTCCCATCAACTGGGCGGTCATCAATGGTGAGAACTGTACAGGTGTTACAACCTTCTTCCTCGATAAGGATATTGATACAGGTCGTGTAATCCTGCAGAAGCCTTTCGATATCCCTGATACGGCTGATGTGGAGTATGTGTATGACGGTCTGATGCATCTTGGTGCGGACATCTGTCTGGAGACCATCGAAAAAATCATCAAGTCTGATGGGCATCCTGAGAGTATTCCGCAGGAGGAACTTGAGGGTAAGTTCAAACGACTCTACGAAGCCCCTAAGTTGTTTAAGGATGTCTGTGAGATCAACTGGGATCGTCCTTCCAAACGTATCTATGACTTCGTTCGTGGTCTGAGTCCGTACCCTGGTGCCTGGACTACCCTGATGGGACCTGATGGAAAGTCGGTTGATCTAAAGATATTCAAGACTACGAAGACAGAAAAGAATCCTGGTATGCGTCCGGGTATGATCGTGGTCTATAAGGGTGTACTCTATATCACCACAGGCGACTTCCTACTTCAGATCGATGAGCTTCAGTTGGCTGGTAAGACCCGCATGAAAGCCCGTGATTTCCTGAATGGTAATAAAAATATTGAGAAGTATATAATAAAATAAAAGGTGTGAGCGTTTATATAGGTATAAACATTATTAAATTGTGATTGCCTATGAAGATTTCTACCCCGAGAAATTATGGCATTAGTATCACCTTCATTGCTCGCTGCCGACTTCCTGCATCTCGACCGCGACATCGACATGATTAATCGGAGTGAGGCCGACTGGCTTCACCTCGATGTGATGGACGGCTCGTTCGTCCCCAACATCTCCTTTGGATTTCCTGTACTTGAGGCTGTCGCCAAGGCATGTAAGAAACCGCTCGATGTGCATTACATGATTGAGGAACCTGAGCGCTATATCCAGCAGACAGCCAAACTGGGCGCTATGATGATGAATGTGCATTTCGAGGCCTCCATCCATCTGCACCGTACGGTTCAGGAAATTCATAATGCGGGTATGAAAGCTGGTGTGACGCTGAATCCCTCTACGCCAGTCTCCATGCTTGAGGATATTCTTGGCGATATCGACATGGTGCTGCTGATGAGTGTAAATCCTGGTTTTGGCGGACAGAAGTTTATTGAGAACACTATCGATAAGGTGAAACGCCTGCGCCGAATGATCGATGAGAAGGGCCTGAATACTCTGATTGAAGTGGATGGTGGTGTCCAAGGCGAGACTGCTCCACGACTGGTGGCTGCGGGCGTCGATGTGCTTGTCAGCGGTAGCTATGTGTTCAATGCCCCTCAGCCTGAGGAGGTGGTTCGTCAGCTCAGGAGTCTATCACGAGGCTGACACCATATACTTTCGACAGTTTCCGCATGTTTATCAGGGCGTAGCGCATACGTCCTAATGACGTGTTGATGCTGACATTTGTCTGTTCGGCAATCTCTTTGAACGACAAATCCTGAAAGAAACGCATATATACCACTTCCCGTTGTGCATCTGGCAGATTTTCCATCAATCGTCTTACATCTTTAAGAACTTGAGCATTGGCCAACTCACTTTCACGGTTGCTGTCAAATATGGTGTTTCCACGCAGATTCGAGAGATCATTATCCTTTCCCTGATCCACAATCTTACTACTCTTTATTGCTCTAAAGTGATCAATAATCACGTTATGGGCAATACGCATGGCCCAGCACATAAACTTACCCGAATTGATATAACGCCCATCTCTCAATTTGGTAATTATTTTGAGGAAGGTCTCTTGAAACAGATCATTGGCAAGATCTTCATCCTTTACCATATAGAAAATGTAGTCAAAGATTTTGTCTTGACTGCGAGAAAGTAATTCATCGAATGCTCTGTTATTGCCATCAATATATGCCAATGCCAACTCTTCGTCGGTCATTGTTTTCAATGTACTCATATTTATAAAAATTTAAATCTGAGTAAAGTTTGTTTCGATAGGCAATAATAATTTTAGTTGTTAATATTCGCTTGCAAAAGTAGGCCATTTTATTGAAACTACCAAATAATTGGCCGAAAAAGTTTTGAAGAGTACGCTATTTTACGTACTCTTCGGCGCGACGCAGCAAATACTTGCCATAGTCGTTCTTAGCCATTGGCTGCGCTAAGGCTATCAGCTGTTCTTTGTCAATCCATCCCCGTTTGTAAGCAATCTCTTCAAGGCAGGCTACCTTTAATCCCTGACGCTTCTCTATCACCTCAATAAAGGTTGAAGCTTCAGAAAGGGAGTCGTGTGTTCCTGTATCGAGCCATGCAAAACCACGTTGAAGAGTCTGAACCAACAGGTTCTTCTGCTGCAGATATGTCTGGTTCACGGTAGTGATTTCCAATTCACCACGAGCGCTGGGTTTGATGTTTTTGGCAATCTCTACAACGCTGTTTGGATAGAAATAGAGTCCAACCACAGCATAGTTCGACTTCGGATGTTCTGGTTTCTCTTCAATACTCAGACAATTCCCGTTTTTGTCAAATTCGGCCACACCATAACGCTCAGGATCATTCACATAATAGCCAAAAACTGTGGCATGCCCTTTCTTTTCTGCATTTTCAACAGCCTGTTTAAGCATGCCTGTAAAACCACTTCCATAAAATATATTATCACCCAGTACTAAACAAACACTGTCGTTACCTACAAACTCCTCGCCAATAATGAAGGCTTGTGCCAAACCATCAGGAGAAGGTTGTTCTGCATATTCGAAACGGACTCCCAGTTCACTGCCGTCCCCTAGCAGGCGTTTGAAACCTGGTAGATCATACGGTGTCGAAATAATCAGAATGTCACGAATACCAGCCAGCATCAGTGTTGAGATGGGATAGTAGATCATTGGTTTATCAAAAATTGGTATCAACTGCTTGCTGACACCTTTGGTAATGGGGTAGAGGCGTGTACCAGAACCACCTGCTAATACGATTCCTTTCATAAATAAATGATTTGTTGGGTGCAAAGATACAAATAATTCTCAATCTTAATTCTTAATTCTTAATTTTTTTTGTACCTTTGCAGACGAAATTGACAAATTATAATTGAAAATATGGGATTTTGGAATAAAATTTTTGGAAAGAGCGACTCTCAGAAGGTGGGTGGAATGGAAGATTTCATGACCCTCATCCGTGTGTATTTCCAGGCAGCTATGGCAGCAGATTTGGGTATTACTAACCTGGCAGCCCTTCCTGACCTCCGTGTGTTTAAAGCCACACTAAAGGTCCCTACTGTTAATAACAAATTAGGTGTAGGTGAACGTTCTCGTTGTAAAAAGATGCTTAAAGAGATGTATGGAATGGATGATGACTTCTTCAAGGAGATTGATCAGAGCCTTCGCCGTCGCTGTAAGAAAATTCAGGATGCTCAGACTTATTTGCTCCAGTTTCAGGGTTTTACCCAGGATATCATGATGTTGACAGGTAACCTTATGAAATTCAAACTTCGTTTGCCTGGTTTCATGAAGAAAGCCCTGTACACCATGACAGAAAAGACTGTGAACGATATCTTTAACAAGAATGACTTCTCTGATGCAGGTGTAATGAAAACTGTAGTTGCTGTACGTGAGTATAACCGCCGTCTTGGTTTCTCTCAAAAGTGGGTTACAGACTTCGTTTATAAAGTAGTAATGCTCGCCAAAAAGGAGCCAAGACCTGCAGAAGACGACAAATAATATAAAAAAACTTAAAAGATGAGCTCTACGTTTATCTTTAAAATAGATTTTATATAATTTTGTACACCAAATAGTTATGATATGGATCCAAATGAGAAGACGCTGACAACTTTCGAGACTCGTGTTCGGCAGATGATTCTTCGTTTTCAAGAACTGAAAAAGGAGAACAGCGCTTTGCATGTGCAGTTGCAGAAAGACGAACAGGAGATTCAGAATCTAAAGTCAAAGTTGGCTCAAGCGGATGAAAATTACAATTCACTGAAGATGGCTAAGATGCTGGAAATTACAGATGGAGATCTCGAAGGTGCCAAGGCAAGGGTATCTAAGATGATTCGTGATGTGAATAAGTGCATCTCCCTTTTAAGTGACGGGAAATAAAGTGCTATTCAATGGCAGAAGTAAACAACGACAAACTCCATATACGTCTGCATGTCTATGACGAAGAGATTGAGGTGACAATACGCCGCTCTGATGAAGAACTCTATCGACGTGCAGCCAAGCTCATTACCGATCGGTATAATGCCTATGCTCAGGCTTATAAAGGTCGTAAAGGAGAGCATACAATCGCGTTGATGACGCTGATTGATATAGCTCTGCTTCATGAGCGTGAGCGCGGTAAAAATGATACCGCTCCCTATGATGATGTTCTTGCGAAGTTGACTTCTGAGATTGAGGAAGTGTTGAAGTAAGAAATCATTTAATAACAATATAGATTTTATATGGATTTAATTTTTGTACTATTGATTGCTGCCGGTGCTCTCGTTCTGGGAGGTGTTGGTGGATATCTTGTTTTCCGCTATGTTTTGAAGGGAAAATACAAAGAGATGCTTGATACAGCCGAAAAACAGGCTGAGGTTATCAAAGAAAAGAAACTGCTGGAAGTGAAGGAGAAGTTCCTCAATAAAAAGAGTGAACTTGAGAAGGAAGTGCAACAGCGCAACCAGCACATCCAGCAGAGTGAGAACCGTTTGAAACAGCGCGAAATCTCACTGAATCAGCGTCAGGAGGAACTTGGTCGCCGTAAGAATGACCTTGACAACCAGCAGACACGCATCGATAATGAGAAGAAACTTCTGACTATTAAGAGTGAAGAACTTGAGAAAATGCAGCTCAAAGAACGTGAGAAACTTGAAGAGGTGTCTGGCCTGAGTGCAGAAGAAGCAAAGACCCGTTTGGTAGAGTCGATGAAGGATGAGGCTAAGACTGCTGCAGCCAGCTATATTAATGAGATTATGGATGAAGCAAAGCTTAATGCTAATGCTCAGGCCAAGAAGATTGTCATTCAGACTATCCAGCGTGTTGCTACTGAGACTGCAATAGAAAACTCAGTTAGTGTTTTCCATATTGATAATGACGAGGTTAAGGGACGTATTATTGGTCGTGAAGGTCGTAATATTCGTGCTCTTGAGGCTGCTGCTGGTGTCGAGATTGTTGTTGACGACACACCCGAGGCTATCGTTATCTCTGGATTCGATCCTGTACGTCGTGAGGTCTGCCGTTTGGCTCTCCATCAGCTTGTAAGTGATGGACGAATCCATCCTGCCCGTATTGAAGAGGTGGTTGCTAAGGTGAAGAAACAACTTGATAACGAAATTATTGAGACAGGTAAGCGAACAGCTATAGATTTGGGTATCCATGGTCTGCATCCGGAACTGATTCGTATTATCGGTAAGATGAAATACCGTAGCTCTTACGGACAGAATCTGTTACAGCATGCACGTGAGACTGCTAATTTATGTGCAGTTATGGCTGCAGAACTTGGCTTGAACCCGAAGAAAGCAAAGCGTGCCGGATTACTTCATGATATTGGTAAGGTACCTGATGAGGATAGTGAGATGCCACATGCACTCTATGGTGCCAAGATTGCTGAGATGTTCAAAGAGAAACCTGACATCTGCAATGCTATTGGTGCCCACCACGATGAGATGGAGATGCAGACATTATTGGCTCCGATCGTACAGGTTTGTGATGCCATTTCTGGTGCCCGCCCAGGTGCCCGCCGTGAAATAGTTGAGGCCTATATCAAGCGTCTGAACGATCTTGAGGCTATTGCCATGAGTTATCCTGGCGTAACGAAGACCTATGCTATCCAAGCAGGTCGCGAGCTCCGTGTTATCGTAGGTGCTGATAAGATGAACGATGCAGAGAGTGAGGCTCTTAGCACAGACATAGCTACAAAGATTCAGAATGAGATGACTTATCCAGGACAGGTTAAGATTACTGTCATTCGTGAGACACGAAGCGTTGCTTACGCAAAATAAAGTCAACAGTTATGAAGAAACATATAGGCCTTGCCATCGTGGCAAGTCCTATATGTTGTAATATCTTTACGCTTAATTTGCGTAACTTATATTTAAATATTGTTCAAAATTTCGTTTTTTTTTATATATTTGCAACAAATCAACCACACAAGCGTATGGCAAAATATAACATTACAGAGAAGAAGGAAAAGGTTGCTGCTTATAGAAGCCTTGTGAGTCCTCGTATGATGGATCAGATGCAGGAGCAGATCATGAACATCATTGTGATGCAAAAAAAGTATCGCGACAAGGACTATTCAGCCCAAAAGCTTGCTGCAGAGATAGGTACCAATACGCGTTACATCTCTGCTGTTGTTAATGTTCGTTTCCACATGAACTACTCTTCTTTTGTTAACAAGTACCGTATTGAAGAAGCTATGTCGATACTTGTTGATAAACGTTATCAAGATCTTGATATGGAGGACGTGGGTTTCAAAGTAGGTTTTGCAAATCGTCAGGCCTTTTATGGCTCATTCTACAGGTTTGTTGGCATTACTCCACGTCAGTACCGTTTGGAGCATCTTAAGAAACATCCTTCAATGGTTGGCAAAAAGTAATTGGAATCAGAAGTATTTGGTAATTTGAGCGTTCTCAAAATTATTCATCTCATTGATCATTCTTACAGCAGAGTCGATGATGGGGTAGGTGCAGAGAGCACCTGTTCCTTCACCGAGTCGGAGTCCTAAATGAAGCAAAGGCTTTGCTTCTAACATATCGAGCATAAGCTTGTGTCCGCTTTCATCCCCACAATGGGTGAATATCATATAATCTTTTGCGGTAGGATAGAGTTGTATGGCGGCAGCAGCACATGCCGTCATAATAAATCCGTCAATTAATATAATAAGGTGTTGCTCAGCAGCACGAAGCATGGCTCCAATGGCGGCGATCATCTCAAAGCCTCCGAAATAGCGGAATGGGGTGATTTTTGTTGGGTGTGGTTCATAGATTAGATAACGGTTTAGAGCCTTCGAAAGTATCTCATACTTATGTTGGATACCTGGTTTGTTGAGACCAGCCCCAGCACCAATACATTCTGCCAAAGGGATATTTCCAAAGAGTGACATCCATATACTGGATGGCGAGGTATTGGCAATCCCCATTTCCCCAATGCTCAGAATCCTGCATCCTTCTGCGACACAGTCGTCAACAAGTTCGCAGCCCACTTGTATTGCTTGGTCAAATTCTGTCTCACTCATGGCAGGCTCGTAGAGAAAGTTCTTTGTGCCTCTTGCTATTTTGCGGTTGATGATACCTTCTACGGAAGATAGATCGTAGTCAACACCTACATCAATGATGCGCAACTTGAACCCATGTTGACGACAGAACATATTAACACCACCTCCGCCATGTGTGAAGTTTTTCATCTGCTGCCAGGTTACTTCACGTGGTGAGACGCTGACACCTTCCCGTTCGATTCCGTGATCACCTCCGAAAAGCAGATGACAAGGATGGGTGAGACTAGGATTGAGTGATTGCTGAATCAGACATACCTGCATGGCAATCTCCTCCAAACGTCCCAAGGCGCCCTTGGGCTTGTTAAGATTGTCAATCTTTTCTTGAATAGCAGATTCAAGTGATTTATTGATAGGTTCTATTACGAATGTCTTCATTTTATTTTTACGGGAATACCACTGACCATGAGAATCACCTCATCAGCTTTTGAGGCAATATACTGGTTCATCCAACCTTCAAGGTCAGTAAATTTGCGTTGAATATTGTTTTCACTTACTCCACCACTGCCAATCTCGTTTGTTACGAAAATGTAGGTGGCATCTGGCAGGGTAAACTTATCAAATTCCGCTTTTGCCAGTTCAAATGATTTGTTTGTATCTGAATCATTAGCAAAGAAAAAGTTGGTTAGCCAAAGTGTCACACAGTCAATGACGACTACACGACCTGATAGGTCATGACGACTCAATTCCATTTCTTCTTCAATATTCGTCCATTGTGGTCCGCGACGCTCCTGGTGCTTGTGTACTCGCTCCCTGAACTCGTCATCCCAGATGTGGGCGGTGGCAAGATAGACAGGGTTGGGGGAGAGGCTTAGTGCCATTGTCTCTGCCTCATTACTCTTGCCAGAACGCTGACCACCTGTTATTAATATCAGTTTCTTCATAGGGCTGCTATATGATATTGCATACAAACTACGAGATAGACGGCTAATTCTACCAATAGGAAGGTTGCGCCGCAACAGTCACCCGTATAGCCTTGAATCTTACGCCACATCAGCAGATAGAGAAAATACATTACGATGCAGGGCAAGAATATCACCATCTCCCATGCGATGCCTGTTATCCATATGAAAGTCCCTATAGGCAACAGTCCCTGAATAGCGAGACAGATGCCTGTGGATAGACCGAACTTTCGATATGTCGTTTTTATTTTTGCCTCTTCTTCCTTGCGGGCGTAAGGCATCATCAGAATCAGCTGGGCTGCAACCATCTTGGCGTATGGATCAGCTGCCAAAATCAATAAGGTTGCAGTCTGAGGTTCAAGGGAACATAGAGTAACAGCTAATAATAATAGGTAGAGAATTAGCCCCAATACGCCATAGGTGCCGATATGCGAGTCCTTCATGATGTCGAGGATTCGTTGCCGATCATTACCGCCCCCGCCGAATCCATCGAAAAAGTCTGCCAACCCATCTTCATGTAATGCACCTGTGAGGAGCAGCCGCACTACAATAGCCAATAGCACCGCCACCATGTAGGGTAGAACCATACTACATAAATAGAGTGTGGCTGCCATCGCGCCCCCTGTGAGCCAGCCCACCAGGGGCCAGTGCTCTACCACCCGCCTATAACATTCCTTCGGAGGCTGATGGAGTCGCCAGAAGGGTAGGCGGGTGAAGAATATCAGCGACGCCCAGATGCGGTCATACCACTTCGTTTGGTCGATGCTTGTCTGCATGTTCTCTTAATCTTGCAACGGCGCGTTCTTCAGCTGTTCAAGTGCTCTGCAGAGCTGATCAGGGCATGAAGTACCTTTTGTACCGCAGCGGATGCCATCGAGTCGCTTGATGACATCGTCGATATGCTGTCCGCGTACCAGTTGGCTTACGCCTTGCAGATTGCCGTTACAGCCACCTAAGAAGAATACTTGCTGAATCACATTGTTCTCATCTGCAGTCACATCAATCATCTTAGAGCATGTGCCCTGCGTCTCATACTGTACATGTTTTGTTTTCATATTTTCTTGTTTTTGCTGCAAAAGTACAAAAAAAAGTCGATAATCAGTAATTCTGCGCCATTATTGTTTGAATTTTACTTTCAGACCAATCACCAGCATTCTGCCTGGAGAGTAGAGCGCATATTTCCTAGTGCTGGAGTCGATGCGATTATCCACCTTGTCGAAGATGTTGTCTATGCCGATGCTGGGAACCAGGTCTGCCCATTTGCAGACATCGAAGCTGTGGGTGGTATGGAGATTCCAGATACCATATCCAGGGGCATTCTCATAATTGCCTGTATAGTAAGTCTTCGACTGTAACTGTCCGTTTAGATTGACATTCAAACCATATTTTCCCCACGAGTGGTGATAGTTGGCGGCTATGGTGGCAGCATTGCGGATGCTACGTTCTAAAACAGTCCATTCTTCTCCACTCTTACTGCGAGCGTATGTATAGGCATAGTTGACAGAGAGATTGAAACCTTGGAAGATATTGGCCGACACGTTTACCTGCAAGCCCTTCACATCTCCTTTGTCGCTGTTCTGATACAGGGCGTAGCTCACCATTTTGTCAGCTTGATCCTGTGTCATCTCAGGGAATTCTGTCATCAGCATCTGGCGGGTAACGTCATCTACTGGTACATTCTGCTTTATCACCATATCGTTGATGCGATTCAGGTATCCTGTCAGGCTTACGGCTATCACCTCGTTGCGATATTCGGCATTCAGCGAGAAGTAGTTACTCTTCTCAGGACTCAGGTCCTTATTCCCGAAACTAACCTGTGCCTTACCACGATTCACAGAGAAATAATGATAGTAGAGCTCATCAAGTCCTGGGGCACGGAAACCTGCCGAATAGGTGGCTCTGAAACGGAAGTTGCCTGGTGCATACATCAGTGCAACCTTTGGTGTCAGATGGTTATTGAAGGTCTCATGATGAGTCAGTCTTAGGCCGAGCGTAGCGGTGAAGTCCTTAAATAACTTCATCTCGTGCTGTGCATAGGCAGCCAACGTATAGACATTTTCATCGATGTTGCCAGAAGTTGCTGTCAGATAGTCTTTACGCCAGTCTGCGCCAAAGATTGTCGTTGAATTTTTCATCAGTCCAAGAATGGCCTTTAGTTCACCATCCATCATACGCTGTTTTTTCGACTGCACATAGTCTCCAACGGCATAGTCCTTGGTGGCTACATCATATTCTTTACCATAACGGAAACGGTCAACGGTGAAGGTGGCCTGCAGGGAGTTCTTGGCAGTGAATTTGTAGATACCGCCTAAGTTCCAGCGGAATCCTTTGTAGCGCATCTCATAATCGAGTCCACCTGTGATGTCCTCTCGGGTCTCTGGGCGATTCGTGATTTTATAGGAGTAGTCCAAGCCTGCATTCAGTGCCAGATGCTGGTTAGGCGAATAGGTGAACTTCTGTCCAATAAGGTTAGAGCGATAACCTGTAAATAGAGGGGCAATAGAGGGTTGCGTCTCAGTGTCTGAATCCTTCACATATTCGAGATCGTTAATACGGTAGCTATCGGCACGATTGTGCGAGAAAGACGTGTATGAACCAAAACCATTCTTGTAGATGTCGAGTGTAACGTTTTCCGTCAGTTGCCCGTGACCAGATATACGGGTGTCGCTGCTGACGCTTATAAGGTTCTGTGTAGGCTGATCAGTGATGATGTTGATGACACCGGCAATCGCATCGGAACCATAAAGTGATGAGGCAGCTCCATCAAGCACCTCGATACGTTTTACACGAGCCATGTTGATACGGTTCAGATCCACATTATTGGAGATGTCACCAGACAGCTTCTGACCATTGATCAGTATCAAAATGTATTTGTTGCCCAAACCATTAAGGCGTAAGAAGGTACCCATAGCGTTGGGAGCCATTGATACTTGAGGCATCATACGGACAAGGGCGCCGTCGAAGGTGCTGATGCCCTGCTCTCGTATTTCCTGAGCAGAGAGCACATGCACAGGTGTGGCAGTACTTTTCAGACGCTGGTGATGTCCAGAGCCTGTAACTACTATAGGGTTCAGATTATAGGTGCGATTTACTGAAGACGAATCCTTATGTTCCATCTTATGAATCTGAGCCTGAACACTTATACTACCCATAAACAGCAGTATAACAGCAAGAAGATGCTGTCTCACGACAGCACCTCCTGATACAAACCTATATAATAATACACCTAATAATTTCATTCTTCTGGAGCAGTTGTGGGAGTTGACAAAGCCTCGTCAGTTCCGAGTTTCTTAATAGCATCACTTGTGTGATTCATCCATAACTTACGAACGGCGCTGCGCTCTGCCAGACCTGGGATGTACTCATCGCCACTCTTGTACTGTTTCCAGCAAGCCTCAGTGAAGTTGGTCTCGTAGGCCTTTGTCTCGATACCCTCTTCATTGAACAGAGAGTACCAGCTCTCATCGTCATCGGGATCAGCCATATCGTTGTGGGCATGGTCACCAGCAATAGACATCAGTACGAAGAGCTGAGCCTTATCGGCGTCATTGGCAGCATAGGTAACGCTCTTGGTAACGTCACCAATCTTGTAGTCGAATTTTCCGCCTGCAATGTGCTTCAATACATCCTCTGCATAAGTCTCGGCCATATCTACTGTGCCTACATAGTAGCTGGGGCTGATGGCACGGAGATATTCCTCCAGCTGTATATAGCGTACGTTACCGCCATAGTAGTCATACCCCTCTGGGTTACCATGACCCATGAAAGCTACGATACCATCAGCTACAGCTGCCTTCACGTCGGCTTCGTTGTTAAGTGTAGTAGCCAGTGCCTTAGCGTCGCTCTCCTCAGCCATGAGTGGGGTGCCTACTACAACCTGACGATCAAGGCTCTTCATATAAGTTTCAGTGAAATCACCATTGCGGTTGTTCATGAAGTCCTTCACATAGCTGTCGCGAACACGACGATACTCCTCACCAGGGATCACCTGCAGCGACTGTACCACGATCTGCTTGTAGCCTGCCAGACCGATAGCGGTGAGCCAGTGCTCTGGATCGTAGTAGTCTTTAGGAGCTACATTCTCACCAGCACGGGCATTGTTGATACAGATGGCAGAAGAGAAAGAGAGATACACATCCCAACCTGAGAATGTTGCCTTGTAGTCGTCAACCACCTTATCGAAGGTGTCATAAGCCTGTTCCCAAGTAGAACCGAAGGCTACAAGCAGAATCACCTTGTCGCTCTTCTTCTGTGAGTTAACAGTCTGATTTACAGCCTGCTGATAGCGATCGTAGTTTGACTGATTACCATTGTTCTTGTTGTTGTCATCGTCACTGCTACAAGCGGTGAACGAAGCGCTGGCAACGAATGTCATCATAGCCAGCATGAAATACTTAATCTTGTTCATTGTAGTTTGAATTGAAATTTGATTTATATCTGTTCGTAAGTTTTTTACCTGCATTGAGTCGTATGGTCAGTGAGGCATAGACGGTACGGCCTGGGGTTGTGGTACCCAGATGCAATCCGTGAGGTGTGGTATCCACATAATCGAAGATGTTGTCCACACCTGCGTCTATGCGCCAGATCTTACCTATCTGGTGGTTGGTGGAGAGGCGCCAGAGCTGGTAGCCCTTACCGTCGCCATCGATCTGATAATAGCGCTTGCTGGAGAGTCGGCCATAGAGGCCAATGCCCAACTTATAGCGTTTAGAGAAATCGTGGTTCCAGGTGGCATACACATTTGCCTTGTGATGAGCCATACCATCGATAGTAACCTTCCGCATCATTTCCTTCTCTGAATCATACTGGTTGGCTTCTGTATCGAGATAGCTGTAGCTTCCGCCTGCTGTGAAGTGCCTGCCCTGATAGCGCACAGTGAAATCTACACCATAGGTCTTGGCATCTTCCATATTCTGATACTGGCGCACTCGGATAGGGTCGTATTTCGTAATCAGATCACCTGGTGCATCCTTGGCGGGAATAGTTACCAGCGTAATCATATCTTTCACCTTATTATAATAAGGGGCGAGTGTCAGTGTGAGGTGTCCGATGGTGTATTCCGCACTCACGCTGAAGTAGTTCGATGTCTGAGCTTTCAGGTTCTCATTGCCTAAGTAGAGATACACCCCATTCATATTCCTGACATACTGGTAGTGGAGCTCCTTTGGGGTAGGGGTCTTATAGCCTTGACTCCAAGTGGCCCTCAAGCGCAGGTCACCCAACTTCAGCATAGCAGAGATCTTGGGGGTGAGGCGTGTGCCGAATCCCTGGTTCCTGGTCAGTCGCAATCCTGCTGTCAGATAGAGCGGATCGAGCAGTGCCAACTCATCCTGTACATAGAGGGCCTGGGTGTTGTCAGTAGCCTTACCACCTTCTACTCTCATCGGGGCTTTCAGCCAGTCGTAGCGATAGTCGAATCCTGCACTCAGTTTCTGCTCGTAAGGCAGATCGAAGATACCTTTCAACGAGATATTCGTAAGTCGTTGATCACTCTGCAACTCCTTATCATCAGGGAAGTAAGGATAGTAGTTGGTGAAATGCCCGTTTACATAGCCATCAGTTAGTGTGGTGTCTGTATAGACATAGTTGTAAGCATGTCGCTTCCAGTCGGCATCAAGGGTGATGACATCCGTACTGTTCAGTTTCCATTTACCTCCTGCGGAGATAGACGCGTTGTTGTATTGCAGATCCCAAGTCTTCACGTCCACCCCAGGGTGATGCCCACAAGGACGGTAGATGCGCTTCCAATAGATGCTGCCATCAGCATACAACTCGATGGCTGGTGTCAGCTGGTAGGTGAGACGCTCTGCTATCTGCCAGTTGGTATGCCGGTTCACAGTCTTGTTGCGTGAGTCAGTGATGTGATACTCAGTCTGTGAAATGGCTTCCTCAGAGGTGTTCTGCCAACCGTCGGAGTGCTGCAGCTGGAAGTTGGTATAGCTGGACAGCTTGCCGTAATTCAGGGCGAGACCATTATGCTGACGGATGTCACCATACGAACCAACGCGTGAGGTGTTCTCAAACATCACGCCTTGCTCACGATGCTTCTTGGTGATGATGTTGATCACACCAGCGATGGCATCACTACCATAGAGGGCAGAGGAGGCACCCTTCACAATCTCTATCTTCTCGATGTTGTTGGGATCGATCAGCGACAGGTCGTTCTCACCACCATTGTCGCCATGCAGTCTTCTGCCGTCTATCAGGATGAGCACATACGAGTTGCCCAGTCCGTTCATCTGCAGATGGGAGCCCATATCGTTCTCACCGAATTCAAAGCTGGCTGTCAGTCCTGACAGGATATCCTCGATGCTCTTGCCGGCATATTGCTGCAGTTGACGATGACTAATCACCTCAGTCTGAACGGGTGCGTCTTTCAGCAGGTGCTGTGTACCAGTACCCGTCACTACTACTTCCTGCAAACTGTCAGCATGCACAATAGTGGTCTGTGCTTGAGTGCCAACAGTCAACAGCCAAAGGCCAAGAGCCAATTTCTGTCTAATGCTCATAAATCATCTTATTTTCCGACCGCTAACTCCTGAACGATCGTACTAATAATATTCAAGCAGGTCTTCTGACTTTCCCCAGTCTGCTTTACCTTCCCGACTTCATGTCAGTGGCGTTATACAAGCAAACCCTTCAAAGGGGGATTACAGCTGCAGGTACAGTTCCAGATTTTCACTGGATTCCCTTACATCAGGCGGCATCAGCCACCAGATTGCCTTATTTTCGGCTGCAAAGATACGAATAAGCGAGCAAAAAACCAAATTTTATTTGAGTTTTTCCAAGATGAAGCCTATTTTATCCAAATAATTTGTACCTTTGCAGAGATGAAACCCGCATTTCTGATAGCAGCCCCAACCAGTGGCTCTGGCAAGACAACGATTGCCAGAGGGCTGATGGCACTTCTTACATCGAAGGGTATGAAGGTGCAGCCCTTCAAGTGCGGACCTGACTATATCGATACCAAGTTTCATACCTCAGTATGTGGGCGTCCCAGCATCAATCTCGATACGTTTATGGCGTCGCCAGATCATGTCCGTGAGCTCTTTATGGCTTATGGTGCAGATGCTGATGTGTGTATCGTGGAGGGGATGATGGGCTTGTTCGACGGCTATGATCGCGATAAGGGTTCTGCCTATGAGATTGCCAAGACGCTCGATATCCCTGTCGTGCTGGTGGTCGATGCGAAGTCTGCTGCCTATTCGATAGCAGCGCTGCTACAGGGTTTCCTGAATTTCCGCAAGGACATCCGTTTTGCAGGCATTATATTTAATAAGGTGGGATCAGCACGCCACTTTGAGATGCTCAAGCAGGTGTGCGATGATCTGCAAGTACGCTGTCTGGGGTATCTCCCTAAAGATGCTTCACTCGAACAAGGCTCGCGCTATCTGGGTCTGGACTTCTCTGAACAACCGGAGACTCAGAAGCTGATCAATCTTTTAGAGGAACATGTCGATTGGCGGGCTTTAACCCCAAAATATGTTCCCAACGTGGGAACATTTGATTCCCAGTGTGGGAATATTTTATTCCCAGTATGGGAACAAAAAGTGCTCCTGGCGCGCAATGCCGAGAGTTTTAGTTTTGTCTATCAGGAAACCTTAGACCGTTTTTCGTCTGTCAGGTGTTTCGATCCTGAGACAGAGATGCCTGACTTCAGTGAAATCGATTTGCTCTATCTGCCAGGTGGCTATCCTGAGAAACATCTGGAGGCACTCGTGAAGAACGAGGCTTGCAGAAAAGCCATCAAGGACTTTGCGGAACAGGGTGGCAGCGTGATTGCTGAATGTGGTGGTATGATGTATCTCTGCGAGAGCATCGTGACGGATGAGGGCGAATACCCGATGTGTGGTGTACTGCCTTATCGCATCACGGCCCGTAAAGAGGATCGAAAGTTATCCCTGGGTTATCGCCAGTTCGAATTCGATGGGAAGGTTTATCGTGGACATGAGTTCCACTATACCCAGTTTATGGACAAAGCTCCTGTATCAGCCACACAGGTCTATGATGCCAAAGGCAAGCCTGTACCCACACCCGTTTTCAGATATAAGAATGTCTTAGCCAGTTATACGCACCTCTATCAGATATGAAACAGTTGCATCCCATCATGTTTGCAGGAACAGGCAGCGATGTCGGCAAGAGCATCGTTGCAGCAGCCTTCTGTCGTATTTTTAAGCAGGACGGTTACCAGCCAGCACCCTTCAAGGCACAGAACATGGCACTCAACAGCTATGCGACACCTGAGGGACTGGAGATTGGACGTGCTCAGGCGGTTCAGGCTGAGGCTGCTGGCATCGCTTGTCATACGGATATGAACCCGCTGTTGCTGAAACCGCAGAGTGATCATACTTCACAGGTGATACTGAATGGCAAACCTGTTGGCAATAAGCATGCCTACGACTACTGGCGCAGACAAGGGGCTGGGGATATCGATTTCCGTGCGGAAGTCTGCAAGGCGTTCGATCGTTTGGCAGCACGTTATAATCCCATCGTGATGGAGGGTGCAGGCAGTATCTCTGAGATCAACCTGCGAGCTACCGACTTGGTGAACCTGCCGATGGCGCGTCATGCGAAGGCTGATGTGATCCTGGTGGGTGACATCGATCGAGGTGGGGTGTTTGCTTCTGTCTATGGCAGCATCGCCCTGCAGACACCAGAGGACAAGGCACTCATCAAGGGGATCATCATCAATAAGTTCCGTGGGGATATGCGCCTGTTTGAGGAAGGACGCAGGATGCTGGAGGAGATATGTGGGGTACCTGTCTTGGGGGTAATCCCTTATTTCAAGGATATCCATATCGAGGAAGAGGATTCTGTGGCACTCGCCCAGAAGTCTTTCCAACTGCAACAGGACAAGGTGAACATTGCCGTCATCATGTTACAGCACCTCTCGAACTATACCGATTTCGATGCACTGGAACAGGACGCGCGCGTACATCTTTTTTATACTAATAACGTGGAGGATATTCAGAAGGCGGATATCATCATCCTGCCTGGTACCAAGTCAACGTTGCATGATCTTTACGAACTGCGTCGAAACGGTTGTGCCCAAGCCATCGTGAAGGCTTATCGTGAAGGAACTTCTGTGTTGGGTATCTGTGGCGGTTATCAGCTGATGGGTATCGAGGTGTGCGATCCTGATCATGTGGAAGGCGATATCGAACGACTCCCAGGACTTGGTCTGCTGCCTGTCACCACCACAATGAGTGGTGAGAAACTCACACGTCAGGTGAGGTGCGAATATGGTGAGGGCTATGAGATTCACATGGGAGAGACGAAACCCTTCGGCGATGCGGAGGCCTCGCCGATGCTATATCTGCACGATGGACGAGCTGACGGCTATCGGGTGAATGAGAAATGTATGGGTACCTATGTGCATGGTATCCTCGATAATGCAGCCTTTGTGGATGAACTCCTGAAACCTTTTGCAGAGAAGTTCAGTGGAGATGCCACCTCCTTCGATTATCAGGCTTATAAAGAAGAACAATACAACAAACTCGCCGATCATGTGCGCCGTTATGTGGATATGGATCGGATTTATCAAATACTCTCGAGTACTGCTTGCCAATGAGTATCATATCCAGCCTGATGAGGTGTTGGTTACCAGTGGTGCCACAGATGCCATCTATCTGATAGCCCAGACGCTGCGTGAAGAAGGAACCTTCGCTGTGAAGCGTCCTACATTCAGCGAATATGCGGATGCCTGTAGGATGTATGGCTATCAGGAGGCACCCAAGGGTGGGGCAGTGCGCTGGCTCTGCAATCCCAATAATCCTACGGGTGAGGTCTATCCCTTGGAGAAGCTCCAAAATCTGTCGCGTCGTCATCACTGGCTCGTTATCGATCAGTCGTATGAGGATTGCACTTTCTGTAAAATGCTTTCGCCACAAGAAGGCATTGAGATGCAGAATGTGATTCAGATTCATTCGGTGACGAAACGCTTCTCCATCCCAGGTTTGCGCTTGGGTTATATCACAGCTCCTGCTCCTGTCATCAGCCGACTGCGTGCCAATTATCGTCCCTGGGCAGTTAACGCGTTAGCGATAGAGGCAGGCAAGTGGCTTATCACCCATCAAGATCCCAATGAGCAGTATATGATGGACGAGTTATTAGCTGAGGCTCAGTTTGTCGCAAAGAAGCTTAGTGGTATCTTTGGCATTCATGTCTATCCCACCAAGACGAACTTTATGCTTTGTTCTATCCGACAGTCTTCCGCATTAGAATTGAAGTCATATCTAATTGAGAACCATCAATTTCTGATTCGTGATTCATCTAATTTCGAGGGTTTGAAAGATTGCCATTTTCGCATTGCTGCACAGCAGCCTGAGTATAATGATGAACTGGTGAAAGCTATCTATACTTTTACGCGCTTGAGACATGGATAACTGGATGATAATCATATTACCGTTGCTGATAGGCTGGATGCTCGATCTGCTTTTAGGCGACCCAGCCTGGTTGCCTCACCCTGTGGTGGGGTTTGGTAAGATGATCTCCTGGGGGGAGCATCGTCTGAATCAGGGCCTGCATCGTATGCTGAAAGGTGCCTTGTTGGCGATAGGCTTGATTCTCCTGATATTCCTTGTTACTTGGCTCTTGAGACTTCTAATAGCATCTGATGTGTTAATCATTATTTTTGATGCTATTGTGGTGTTCTTTTGTCTGGCAGGAACCACCCTTATCCGTGAGGTGCGGCAGGTGTTTCTAGCTATGGATCGCAGTCTTGAAGAGGGTAGGCGGCAGGTGGCTCGCATCGTGGGGCGTGACACCTCAGAGCTCTCTGCCCAGGAGGTGCGTATAGCTGCGTTAGAGACGTTGGCAGAAAACCTGAGCGATGGCGTGATAGCCCCACTGTTCTGGTTTGCTTTGTTGGGTACACCAGGTATGTTGGCTTATAAGATGGTAAACACCCTCGACTCGATGATAGGTTACAAGACAGAGCGTTATAAGGACTTTGGCTGTTGGGCTGCGCATATCGACGATGTGGCTAATTATATCCCAGCTCGTCTCACTGCTTTTCTGATGATTATTGCTTCGGGGAAACTGTGTCTCCTAAAGTTTGTATGGAAGAATGGTTGTCGTCACGCCAGTCCTAATAGCGGTTATCCTGAAGCTGCCTTAGCAGGTATCCTGAACTGTCGCTTTGGAGGACCACATTATTACTTCGGCCAACTCTTCGACAAACCCTATATAGGCGAGCACGATAGACTGCTCGATACCAGTGATATGAAGAAAGCTGTCCGCGTGAATCGCGTGGCAGAAATATTGATGATACTAATAGTTTTGGTTTATGAGAAAATTCTTTTGGGCTTTTGCTGTTGTAGCCCTGTTCTGTGCCTGTTCTGGTAAGAATGCCAAGAAGCAAGGCGCTGATGCTGCCTCTGACGATGCTTTCGTAGAGATGTCTGTGAAGTATGCCACAGGTTTCAGTGTACGCGACTCTGCCGATATCCGTCTGGTGGATGTGGGCAAGCATGATCATTTCGCTCTCGTAAGGACTGATGATGCCGCTGTGCCTGAGGGTTATACGAAGGTGAAGGTACCTATCCAGCGTACCATCTGTATGACAGCCCTTCAGCTCTCCAACTTCACCATCCTTGATGCCCATGATGTGGTGAAAGGTCTGACAGGCACGAAGAATCTCTATAATAAAGATATTCTAGCACGTGTGAAAGACGGACGTATCGTGAAGATTGGCATGGAAGGCAATTTCGATACAGAGATGGTGCTGGCTGCTAATCCTGATGTGATATTCATCTCACCTTTCAAACGTGGTGGCTATGAGCCTATCAAGGAGACGGGCATCACCCTCGTGCCCCATTTGGGCTATAAGGAGCTCGATCCTTTAGGACAGGCTGAGTGGATTAAGTTTGTGGGTATGTTTATCGGCAAGGAGAAAGAGGCGCAGGAGGTCTTCGATGGTATAGAGAAACGTTATAACGACATCAAGACACAGGCTGCTAAAAGCACGACGCGCCCCACTGTCTTCAGTGGTGAGATGCACAGTGGCACATGGCATGCCGTTGGTGGCAAGAACTATCTGGCTCAGATATTCCGTGATGCTGGCGCCAACTATGTCATTCAGGATGAAGAGACAGCTGGTGAGAACCTGGAGTTTGAGAAGATGTATGCCTTGGCGGCTAATGCCGACTACTGGCGCATCCTGAACAGCTTCCAAGGTGATTTCAGTTATGAGGCCCTGAAATCCTCTGAGCCACGAAATGAACTCTTCAAGGCTTATAAGGAACGGAAGGTGATCTATTGTAATATGAAGCAACAGCCTTATTATGAGATTACCCCTGTGCAACCAGATGTGCTGCTGAAGGATTTTGTGGCGATCTTCCATCCGGAACTCGTAGAATCTGATTACCAACCCACCTATTATCGACTTCTGAAATGAGACGTCCCCTGCCACTGATCATTACCCTCATCATGGGTATCCTTGTCCTATTGATTGTGAACCTGCTCATCGGCTCCGTCAGGATTCCTATGTCAGAGGTGTGCCGCATCCTTTTGGGGGCAGAGAGCAATGAGATCTGGACGAACATTGTCTATAACAGTCGTCTGCCCCAAGCCTTGACGGCTATCATGGCTGGTGCAGGTCTCGCTGTCAGTGGTCTTCAGATGCAGACGGTATTCCGCAATCCTTTAGCAGGTCCTTCCGTGTTGGGTATCAGCAACGGCTCTGCCTTAGGTGTCGCCTTTGTGGTGCTGCTCTCTGGACGTATCGGAGGTGTGGCACTTTCCCGTCTGGGTTATCTGGGTGATGCGGCAATGAGTGTTGCTGCCATCGTGGGTGCGCTGGCTGTGATGTCATTGATCCTCTGGGTGTCGCAGAAGGTGAGGGATAATGTCACGTTGCTGATCATTGGTGTGATGATTGGTTATCTAGCCAATGCGATTATCGGTGTGTTGAAGTTCCTGTCGCCAGAGGAAGACGTGAAGGCTTTCGTGGTGTGGGGCTTAGGTTCGTTCTCTCGTGTGTCAGGTGATGAGATGGTGCTCTTCGTCGTGCTGATGTGTGTACTCCTACCATTGGCCTGCCTCTTGGTGAAGACGATGAACCTCCTGTTGCTAGGAGAACGTTATGCTGCCAACTTAGGTCTGAATATCCGTCGCAGTCGTATGCTGGTGATTATCTCTTCTGGTGTGCTGGTGGCTATCGTGACGGCTTATTGTGGTCCTATCATGTTTATTGGTCTGGCTGTTCCCCATCTGGCACGAGCCATCTTCCGCACTTCCGATCATCGTGTACTAATGCCAGCCACAGCCCTCTGTGGTGCTGCGCTGGCATTATTCTGTAATCTGATAGCACGTATGCCAGGCTTCGAGGGCGCATTGCCAGTGAACAGCGTTACAGCCCTCGTGGGTGCTCCTGTCATTGTGAGTGTATTATTCCGTCGTCGTCAATCAGCAGAATAGTAAGATTGGTCTGTGGCACCAGAGGGCTACAATGATCCATGCAATGCTGTAAGACCACGTGGCAAAAATCCTCTATCTTATCTGGGGGAATCACCTGCCATAACTCTCTGGCAAGTGTGATCTTCTCTAAATCAGCCTGACAACCAGCTTCATGAAGCATCTCACTGAGAAATGCCTTGTCCATCGTGGCCTTCCGACTATGGGTGTCAAGGTGGCCTGCTGCGAGTTTCACGGCTTTGCCTAACATCACGCCAAGGGTCACTTCCCTGATGTCCAGTTCGTGGGCTATCTTCAAGGTCTCGCCGATATAGTTGCCATATTCCACAAATGCCTGTTGGGGCAGGTCAGGGTAGAGGGCTTTCACGAATCGTTCACTCTTGCCCCCACTGTTGATGACGACACGACTGGTACCACTGGCTTGGGCCACATTCATGCACTTGCGGATGCTGTCTATGAAGGCTTCCTCTGAGAATGGCTTTACAATGCCTGAGACACCAATAATCGAGATTCCCCCCTCGATACCCAGACGGGGATTAAAGGTTCTTTTCGCGATAGACTCACCTTCAGGTACGGAGATGGTGATACTGAGTGGATCGTTTGTTAGTGCTGTCAGATTCTGACGGATCATCTCACGAGGCGCTTTGTTGATAGCTGGAGAGCCTGGGGGATAGTCGAAACCTGGAAGTGTGAAGGTGCCTACGCCCTCGCCACCTAAGATCTCGAAGGTATCTGTTGGTTTGACACTCGCTCGTATCTCCAATCCATTTGTCACATCAGGATCGTCGCCAGCATCCTTGATGCAATAGGCATAACCCTCACCATAGCCAACAGCAACAGGGATGGTCTCCCCATCAGGCAATAAAACTGGCACCTCCTCTGGCGTTTCATTCTTCAAT
>CADCFA010000024.1 GCA_902800595.1 uncultured Prevotellaceae bacterium | reverse complement strand
GCAGTGGTTACGACTGACGGTGGTTTTCCTCACCATCTATCTGCTGGTCTATAACGGTTATCTTCTGACAGATTTCCTGTTGTCTCCTATCAGAACGGTACTTTAAACGTGTTTTTCTATGCCGAGCCATTTGCGGATGCGGCGTGAGAGTGATTTCTGGATATGCGCAAAGTTGCCGTAACGCAAGTTCAGCAACAGCTCTTCGATGGAATTCTGAATCTTAATCCAAGGATGGTTCCAGGCATTGGCCTTGTAGAGCCGTTCCAGATAAGCTGGATGCTCTGTCACCTGTTCTGGATGACGGAGTGGGAAGGTGAGTTCATGTCGCTGCATGGTGAAGATGCGGCGCAGGCGATGTGGTGTGGTCTTCAAATCAGCAGAGAAGTGGGTAGAATCTGCCATCAGTCCGATATTGCTGATCTGATTCTGTTGTGGCATGATGGCCATCGTATCGTGCAGCAGCATATCTGCCCAGTAGATGGTTTCAAAGTATTCCTTACCACTCTTGCTGTGATCATGAAACATCTGCAACATGTCGCTGCGCAAGTTGCGCTCCTTGGCAACGGTCTCCAGTTTCTGCAGTTTCTCCGGTTGATGCATAAAGCTATAGGTGGGATCCCAACGCTCAGCTACCCTTCGCCATGAAGCCCATCCCCAGATGCTGAAGGCGGTGGTGAAGAAATAGCTGTCCTGACAGTCAGGCGTCACTTCATCGATATTAAAACCGGCAATCATCGAGATGCGTTCATCGTGTTCGTAACGGTCTAACATCTCTTTGCAGAAGGGGAAGAACGACTGGGTTGGCACGACATCATCTTCAAGTACAATCACCTTGTCGGCTAACGAAAAGGCCCATTGATGGGAACGAAACCCTGAAGGGTCACAGCCCTGATTATGCTCCAGATATTGGCGATGCACCTCACACTCCCAATCGATATGTGCATCGCTGACAATCTCCCGACAAGCCATGATACCTGCCATATCTTTTTCGCCACGAGGTCCGTCTTGATAAAGAAACAGCTTCGAGGGACGTGCCTGGCGCACAGCCTCAAACACCTGGGCGAAGGTGTCGCTGCGGGTAAAGAACAGCAGCAGGACGGCGATATCGGTCTTGGCGGGATATTTCATACGAGTTCAGGCATGATAAAGACGGAATGAATCTTTTGTTTCTCCTTGGGCGGAATCTCCATATAGTTACGATAGAGGTCACTCAGGTAAGCATCAGGATTACAGGGTGCACTGAAAGTCTTGCCTTCGAAGGTGATGGTGCCCAAAGGAAACACGGAGTCCTGACGGTGCATGATGCCATAACCGTTGTTGATGAGGATATTAGAGAGATAAACGTTCTTCGGCCGAACAGCACAAAGCAGTCCCCATATTGCTTTGTTCAGCAGGTATTTCCCACCAAACCAGAAGAATTCTGCGAAGGCGCGCAAAGAATAATAGTGGGCCTTGTGCAGGATAGAGTAGCTGCGTGAGATACCTAAGGTAACCCGCTTCACCAGTTGCTTAGGCAGGGTGGGGTAGTTGATCATGGGGAAGATGTCCACATAGAGCCCTTTCTGATAGTCGGCGGCGAAGTTGTCTGCTCCCTCCACATAAAAAGAGTTCAGGTCGCGCACTTTCACGATAGGTTCTTTTGACTGTGGCTCGTTCTGAGGTGTCTGCAGGAACAGCCCTTCGCGCAGTTCTTCAGGGGCGATAGTGATAAAGCGCTCCAGATCTTCCTGTCGCATGGCGATGTCGATATCATCATCCCAGGGGATAAAGCCCC
This sequence comes from uncultured Prevotellaceae bacterium, assembly GCA_902800595.1. Lineage (GTDB taxonomy): Bacteria > Bacteroidota > Bacteroidia > Bacteroidales > Bacteroidaceae > Prevotella. Next base: position 23,666 of record CADCFA010000024.1, on the reverse strand, counting down.
CGTGCCTCACAGCACCTAACAGCGTACCACCATCGAGCCAGTAGCCTATCTTGTGCTTCTGACAGATGCGGTCGATCTCTTCGAGGATCGAGAGCTGTTTCAGTTGACAGGCACGCAGTTGCTGCGCCTTGTATTTTTCTAAATAGGTATTCTTCATTTTAGTATGTCTAATGTCCTGCTGATGGCTGATTTCATATCGTATTTGGGTTGCCAGCCGATGGCACAGAGGCGCTCATTGTCGAGTATGGCGCGCATGGCTATCGAGAAGCCTTTCTGTTCTGTCTCTGACGGCAAGTCAAATACAACCTCCTTACCAGCCCATTCGGCACAGAGACGGGCAAAGTCCTTCAGCCGCACATCACAACTCTTGTTGGCGATGTTATAGGGCACACCGTCTTCGCCATGAATCAGTACATGCAGCATTGCACTCACGGCATCGGCCACATAGGTATAGGAGAACAGCTGCTCACCCTTGCTCTTCAACACGATGTCCTCACCTTTCAGAGCCTTTATGATAAACTGCGATGAGGCTTTGCTGTCGCTCATCAGCATTGTAGGACCAAACACACGGCTCAGTCGCACGAGCTTTACCTTCACACCCCGTTCTGCGATATATGACTGACAGAGTGCTTCACTGAGGCGCTTCGACTCTGGATAACAGGCACGGGCATTACGCAGGTTCAACTGTCCCGTATAATCCTCTGTGAAGATATCCTCACCTCTGGCATTACCATAGACCTCTACGGTAGAGGGGTAGAGTACAGTAGCTCCATCTATCAGTGCTTTCTCCAAAGCATGTTCTGCTCCCTTCACATTGATCTCGATGGTCTCTATCGGGAACTGTGAATAGGCGAGGGGATGGGTGTTGGAGGCCAATGGGATGATGTAATCCACAGCGGGCAGGTCGGCGAGCGACACACGGGCATCATGCTCCACAAAATGGAAGTGCTCATCATCATAGTACTCTCCCAGACGGCTTGAAGCCTTCTCACGACTGCGCCCCAAGGCATAGATGGTGATGTCGGCACCCGCTGCATTGGCCTTCATCAAGGCATCAATCAGACAGACACCTATCAGTCCTGTTGCCCCAGTGATGAGGAAGCGCTTACCATACAGACTCGCCAGATCCTGTGTCTGACAGATCCGTTCCAGATCCTCCTGATACAGCGGATGCTGTTTGTTGAGTGTTCTTATTTCAGCCATGTGTCCTTATCCATTTTCATATAACCTTTGAACATCTCCAGATCGTCCTTTGTGGTCAGTTTGATGTTCTTATCCGATCCTGCAGCGAAGTGCAGGGTCTCGCCTAATTCCACCATCATCGTGTTGGTGTAGGATGAGCCATAGATACCAATCCCCTTCTCGAAAGCCTCGTGATAAGCTGAGTCAAGGCGTCCGAACTGATAAGCCTGTGGCGTTGAGACACGACGCAACGTCTCACGGGGGATATACTGACGGGTAGTAGTCTCGTCGTCTGGGTTTACGATGAAGATCTGTTCGTTGTAGGGCAACGAGGTCACACCGTTACCATATTGACGGGCTTTCTGTATCACATCAGTGAGTACCGTATCATCCACCAGCGGACGGATACCGTCGTGAATGATGATGATATCGTCGGCCTTCGCCTTTGCTTCCAGATGGAACACACCGTTGCGGATACTCTCCTGGGCACTCTTGCCACCAGAGACCACATCCTGCAGTTTTGTGATGTTAAACTGGTTGGCATAGGCTCTCAGCACATCATGCCAGCCGTCGAGACACACCACGTCGATGGCATCCACCATCGGATGGCGCTGGAAACTCTCCAAGGTGTAGATCAGCACGGGCTTGTCATAGACATTGATGAACTGTTTGGGAATGTCTTGTCCCATCCTGTTGCCGGATCCGCCGGCGATAATCAAAGCATAGTTCATATCCTATCGTTTAAATTTGTTCTTTATAAAGTTCAGTGTCTCGTCGAGCATCTTCGCTCCAGCCACCTTCATCACCAGCAGGTAGAGCAGTGCTGCTAACACCACCCTGCAGAGCAACAGCAGCCAGAGGTTTTCAATCGGCATCGTGATGTAGCCTGTCATCAGCATCACACCCGCTGCGGCAAATCCGAAGGGCACAATATCCTTCAGGAATAGTAGTAGGTTGTAGGCTGTCAGTCTGCTGGCAAAGGTGAACCACACGAAGAGCCATATCAGGTTCAGTGCCACATAAGCTAGCACCATCGTACGGATGCCGTAAGGGTAGAGCAGGAGCATAGCCAGAATCTCCAATAAGCCCAGAGCGAGGGTAGCTCCCATGAAGATGCCTGAGCGCCCATGACTGATAATCAGATCTGCCAGCAATACACTGATGGGAGCTACAGCACCACTCACGCAGAGCCATTGCAGATACTGCGCTGATACCAGCCATTTCTCACCGATGGCAAGCACAATGAACTCCTTAGCCACCAGGCCGAAGCCCAACAGCAATGGAAAGGAGATAAATGCCGCAAAGCGCACCATCTTTCTCAGCACTGCCAACTGTCGCTCACGATTATCCCTTACACTTACCAGCACTGCCTGATCCACCTGTTTCACCATCCCCTGAATGAGCGATGTGCACTTGTTGTTCCACTGGTAGGCCTGATTGTAGTTGCCTGTATCATGCGCTGAATAATAGCGCCCTAACAGGATGTTCATCACGTTGTTGTTCACATGGGTGAGCACATCACTGATCAGAATCTTCACGCTGAAAGGAAAAGCCTTGCGGACAAACGAGAAATCAATCTGAAACGAGGGACGCCAGTCGCTGTAATGCCATCGCAGCAGCGTTGAGATCAGAATGAAGAGGTTGGTCTGTGTGGCAAGACTCCAATACGAAAAGCCCTGCCATGCCATGATGGCAGCTGTACAACTTGAGATAATCGTTGCCGTGATACTTGCCTTAGCCAGTTGCTTGGCTCTCAGGTTCTTATAGAGATAAGCCGCCTGAGCGACACCCGAACAACTGAAGAGCAGTCCGATAAAGGCATAACGGCAGAGGGCTACGAGTCGCGGCTCGTGGTAATAGTCAGCAATGAATGGGGCCGAGAAGAAGAGAATGATGTAGATGGAACCTCCCATCAGGATATTAAACCAGAACACCGAGTTGTAGTCGCTGTCCTTCGGTTCCTTCTCATTGACGAGGGCCGTTGAGAACCCGCTGTTCTGCAGGGCAGTGGCAATCAGTGAGAAGATGGTGATCATGGCGATCAGACCATAGTCCGACGGTGAGAGCAAGCGCCCCAGGATGATGCCGAACACCAGTCCGAGCAACTGCTGCATGCCGTTGTTCATTCCGCCCCAGAAGAGTCCCTTTGCCGTTTTCTCCTTCAGTGATTCCATAATTCTGCTGCAAAGATACAAAAAGAATCGGCATCGCCCAAACAATGCCGATTCTTTTTTCTTTCATCACCTTTTTGCCATAGAGGCTAAACAAACAATTCTCCCATCGCAGCCGATAATGAGACCTTACATCTATCGCAGATATCAGTAATAGTTGCTCCACTAGAAGACAATCCATAGAAGTTGTCCTCACTAATGAGTACATATTCCCATTCACGATTCATTCGTTCCTCGGACTTCAATTCGTTGATCTTACGCACCCACTCTACTGCAGCAGTCTGCTTCTGACGGACATTCTTGTCGAATAGTTTATCGTTTCCCTTAGTTTCTATTAGATAGATCTTCCTCTCCGTGCCAACGATGAAGTCAGGATGATAGGTAGCCATCAGTCCGTCTTTCCTCATGTAATAGATGACTGCGAAGGAATGCTGGCTCTCGTTTATCTTCAAGAAGCGCTCCACCTCTCCGTCTCTGTCGAGAAATTCAATAAATGCCCTCTCAAATCCTCCACGACTGGTAGGATATCCCAGACGTTCGTAGATACATTTGCTTACCTCCAAAGAGAAAGATTCACGCATCTTGATTTCCGCAACTGACGAGAACTTGGTATGCACCACCTGGGCATCAGTTGTCATGATGTTATTCTGGATGTTGAAGATAGCTCGTGCCATCTCCTCGATGATATGCTTTGTAACAATGGCATCCTTCGATAAGAGTATCTTCCAGTCACTTCCATTGAAGGGATTAAATGGCTGACCAAACAGTCTTGTACGGATATACATATCTACAACGGCTATCATACGAGCCTCGTTAATCTGAAGATTAGGCACAGGCATCTCCTTGTGCGAAGAGATTCTGTCAAATCTCAGCGTGATGGTACGAAGCAACTTCTGCAAGAACTCATTATAACTGGTGGCTGTAAACAGATTGGCTGTTACCTTATATCGACCAAACTGCGTCTTTGACAATGCCTCCTGAGAAATGAATGTCTCACCCTCAATAGCCAAGAACTGGCGCAACTTGTCTAGAGGAAAAGCCGTAAACGGCTGTAGTGTACTGATGTCTATATCCACATCTTCCAGCTCCTCTTCCGCTTCTCTGACTATCATAGGCCATTCAAAGTCAAACTGCTCATAGTCCTCACGTAACCCCACTCTGATTAAGTCGCCAGTTGCACCACTTGCACCAGTCTCGCCAGTATCCTCGGCAGCCAGTCCTTCGGCAAACAATTCTTCATAGAACTGCAGAAAGGCTGGGTGCTCAATGATGCTCAGCATATCAATATAAGTAGTGGGATGCGTGTGGAGCTGAAGCACTCGCTTTCGGTCAAGTTCCTTGATGCTCTGATATTCTGGTTCTCGCCACATCAGGCGCAAGCCTCTACCAATAATCTGTTCCAATAAGATAGGTGCCTCCGAAGAGCGAAGCGGAACAATCACACAGATATTATTAACGTCGAATCCCTCACGCAGCATCAGTACAGAGATAATCACCTTGGGCTTTTGGTATTTGTCGATATCGAAGAGTTTCTTTTTAGTTTCCTTCCATTCCTCTTCGCTTACCTCGCCCTTGGCATTACTGTCGATGGTGACAACATCCTCTTGTGCCAATCCATCTTCCAACATCAGTTGGTTTACAAAAGGAGCCACAGACGTGTCTTCGCAGATGACCAGCATCTTGGGGTTCTTCTTTTCATCGACAGCCGTAAACTCTGTTTCCAGTCTATTCAGTTTTGCCAATCCAGCACGCAGCATCAACCGCTGGCCGTCGCTCAAGTCGCAGACCTTATTCCGTTCGTCACGGACAGCCTTATAGTCCAAGTCCTTCAGTTCTGTCAGCTCTTGTCTTCTATCTAAAAGCAACGTCTTCACCAAACCCTTACGCATAGCAGTAGCCAAATCGAAATCTACGACAATATGGGGGAAGTAGCATTTCTGTGCCTTCTTGCCAGAACCTCTTTGGTCGTAAGGCGTAGCCGAGAAATCTACCTGGAAGAACCTGTCACCTTTCTTCTCAGAAATGACATTCAATCCTTTTTGCCATTCTACCTCCTCTATCTCGCCATTCCGCTTCAGTTCGTGAATATGGTGAGCCTCATCATTAATCACCATGATGTCCTCCAGACTTGCAAGATACTCCAGTTCCGAACCTCGCAGATAGCGGCGATCCAGCATACCCAAGTCGTTGCCTGCAGCCTTGCCAGGACGGATAGGCAATAATTTGTCAATAATCTCTGAGGGTGTCAGTTCTCCGTCTTCACCTGTATTCTCTTCTTCTATCTGGTTTTCAAACAGATGCCAGTTGGTGAGGGCTATCAGTCCGTCGCCCGTTGTTTTTCTTCCAATGCCTTCGTCTTTGGTGACAACATTATTCTGAATGAACGAAAACACCTCTTGCCGATAGTGAACAGGTATAAAGACTTCCTGGTTCAGATAGAAGTCATTGGTTTCAATATCCCGTTCTTCCTTATCTCGCTGCATCCGACCGCAGAAAGCATCCAGCAGACGGTCATACACTATCAGACCTGGAGCCACTATCAGAAAATTCTTTGTAAAACGCCCACTCTTCACTTCTTCATGTCTGGCATTCAGCATCTGCCACAGCAGCAAGGCATGCATTACCCAAGTCTTACCAGTACCCGTTGCCATCTTTACTGCATATTTAGGCATCTGGTATTTCTTTTGTCCTAAGGTTCCTAATTCTACAACTGGCATCAAGTCTGGTGTCAGTTGTTCGTAATACTCCATCACGTTCTTTACGCCCATCACTTCATGCAGATATATCACATTGAGAATCGCTTGACGCTGACCTATATGGAAATTACGATTCCTCAAAGAACAGTACTCCTCCGAGAACCAGAACTTCAGTAAGTCTTGGGTTGTGGGTGTCACCTGTTCCAACAGTTCGCCACTCTCCCATGCTGCATTTACCGTCTCGCTGAGTCGCTTGGCTAACTCCAGCGAAGCATTCATTCCGCTTGTTGCCATAGCCTATACCTCCTTGATTACCTGACTTTCAAATCCAAACACATCTACTGCCTTGATGCACACCTTTCTCTGAGCCTTATGGGGCACTCTGAGCCGAGTCTTATAGACACAATGCAGCGGGTCGTTGTCGTTCTCCATATTCTCGCGATAGTCCTGCCAAGTAGAGCGGAAGGTTACGCCGTCGTAGTCTGGGTCGATGCTCCAGTATTCTATCAGCGAGAGCGGGTCGCGCTCCAACACCTGTTGCAGTTTCTCCTTGTCCTTATCATCCAGTGGAATGTTGTCTGGCGACAGCAGCACGTAGTTCTCCAGCGCCACGTCTATCTCGTCCTGATCGCCATTCTGTTTCACCACCAGGGGCTTCGCCACTAAGTATTGCAGCGACGAGAAGCGTACCGACTTATCGTCAACCAGTTTCTTGAAGCCTTTCTTCGCCAGCTTATCCAACAGGTCTGGGGGAATCACCAACACCTCCACGTTCGAGTTCTCATACTTTTGAATGGCTTGCGAGATATCGAAGGCGAAGTTCCAACCTAACACGACGACTTTTTCCCAATCGCCACCAAGCAGCGATGCCTTGGCTTCTACAGCCTTGCGGATAGTGGCAGCAGTTGTCAGTCGGTTAGGCGAATCTACCATCACCAATGTCCGCGTACCTTTTATATATCCAAAGTTCCTGTCGTTCGTCTGCTCAGGAGTAAAGGGCAGCGCACCATACAGGCCCAACACCACTTGACTCAAATCGCCCACATGCTTATAACGCTTGTTGTTCCGAAATGCCTCTTTCTGATAGTCACCAATGCTCTGATAAAGGAACGGTTTTACTTCTTGGTCTATAAATCGTTTGCGCATCACCAACGAAGCAGGCTTACCTATGTCGCAAGTAATCCAACGTCTGCCCAACCGCTCGGCTACAGCAGCTGTTGTGCCGCTGCCGCCAAAGAAGTCGCAGACGAGGTCGCCCTCGTTGGAAGAGGCTTTGATGATGCGTTCGAGAAGGGCTTCAGGCTTTTGAGTGGAATAACCTGTATTTTCTTTGGCATTTTTCATTATAATGGGAATATCTTGTATATCGTCAATCCAAACGTCCTCTATCGGTTTGCCTTCTTTCATGTATGTTTTATACTCTTTGCCATCTCTATATGTAATCTTATATTTTCCATTTTCATCTTCATGGTCAAATCTATTAATAGTTCCTTCTGAATACGGTACATAAACAGGATTATAAGTCAAATCGTCAGATTTACAGTAACGATAGATTATATCATGTTTTCTAGCAAAATCACGTTTCGGTTGGAGAGATCCAGTATACTTCCATACAATTTCGTTCCTAAAATTCTCTTTTCCGAAAATGTCATCAAGTAAGATTTTTACATAAGGTCCAACATGCCAATCAATATGTAAATAGAAAGTCCCTCTATCAGAAAGGAGTTCTTTCATCATAATTAACCTTGTATAGACCATCTTGAGATATGATATGGTTCCATTTTCCCATGTGTCTGCATAAGCAAATTGCTCTATAACCGTTGGCTTTTGTTCAAGATTAACTCCTGGCAATTTAACATCAGTCCGATAGTCTGCTTTCGAATCAAACGGAGGGTCAATATAAATAAGGTCAACTTTACCACGAAGCGAGGGAAGCCCTGTCTGGGCATCACCAGCAAGCAGGGCTTGCATCGCCAAAAGATTGTCTCCATAAATAAGGCGGTTCATCCACTCCCCATTACCACCAGCCATTGTGAAAGCATTGGGTATCTGGGGCGTGCTGCCCTTGAACAGTCCGCTCACATCCTTACTCGGCAACACCAGTTCATTGGTCTGAAGACCAATCTGCGTACCACTACTTAGCCGCTCCAGTATCTGTGCAGCCTCACGCCTGCCCTCGTTCACAATTCGGGGCAGTTCTTCAATTAACGATTTAGCCATGTAGCATTATAGTTTTATAATGCGTCGAGCCAATAAACAAATTGATTCCTGCAAGCACCCGTATGGACACAAAACGTGGACGAATCCCCGTTCAGTGTTCCAGGTACTTGCAGGAAACCTTCACTACGAAACAGGAAAACGCCCACTATACAAGTGAGCGTGTCCATTATTATCGTAATGAGTTCTTTCTACCTGCAAGTTTCGGAACACTTTGAATAATAGCCAACGCTAATGTTTAACCCACGAAAATCACACCAGCAGCCTTCACTAAGGCTCTAATGCCAGTGATCGATTGCAAAGGTACAAATAAGCAAAGAATAAAACAAATGTTTTTGAGCTTATTTTTAGAGAATCCTGCGTATGGGCGCAAAAAGTCCTCTATATAGGCCTGATTGCTACATTTAATTCCAGCACTTTTTAGATTTAAATGTAGCAAGTTCTAGATTTAATTCTAGTAAAAATGGCATTTAGAGGTTGTTCTCTTGAAGAAAAAGACGCAGTTACTTAAACACCTAACATGGTTTTCTTGGAAAAGCCTTTGTATAAAGGAGATTTGAAAGACTTCCTGCTTTCAAGCACCTAACATAACACCTAATAATCTCCTAACAAACATCTAACATATCACTTAACATCAGTCAGGGCTTGGTTCGCAAATGATTCCCATTACGGGAAAGAATGATTCCCACGTTGGGAATGAAATATTCCCACACTGGGAACCAAACATTCCCACGTTGGGAATATATCCGCAGACTTAGGGTCAAGTCCATTGAGCCTAAAGCAAAAACAGATTCAGTATTACTCTTTGCATGTCTTTATGCTGAATCCTGCCTGATGTTAGGTGATATGTTAGGTGTTTGTTAGGTGTTTAAGAATGCCTTTTGATTCTAACATGCGCAAAATGAGGCGGTTAACTCTCTCGGATGTTAGATGTTAGGTGTTAACTACGTTATAAATAAACGAAATAGTTTGGTGGATTCGATAAGAATACATATCTTTGCATACGTTTAAACATTGCTATATGAAAAAACTAACTTTATCAACAATCCTCGCCCTGATGGCTTTGATGGCTCAGGGGCAAAGCGACATTCCACGTGTGTATGACGTAGAGAACACAGGAGCTCAACTTACGAAGCCTGTGATGCCAGAACCCGATCAGTTACCTGTGATTCGTGAATTGCCAGATGCTTTAGAAGGGGTGAAGATATTTGCTAACTGGCAGAAACGCCGTAGTGACATTGCTCACATGATCCAGCATTATGGTATTGGTCAGAAGCCAGTCGTGAAGCCTGAACAGGTCATGGCTCGTATGGAAGGGGATACAGCTTTGGTGGTGGATATCACAGTGAATGGCGAGACGCTGACCTTGCGTTCTGTGATTCACTACCCAGAGACAGGCAAACCACCATACGCCCTGATGATAGGCACGAGTATGATCTCGCTGCCCAAGCAGTTGTTTGAGAATCGACCTATCGCTCTGATGACCTTCCATGAGAGTCAGGTGAACGACTACTCCCAGTGGCGTCCGCATCATGATAGGGGAGAGCACAATTTCGATCGTCTGTATCCTAATCTGCAGGCAAACGGGGCTTACAGCGAATGGGCATGGGGCTTGAGTCGCCTGATTGACGGCTTGCAGCAGTTAGGCCCGGAGGTGACGAAGATCGACACGCGGCATATCGGTGTTACAGGTTGTTCATACGCTGGTAAGATGGCACTTTACTGTGGTGCCTTCGATGAGCGTGTAGCACTGACGATAGCTCAGGAACCTGGTGGCGGCGGTGCTGCTGCCTGGCGAAAGTCACATGAGTCGAAGGAGAATGTGGAGAATATCGACAAGACCGACTACCACTGGTTCTTAGAGAGTCAGCGCGAGCACTTCAAGGGGGACTCTGTGTATCAGTTGCCATACGACCAGCATGAGTTGTGTGCGATGGTCTGTCCGAGGGCTCTGTTGCTATTGGGAAATCCTGACTATCCTTGGTTGGCCGACGATGCGATGCAGCCTTCTGCTGAAGCTGCCAAAAAGGTGTGGGAGCGTTTCGGCATCGGTGACCGTATGGACTGGAGCATCATCGGTGGGCATGGGCACTGTCAACTCCCCGAGGTGCAGTTCCCCATCGTCGAACGCTTTATCGACCGTTTCCTATTGGAGAAATAAAAAGAGAGGCAGAACAATCGTTTCTGCCTCTCTTCATATCATAAAGGTGATAATTATCCTACCTGACTACCAGGCTTGACATCCTTCGTTGTTGTCACCACGCTGAGGCTCTCGTCAGCATCGACGGCAGAGAGAATCATTCCCTGACTCTCGATACCCATCATCGTGCGAGGGGCAAAATTGGCTACGAAGAGGATGCGTTTGCCAATGAGTTCCTCGGGATTCTCGTAGAAGGCAGCGATACCAGAACAGATGGTGCGATCGGTGCCAGAGCCATCGTCGATGGTGAACTGCAGTAGCTTCTTGCTTTTCTTCACCTTCTGGCAATCCTTTACCAATCCTACACGGATATCGAGCTTCTCAAACTCCTCGAATGACACAGTATCCTTGATAGGCGCAGCCTTGTAGTTGGCAGCCTCATTAGCCTTCTTGGTAGCCTCCAGCTTGTCGAGCTGCTTCTGGATCACCTCGTCCTCAATCTTCTCGAACAGCAGCGCAGGCTCGCCCAGCTGGTGTCCAGCTTTCAGGAGATCGGTGCTACCCAACTGCTCCCACTCGAAGCTATCAATATTCAGCATCTCGCGCAGTTTCTTTGAAGAGAACGGCAAGAATGGCTCGAAGGCGATAGCCAGATTTGCTGTGAGCTGCAAGCAGATATTCAGGATGGTCTCGCAGCGCTTGGGATCCTGCTTCCATATTTTCCAAGGCTCGCACTCGGTGATGTAACGGTTGCCGATACGGGCGAGGTTCATCGCCTCGAACTGGGCATCACGGAACTTGAACTGCTCCAGCAGCTCTTCAATTTTAATTTTTACATTTTTAAATTCTTCAATTGCTTGACGGTCAACGTCAAGCCACTCGCCACAGGCAGGCACGATGCCATTCCAGTATTTCTTAGTGAGCTGGAGGGCACGATTCACGAAATTACCATAAACGGCTACAAGTTCGTTGTTATTGCGATCCTGGAAGTCCTTCCAGGTGAAGTTGTTGTCCTTGGTCTCAGGAGCGTTTGCTGTGAGTACATAGCGCAATACATCCTGCTTGCCAGGCATATCTACCAGATACTCGTGCAGCCATACAGCCCAGTTGCGAGAGGTTGAGATCTTGTCGTTCTCAAGGTTCAGGAACTCGTTGGCAGGCACATTGTCAGGCATGATATACTTGCCGTGAGCCTTCATCATCACAGGGAAGATGATGCAGTGGAACACGATATTATCCTTACCGATGAAGTGAACTAGACGCGTATCCTCGTCCTGCCACCACTTCTCCCAGTTGCCCCATTTCTCAGGCTCCTTCTCACAGAGCTCCTTGGTGTTCGACACATAGCCGATAGGCGCATCAAACCACACGTAGAGCACCTTGCCCTCAGCATCCTTCACAGGCACAGGGATACCCCAGTCCAAGTCGCGCGTCATCGCACGTGGCTGCAGGTCCATATCGAGCCAGCTCTTGCACTGACCATATACGTTCGGGCGCCACTCCTTGTGCTCCTCCAGGATCCACTGCTTCAACCAGTCCTGATACTCGTTCAGCGGCAGATACCAGTTCTTGGTCTTCTTCAACACAGGTGTAGAACCAGAGATAGTTGATTTTGGATTGATCAGTTCCGTAGGCGAGAGGTCGCGTCCGCACTTCTCACACTGGTCGCCGTAGGCACCCTCATTATGGCAATAGGGACATTCGCCAGTGACATAACGGTCAGCCAGGAACTGCTTAGCCTCCTCGTCGTACAGCTGTTCTGTGGTCTCTTCTGTCAGCTTCCCCTCGTCGTAGAGTTTCTTAAACCACTCAGCAGCAAACTTGTGGTGAGTCTCTGAGGTAGTACGGCTATAGATATCGAACGAGATACCGAACTCCTCGAACGAGTCCTTGATCATCTTGTGATAGCGATCTACGACATCCTGTGGAGTGATGCCCTCCTTACGGGCACGCACTGTGATGGGCACACCGTGCTCATCGCTACCGCCGATAAACAATACCTCGCGCTTCTTCAAGCGGAGATAGCGCACATAGATATCGGCAGGCACATACACACCAGCCAGATGTCCGATATGCACGCCACCATTAGCATAAGGCAGCGCCGACGTCACCGTCGTACGCTTGTAAGTCTTGTTTTCCATTCTTAAAATACGTATTTTTAAAATTTGAGTGCAAAAGTAATATTATTCGGGCAAAATACCAAATTTATGTCACAAATGAATGTTAATGTCTCATAATAATAAGGTATATGGTTATACTTTTGCCCACTTTCATCATCTAACATTCATGTAATGACACAAAAATACAAATAAAGAAGTTATGAAGAATTTCAAGCCGCAAGGAGGGGATTGACTTTATTCTTGCTGTTGGTGGTGGTAGTGTGATTTTGTAGGCAAAAGTGATACTTTTATTCTAATAAATTCTAATAAGGTAAGGAAATTCAAAAATTATGCTTACCTTTGTGCCAAAATTAACAATGACCCCAAACTATACGCAAAAAAATGAACCTAAGTATGAGATTTTCTTGGATATTGCTGTTGATGCTTGTGGCAGGTCATGCTCAGGCACAAGATCGGCTTTATGCCGATGAGTTCCCCTTGGGAGATGTAACTTTGCTCGACGGACCGCTGAAGAAAGCACGTGACTTGAACATCAAGACATTGCTTCAATACGACAACGACCGTTTGTTGGCACCTTATCTGAAAGAAGCAGGACTCACCCCCAAAGGGAAGTCATATCCCAACTGGGATGGACTCGACGGACATGTAGGCGGACACTATCTGACAGCGATGGCTATCAATGCCGCAACAGGCAGTGACGAGTGCCGCCAGAGACTGGAGTACTGGATCAGCGAACTGCAAGCCTGTGCTGATGCCAATGCCAAAAACCATCCTGAATGGGGCAAAGGCTATGTGGGCGGTGTGCCAGGTAGCGATCGCATCTGGTCGGCTTTCAAGAAGGGTGACTTCGGTCCCTATTATGGTTCTTGGGTACCTTTCTATAATCTTCATAAGATGTATGCTGGTCTGCGTGATACTTGGGCTTACTGCGGCAATGAGCAGGCTAAGCAGCTCTTCCTCGGCTTCTGCGACTGGGCCATCAACCTGACGGCTGGTCTCACTGATGCTCAGGTGGAGCATGCCCTTGATACAGAACATGGTGGTATGAACGAGGTGCTGGCTGATGCCTATGCCATCACTGGGGAACAGAAATACCTTGTTGCAGCCAAGCGTTTCTCACACCGCCGGCTGCTTAACCCGCTGATGCAGCGTCGAGACATTCTTGACAACATGCATGCCAACACGCAGGTGCCTAAGGTGGTAGGTTTCGAACGTATTGCCGAGTTGGCAGGCGATGAGGCTTATCATACCGCTGGTGCCTACTTCTGGGAGATTGTGACTGGTGAGCGTTCACTGGCCTTTGGTGGCAACAGTCGTCGTGAACACTTCCCCAGCAAGGAGGCGTGTCAGGACTTTGTACAGGACATCGATGGTCCTGAGAGCTGCAACACCAATAATATGTTGAAGCTGACGGAGGATCTGCATCGTCGTAACCCAGAGGCTCGCTTTGCTGACTTCTATGAGCTGGCGATGTTTAACCATATCCTCTCCACCCAGCATCCAGAGCATGGTGGATATGTTTATTTCACCTCAGCTCGTCCGCGCCATTATCGCAACTACTCTGCACCCAATGAGGCTATGTGGTGCTGTGTGGGTACAGGAATGGAGAATCACGGCAAATACGGACAGTTTGTATATACCCACCACGAGAATGCTCTGTTCGTAAATCTCTTTGTGGCTTCAGAACTGAACTGGAAAGAGAAGGGCATACAGCTCCGTCAGGAGACAAACTTCCCTTATGCCGAGAGCAGTAAGATCACCATCACTCAGGGTAAAGGTCAGTTTGCCCTGCAGGTGCGTTATCCTGGTTGGGTCAAACCAGGTCAGTTCAGTGTGAAGGTAAACGGACAGCCTGTTAGCATCATTTCAGGTCCGTCATCCTATGTCAGCATCGATCGTCAGTGGAAGAAGGGTGATGTGGTGGATATCCAGTTCCCTATGCACAACAGCGTGAAGTACATGCCGAACCTGTCGCAGTATATCGCCCTGATGCATGGTCCTATCATGCTGGCGATGAAGACTGGTACTGAGGATCTGGCTATGCTGATAGCTGATGACAGCCGATTCGGTCAGTTGGCAGTTGGAAAGAAACTGCCTATCGATCAGGCTCCTATTCTGATTAATAATGACATCGAGAGCATCGCCAACCAGTTGCAACCTATCGATGGCAAGCCGCTCCACTTTACCATCTCCACCAAGATGGTCAACGAGATCCGCAATGAGCTGATGCCATTCTTTGAGCTCCACGACGCACGTTATATGATGTACTGGCTCGCCCTCTCGGAAGACAGTTATAAGGGTTACCTCGACAATCTTGCCAAGCAGGAACAGGAGCGTCAGGCTCTTGAGGAACGCACGACTGACAAGGTGCAGCCAGGTGAGCAACAGCCTGAGAGTGACCACTTCATGGAGACCGACGACTCGTTTGTGGGTAACACCAATGATGTGTTCTTCCGTGATGCCCGCGATGGTCACTATTTCAGTTACCTGATGCAGACAGGTGGAAAGACCGACCTGAGTCTCCGCTTGAAATACTGGGGCGTTGGTGAGTGGAAGAGCCACGAGTTTGATGTCTTTGTCGATGATGTGCTGGTTACATCAGTCAACAACACAGGCAAATACCGCATCTCTAAGTTCATTTACGAGACCTATCCCGTACCTGCTGAGGCGCTGAAAGGCAAGAAACAGGTGCGCGTGAAGTTCGTGGCCAAGCCCAAGAAGCAAATCGGTGAGATCTACGAAGTGAGATTAGTTAAAAACAACCAATAATTGAGTCAGTAATGAAAACCGACATACAGATTGCGCGTGAATGTAAGCTTGATCATATCAGTGAAATAGCTTCTCGTCTTGGTATTCCTACTGAAGAGATAGAACCTTATGGACGATATATGGCTAAGGTGCCAATCTCGTTGATCGACGAGGGGAAAGTGAGACAGAGCCGTCTGATCCTTGTGACCGCGATCAGTCCTACGAAAGCTGGTATCGGTAAGACGACGGTCAGCATCGGCCTGACATTGGGCTTGAATAAGATCGGCAAGCGGGCCGCAGTGGCCCTGCGTGAACCCTCCTTAGGTCCTTGTTTCGGTATGAAGGGCGGAGCAGCAGGTGGAGGCTATTCGCAGGTATTACCCATGGAGAAGATCAACCTTCACTTCACTGGCGACTTCCATGCTGTGACCTCTGCCCATAACACCATCAGTGCCCTGCTCGACAACTATATCTATCAGCATCGGAAAGATGGGTTTTCTTTGCGTGAGATTTACTGGAAACGGGTTCTCGACGTGAACGACCGCGCCTTACGTAATGTGGTGACGGGACTTCGCGGCGATGGTGTGGTCTCTGAGACAGGGTTTGATATCACGTCGGCTTCCGAGCTGATGGCCATTCTTTGCTTGGCTACCAGTGAGAAAGACCTGCAGCACCGTATAGAGAATATCCTCTTAGGCATTACTTCTGAAGGGAAGCCGTTTTATGTCCGCGACCTGGGTGTAGCGGGAGCCATCACCGTCTTGTTGCGTGATGCCCTCAATCCAAACCTCGTCCAGACCACAGAACAGACGCCGGCTTTCATTCATGGTGGGCCTTTTGCCAATATCGCACACGGCTGTTCCAGTGTGCTTGCCACGAAGATGGCGATGACCTTTGCTGATTACGTCGTCACAGAGGCAGGCTTCGGTGCTGACTTAGGTGCTGAGAAATTCTTCGACATCAAATGTCGTAAGGCAGGATTGCAGCCGAGACTGGTGGTAATCGTGGCCACTACCCAGGGACTGAAGATGCATGGTGGGGTGGATCTCGCTTCTATCAAAGAGCCGAACATGAAAGGTCTGAAGGAAGGACTGAAGAACCTGAACCGCCATATCAACAACATGCAAGGCTTCGGACAGCCCGTTGTCGTGACACTCAACCGTTACGATACAGATGTGGAAGAAGAGATCGCTATTGTCCGTAAGAACTGTGAGGATCAGGGAGTCGGCTTTGCCGTCAATGAGGCATTCCTGAAGGGAGGTGAGGGTGCTGTTGAACTGGCGCAGACCGTTGTCGATACGATCGAGCACATCAAGCCGCTTCCCATCCATTATGCCTATCCTGAAAACGACACGATAGAAGGCAAGATAGAGAAAGTCTGCAAACGGATCTACGGTGCCGCTGCCGTGGAGTTTACCAAGACGGGCAAGAAGCGGCTGGAGGCTATCAATGCCATCTTCTCAGGTGATAAGGCGATAGCCCGTTACCCGGTCTGTATCGCCAAGACACAGTTCTCATTCTCTGCCGATTCCACCCGATATGGATCCCCAGAGGGCTTCACCATCCGCATCCGCGACCTGATCTTGAACTGTGGCAGTGAGATGATTGTGGCCATTGCAGGCGACATGCTCCGTATGCCGGGACTGCCCAAGAGTCCGCAGGCAGAGCACATCACCATTGAGAACGGTGAGATAGAAGGTCTTTCGTAAATCATAAGTACAGTTTTTAAACCTAATTATCAAGATAATGAACAAACGATCAATCCTCAGTGCTGTCCTTCTGACAGCCGCCATGGGCCTCAGTGCCCAGAAGCCGATGACCGCCCCTGCAGGTGGTAAGGCTATCAGTAATGAATTAATCGGTATCTTCTTTGAGGACATCAACAACTCTGCCGATGGTGGCCTCTATGCCGAATTAGTACAGAACGGCTCTTTCGAGTTCAGTCCTGCTGACCGCGACGGTTGGGGACCTGGTACAGCGTGGCGAGCCATCCGTCCTGGACATTCTCTGGGTTTCCTGGAGACATGTGTAGAGAATCCCGTTCATGCTAACAACACCCACTACATGCGTCTTCATATCGAGCGCACGAAGGAGTTCTATGACTACAAGGGCTGGCGAGGCTTCGGTCTGCAGAATGATGGCTTCGACGGTATCTCCGTAAAGGCTGGCGAGAAGTATGATTTCTCTGCCTTCATGCGCAATGTGAAAGGTGATGCCAAGAATGTACGTGTAGCCCTCGTGGAGCAGAAGGCAGGTTGGCCCCCAGCTGAACCGAAGCTCTTGGCTGAGGCATGCTTCAAGGTGGAGGCAGGCAACTGGCAGAAGTTCGAGGCTGTGCTGACACCCGATTCCACCTGTCAGAAGGCTTCCCTCATGATTCTGGCCCTTGACAATGGTGATATGGATATCGACGTGGTGTCGCTGATGCCAGAGGATACCTATAAGGGTCATGGCCTGCGTAAGGATCTTGCCCAGGCACTGGCAGACCTCAACCCGAAGTTCTTGCGCTTCCCTGGTGGTTGCGTGGTTCATGGTGGTGGTGATGGTTTTTGGAACACCTACCGCTGGAAGACCACTATCGGTCCGAAGGAGACACGTCGTCAGCTTAAGAACACTTGGGGCTACCATCAGAGTTGTGCACTTGGCTACTTCGAGTATTTCCAGTTCTGTGAGGATCTCGGTATGGAGCCAGTACCCATTCTGCCTTCAGGCGTGAGCTGCCAGGGAACAAATGGTGGTTGGAACATGTGGCCTACTCAGGCTCAGGATGTAGTGCCTATGTCAGAGATGGACGAGTGGGTGGCTGAGGCTATCGACCTCATCGAGTGGGCAAATGGTGATCCCGCTACCAACAAGTGGGCAAAGATGCGTGCTGATCAAGGTCATCCCAAACCCTTCAACCTGAAATATCTGGGTATCGGTAACGAGGAGAAGATCTCTCCAGAGTTCATTGAGCGCTTTAAATATATATATGAACGCGTGACGAAGGCTCACCCCGAGATCGTGATCGTAGGTACTGCTGGTCCTGGCTCTCATGCTGACAATCCAGACTATGAGGCTGGCTGGAAGCTTGCCAACGAGCTTGGTATGCCTATCCTCGACGAGCACTACTACGAGCCCAACGAGTTCTTCCTGAACAAGCGCCAGTATGACAGCTATCCCCGTGATGCCAAGACAAAGGTTTATCTGGGTGAGTATGCCGCTAAGGACAAGAAACTGATTGATGCCCTTGCCGAGGGTCTCTATCTGCTCCATGTAGAGCGTAATGCCGATGTGGTGTCTATGACTTCTTACGCTCCACTCTTTGCCCGTAAGGATGGTACGCAGTGGAATCCTGATATGATCTACTTCGACAACGAGCGTCCTTTCCTCACCTGCAGCTACTATGTGCAGCAGCTCTTCGGACAGTCTTCTGGTAACTACTGGTATGGCGACTGCGTGAAGTTCGAGGGAGATGCCGCCGATGCCATCCAGCCAATGGAGAACGTACACTATGGTCAGAGTGTAATCCTGAACACCAAGACACGCAAGCTCTTCGTGAAGATCTGCAATGCCAGCGCCGATGCCAAGAAAGCCAATATCGACCTGAGTCGTTTTGGTGTAAAGAAGATGGCCACCAAGACAGTGCTTGCTGGACAGCCAAATGATGAGAACAACTTTGAGGCTCAGCCCGTCGCTCCTGTGAAGTCACAGGTGAAGGCTCAGAAGAAGTTTTCTCTCGATGTGGAGCCTTACTCCTTCGTGATGCTTGAGTATTCACTCTAAATAAAAAGTCCTCACCTGGTTGGGTGAGGACTTTTTATTTCTTTTTTGTCGGGCCAGGGCTCGAATTTCAATTCCAACTCTACCCACTGAGGTTCCTCTTGTATGGAAGTACTCTTCTGATTTGATACACCCAGGCCTAACAGACGAATGGGGTGGGAATGAAATTCCACACTTTGCATCAGCTGTTTGGCCAACGGCAGAATGTCGTCTTTCGTTCGTAGAATATGGTCAACAGTGATGCTACGGGTGATTTGTTGAAAGTCAAGGAACTTAACCTTCAGCGTCAGTGTGTGCCCCTCGAAGTCATTCTTCTCGATGCGCCTGACCAGTTCCAGCACTGTATGGTACAGATGGATGGTGACAATAGAGTTCTCACTGATGTCCGACTCAAACGTCTGTTCACAACTGACAGACTTGCGCTCCCACTCCGAGATAACGGGTCTGTTATCTATCCCTCGTGCGAAATCATAGAACATCTGCCCCATCTTGCCAAACTCCTGTGACAGTCGGCTGAGTGATGTGTTTCTCAGATCCAAACCTGTGAAGATGCCCATTCGATGCATCTTCTCTGCCGTCTTCTGACCAACGCCCCATATCTTTTCTATCTTCAGTTGAGCGATAAAGTCCAGAGCCTTGTCTGGATGAATAACGGTCAATCCATCAGGCTTGCGCCAGTCGGAGGCAATCTTTGCCAAGAACTTACAGTAGCTAACGCCAGCTGATGCTGTCAACCCTGTCGTCTCGCGGATGTATTGTTTAATCTCACGGGCAATATCCACGCCCAGCTCTATCCCTTTCTTGTTCTCCGTTACATCAAGAAAGGCTTCGTCGAGTGAGATAGGCTCAATCTGATCCGTATAGTCATGGAAAATCTCATGTAACTGTGCCGATACTTCTTTATACCGTTGAAAGTGGGGCTCCACAATAATCAGTTGCGGGCACAGACGTTTCGCCACCTGAATGGACTGGGCAGAATGCACCCCGAACTGCCTGGCCTCGTAGCTGGCAGTTGACACCACACCACGTTCGGCATCATGGCCCACCGCTATTGGCTTGCCCTTCAGTTCGGGATTGTCACGCTGTTCCACTGCTGCATAGAACTGATCCATATCGACATGGATGATTTTCATGCTCTATCTTTTTTATCCTCTTTCATCCTACAAACCCTATGCGTCTCCTTGCGGGCTTCTCGCCAGCGAGGGAAATATTTGTCCATGAGGGCATAGAAACGGGCGTTATGGCTTGGCTCTAAGAGATGGCACAACTCGTGAACAACCACATGCTCGACACACCAGTCTGGCAACAACAGTACGAAGGTTGAGATGCAGATGCTACGGTTGCGGATGTTGCACTGACCCCAGCGCGAGATGGTGGGCTTGAAATAGACGATACTCGGTTTTACGCCCATCTCTTTAGAATGCTTTTCCACCATCGGCTCCACCAGTGTCTTCAACCGCTTCAGTGCTTCGTCAGCCTGTTCGCGAGTGGCTAATGGCAGCTTATTGAAAAATGCCGCTCGTTGCTTCTGGCGCTCATACGACTTCTTCCTAGCCTTGTCAATCCAGTCTTTATGTTCCTCGATGAACGCCATCACTTTTCCTCGCGGCATACCGATAGGAGCCGACACATGCACATCGCCATTTTTGACGATGCGCATCGACAACCGACTTGTAAGCCTATATGTTACCTTAATATCCATCAAACGGCTACAAAGGTACGAAAAATTAGTCGGAATATATGTCAGACCATCCGCCCGAATCCAAATAATATACAATCAGAGACTGATCTCAATCTTCTGACCTGTATAATCGACAGTCTTCGAGGTGCCATCTGGTAGGGTGATGACAAACTGGCGTGACTTCAGCATGCCAGGATAGCTGCCTTGCTGTGCCCCGATAGTCAATGTCCTGGTGGTGTCGCTCCACTGGAAGGCGATGGTGGCGTAGGCGCCCTTCTCATACTGATAGTTGTCGCCCTCATCTTCATAGAGGAGGAAAGAGCCGTCGGCACCAGGATAGACACGGATCTCAAGTTGATCCCATGCCTTCTCACCGACATACTGCATCTCTGGGGCGAGGGGCAGGTCTGTCCGCCCTTATACTGCTGATTAGTCCAGAAATCGTACCATGTAGCACCCTTAGGCAGATACTTGGTGGCAGTCTTTTGGGCTGACCAGTCAACATGATTAGCTTGTTGGGCCTTCACTTCTTTCCTGTCCCAACCTGTCATCGCATCTTCCTTGATGATCTGCTCCTCAGTAAACTGGGCTTCCACAATCGGCGCAGCCAGGATGGAACGACCAAACATAAACTCATCTGTCATATCCCAGACACGCTTGTCCTGAGCGAAGTCGCTGAACAGCGGACGGAGGTAGCTCTCATTGTTGCTGGTGACCTGCCAGGCGGTACTATATAAATAAGGTATGAGGCGATAGCGCAGACGGATCATCTTCTCGATGGCATCATAGACGGGCTCGCCTTTCTTACCAAATTGCCAGATCTCGCGTGGGGCATCGGCACCATGACTGCGGAAGATAGGGCAGAAGAGCCCATATTGCATCCAACGGACATAGAGTTCCTGATATTGTGGGTTCTTGGGGGCAGAGCCACTGCCCTGAGTGTTATAGGAGCCGCAGAAGAAACCACCGACGTCGGTGTTGAAGTTCGGATTACCTGTCAGCGAGTAACTCAGTCCGGCAGGCACCTGTTTGCGCAGCATATCCCATGAGGAGGCCACATCGCCGCTCCACATATTCGAGCCGTAATGCTGCTGTCCGGCAAAGGCAGAACGTGTCATGATAAACACACGTTTCTGCTCGGACTCCTTGCGCTGGGCCTGATAGACACCACGAACAGTCTCCAATGGGAAGGCGTTGCGCAGGGAGCGCCAGGTGCCGTTTCCTGCCTTGTGATCGTAGTCGGCCTCCGTCGGATCGAAGAAGTCGGGATCGGTAGAGTCCATCCACCAGCCATCGACACCCTTGTCAAAGAGGTTCTTGAGGTTCTGCCAGTAGATATTGCGGGCCTCGGGAGAGAAGGCATCATAGACACGCACACCTGAGGGATAGTCTAGGCGTGGGGGCCAGAAGGTCAATCCGCTTTGGGGCCACGTGGCAAAGTCGAAGAGCAGACCTTTCTCATCGAGTTGGCGATAGGCCTTGGTCTTTGGTCCGAAACTGGCCCAGATGGAGATCATGAAGTGGGCGTTCTTCTGGTGTACCTCATCAATCATCTTCTGTCCGTCGGCATACTCCTCGGTCAGGAAGTCCATCGCGTTCCACAGATAGTTGGAACCCCAGTACTGCCAGTCCTGGATGATACCATCGAGGGGCACCTGCAATTGGCGGTACTGATCGACCACACCTAAGAGCTCCTGGGCACTCTTGTAACGCTCCTTGCACTGCCAGAAGCCGTAGGTCCAGAGCGGGAACATCGGCACATCGCCAGAGAGGTGGCGCATCTGGGCGATGACACCATCGGCAGAACCGCCATACATAAAGTAGTAGTCCTCACAGTCGCCCACCTCAGAAGAGAACGACATGCCTTTGGTTGCATCATCGTCGAACTGGGTGCGGGAGTAGTTATCCCAGTAGATACCCCAGCCCTTGATGGACTGCAGGACACTCTGGAAATCCTCCAGGTTTGACTGCTCCATCAGCTTATGCTCACCCCGACGGTTCATCTTGCCGTTCTGGATGGTGCCTAAGCCATAGATGGCCTCGTCTTTATCAAGCAGGAAGGTTTGTGTCACACGATAGGCGCCAGCATCTGGTCCCTCCGTGCGAGGCTCAAAGGTGCAGGCTCCCTTCTCACGAAGCAGTGTCTTACCCTTGGCGCTGAAAGTGATGGCACCAGTCTTGGCATCAACCTTTACAGTGAGAACATCACTCATCAGGGTGTTCCCCTTCTGAGTGACGTTGACATTCTCAGGACTGGCGATAACCACCAGACTCTGTTTGGTATATTGATGACCAGTTGGCGACTTGACGATATGAACGATCGACGGGGTGTAGAACTCCACCTTCACGTCTGTCTTCCCTGCCTGTATCTCCACAGGGTCTCCATAGACTGCAGCTACTGCCATACAGAGCAGAGCTACCAAAAAGCATCTTCTTTTCATAAAGATATTCTTTTTAGCCGCGAGCCTCGATCTTCTTGTTGATATCGTCGATAACCTCGTCGGTCAGTTCATACTTCGAGATGATGAACATAGCGAGAAGCAACAGGGCAGCGGGGATGACACATACCAGCCAGAGGATACCCTCCTGAGCCTCAGGTGTCTGCTCAATCACGTCGGGGTTGTAAGACACATAGGCGAGGATGGCAGGAGCCACCACGCTACCTAAGGTCATACCAGCCTTGAAGAAGATACCCGTCAGGGCGTTCACGATACCGGCGATGCGCTTGCCGCTGACATACTCACCGTAAGAGATGACCTCAGGCACCAGTGCCCACATGTAACCTGTAGCCACGATAACACCCGTTGACTTCACGAACTGGGCGATATAGACAATCGTCATGCTGGGCTCTTCCATCTTAGCTGCTACATACAGGAATCCCATACCGATGATGGCGATGCCGAGGAAGATATAGAACATATTCTTCTTACCCACCATCTTCTTGATCAT
>CADCFA010000023.1 GCA_902800595.1 uncultured Prevotellaceae bacterium | reverse complement strand
ATCATATTGGCAATCTCCTGCTTATAGGCTTTCCAGTGAGTGAGGAACACACAAGGTGTGCCAGGCATAGCCAGCAGATAGGCATTAGCAGCTAATGTGTCCTTCTTGATGGGATCCTGAGCTGCATTGGCTCGTTTCTCTGTGTCATGATTCTCTACAAAGGTAACAGCATACTGACAATAACTGCCATCCTGATAGTTCTTGCTAACGAGTGGCCAGTTACCTTCATTCTGTTTACCCAGATAGGTCCAATCTCCCTTATTAATGGCATTGCGCACAGTATAACGGAACTGAAAGTCGAAAGCTGCACTGGTGTTCCCAGCTCCATCAATCCAGTTCTTGATGGTATTGCTGCTATCCCAACATTCACCTACGGAGAACTGAGGTTTCGAGTCTTCATTATACATCTTGGTATATTCGGCACTATAACCTTTCACCATATCGTAACGGAATCCGGTATAACCCAGATCGTTGAGCAGGAACTTCAGGTAGGCCTTGACGGCAGTCTGCACATTCTCGCTCTTGTGATCCAAGTCACGCAGGCCGTCCCAACCTTCGCCGGTATCCTTATTCTTACCTACCTGATAACCTTTTGCAGCCGCTTCATCGTCAGAGCATATATCTTCATAGGTCAGAGTGTAATCCACGTTTTTATAGGTTTCTGTGGGGAAATCGTTCCAAGTGGTCAGTGTGCCACGATGGTTGATAACCACATCGGCAATGGTACCAATGCCTTTATTCTTGAAGGTTTTTATCAGCGAGCGCAACTCCTCTTCGCTGCCGAAAGAGCTGTTATAGTCAGCAAACCAATACAGGGGGTCATAACCCATTGACGGGTTGTAGGTGCTTTTGCCGCTCTGCGGGATCCACACCAGGTCGAACACCTTCGAGAGATCATCAGCTTGTTTCTCCAGACGTGTCCACTGGGTGTCGGCAAAAGAATCCCAATAAAAGCCTTGTAACATGACACCCTTGTAATCCTTAGGCCATCCTTGTGCCATCGAGGTGATGGCTACGACTAATAGAATCAGTGTGGAGTAAAGTTTTTGCATATGCTATCAGTTTTCTTGTTTTTATTATTCTGGCACAAAAATACGCAAAAAGCCGCTTGGTTGTTCTCCAAACGGCTGTTTTTCTGCTGATTACATTGTGCAAACGGTTGCGCGCCTGCTTGATTCTGGATATTGCCTAATACGCTAAGATCAGATACTGGAATGGAGACAGATCGAAGTTGGCTTCCAGTTTGATGTGCTGACCAGTAACCTCATCTTCAGTCTCACGTCCAACCCAGTTTTCTGGCACTTTGATGGTCTTAGGTTCATTCCTGACATTGGCGAGCACCAGAAAGCGCTCAGCAGCATCAGTCTTCTCAAACACGAGTACGTCCTTGTCAGGATAAGCTATCATCTTACCTTTGCGTAATGCAGGGTGCTCATTGTACAGCTTGATTAGCGTCTGGTATTCCTTGTAGATCTCAGGCTTGGCTGTCCAATCCACAGGCACGTACTTGAAGAAGTTGATGGGATCAGGGTAACCTACCTCCTGTGAACCGTAGATTAGCGCCCCACCATGAGGGAAGATACTGACGACATAAGCCGACATCGCACCACGATCATTGGTGAACTCCTTGCAAGGCGTAGCCTCGGTAGAATGGTCGTGGTTGGTGGTGAAACGCAATTTGACCTTACCTGCAGGCAGGCTGTCGTATTCTGCCTTGTCAGCTTTGAACAGGTCCTCTGCCGGAGCACCCTTCCAAACCTTCACGAGCTCGTCCTTATAATCCCAACCGTAGTTCATGTCAAAACCACCAACGGTGAAATTAACGGCATTCTTACCCTCAGCAAGCATCAGGATCTTACGGTCGCCTGCTGCAGCACGCAGCTCATTGATGGCATCCTTCCAGAAGTCGGCAGGCACACCGTCGGCCACATCACAGCGGAAACCGTCGATACCTACTTCCACAATCCAGAACTTCATCGCGTCGATCATCGCTGCACGCATGTCCTTATTATCATAGTTCAGGTCAGCCACATCTTCCCAGTTCCAGGGCTGTGGGCAGATGATGGTGTCTGCCTTCTCGTCGCGAGTGTACCAATCAGGATGATCCTTCACCCAAGGATGATCCCAAGCCGTATGGTTCGCCACCCAATCGAGAATCATTCCCATGCCATGCTCATGACAGGTCTCGGTGAGCTTCTTGAAGTCTTCGATGGTACCAAACTCTGGAGCAATTGCTTTATAGTCGCTGATACAATAGGGGGAGTTCTTGCCTTTCTCGATACCGATGGGGTAGATGGGCATGACCCACATCACGTTTACACCTAGGTCACGGATGGAGTCAATACGAGCTGCTACGGCATTCAGTGAATTCTCTGGTGCAAACACACGGGGATTCACCTGATACATGGCGATATCCTCAACAGCAGGCATTTCAAAAGGTGCTTGCTTGGTCTCCTGTGCAGGTTTGCAGGCAACTACTGCCACTGCAAAACCAATCAAAAACAGAAATTTTTTCATATATTGTTTCTTGTCTTATACTTCTCAAAGATACGAATTCTTCTTGAATTCCTGGAATTAAATCTAGTACTTTCTAGAATTAAATGTAAATAGTGCTGGAATTAAATCTAGCAAAAACTGCAATTGAAAA
Organism: uncultured Prevotellaceae bacterium; assembly: GCA_902800595.1. GTDB lineage: Bacteria > Bacteroidota > Bacteroidia > Bacteroidales > Bacteroidaceae > Prevotella. The sequence goes on along the minus strand of CADCFA010000023.1, from coordinate 25,761 downwards.
CAAATCAGGCGGGTCGTTTGTGGCCCGCCTGATTTGTTTGATAGAGGGGTTGTCGGCCTATTGTTTTGTAATGACAACCTTGTTCTTGCCTTCGTACTGGATAAAGAGCTGAACCTTATACTTGCCTGATTCTGCAAGCTCTAAGTTCTTGCCATCATTCTGTGTAAGATCGGTATATGCCTTGGAATTTCCGTTGCCACCCCAGCTGACAGACCAGTCGTGGTTCATACGGAACTTCATCTCACCAGCATTCAGATCTTCTGTTACTTCCCATGCACCAGTCTCCTTGTTGTAAGTCATATCAACATCGGTGTCCCAGTTACCCTTGACAGTACCGATGATACTGATATTCTCAACCTTGGTTACTTTATAAGTCATGGCTGCAACATCGAGGTCAATCTGATAGAATCCAGCACCTGGATCAGGACAGTTAGGACCACCATCCTCAGTTAGCTTGTTTTCACCAGCGTACTCAAGATCATTATCCCAATTGTCGGCATTAGGCTTGAACTTAAACTCACCGTCAAGCAGGTAGTATCCCTGATACTTACCAGTGCTTGGTGAGCCGTGGAGTGCGTTGGAAGTCTTCCATTCGCTGTCATTGCCAATCTGGTAGAAGTACTCGCCAAAGTTGACACCCTTGCCACTCCATGTCTGGTTCATCATGTCGAAGCTGATCAGATAGTACTTCACATTATCCTCCTTAGGAATCACGAGGTTACCACCAGCATTGTGCAAAGCAAACTTACCTTCCTCATCGGATGCAGTAAGACATTCGTCCCAAGTACCGATACTGGATTTTGGAGCAACCTTGAAGTTGATGTCCTCAGTTACCTTTTCTGCAGGAATCAGAATCGTGAAGATAGAATTGTCGTATGGATCCTCACCGCCATTCGAGAGCTCATAGTCGGTGTTATTGATATCCCAACCGTTAAGCGTACCAATGACGTAGTAAGCTTCATCGATGAAAGGAACCTCTGGTGTGATGGTCAGTGTGCACGTACCAGCATCTACGTAGGCACCCTGTCCGTCGATCATCATGTCGGCATAGACATGAGCCTCAATCTCACGGGCCACAGGACGCATGCCGTAGGCGTCTGTCACCATCTTCTGCAGATCACTTTTGGCAAACAAATCAACGTTATCGGTAGCCTTGATCTCATCACCTTCTTCACCTTTGATGGTGGGCACGAAGCGAACATGCTCGATGGTGGAACCCTCAGGCAGAGTGCCGTTGAGCGTAATGATTTTCACAAGATTCTCAGATGTGTTCAGGTCAACAGCAGTAGCGCTGGCCGAGAATCCTGGGATGGTGATGGCCTCCTCCTGATCGTATGTCTGCTGAGCCTTCCAGTCCTTGAAGTCATCGCTACAGGCTGCCATAAGCAGACCTGTAATTGCGATAGACATATATGATAATATCTTTTTCATATCTTTACTTTATTTGGGTTATTTACTTAATCTCACCGGTATCATTACCAAAGTTCAGATAGAGCTTCTGACCAGCATTACCAGCAACGCGTTCCTGATCGCCGCCAGCACCACGATATTTGATCTCGGTGCCGAACACCATGAACTCAGTCTTCCACCAGTCGAATCCTTCGATCTTCACGTATGCACGTACGCCATCGCCGTCGCCACCGGGCACACTCTTTGCGAATGCAGGTGATACGAACTGACCGTCAAGTGTAGTCGGAATCTCTAACATTGTACCGTCCTCGAGTTCTTTCCAGTCACCATTTGGTGTCACGGGGCCCATCAGATAGACGTTCGGATCCTCGAATTGAGCGTCATAGACGATATCACGACCTGCTACTTCTGCCGTAATAATCATCAGATACCAACCTGGCTTAGAAGAAGCGATGTTGCCACCACTATCTACAATGTCACCTGCACGAGAACCGCTGATGGTTCGTAAACCTCCGAAGCCTACTTCGCCACCATCCCAAGCTTTCTCAGCATTGAACTTCAGACCAGACTCATCAATCCATACGATATGCCAGAACTTGTTTGTGGCATCGTAAGTAGGAGCCATTGTGAGAGAAGAATCCCAACTCCAGCCGTTGAAGTTTCCAACCACATAGAGGTTTGCCGGTGGATTAACAGGAGGCAGAGCGAACTGCAAAAGGACATTTTTCAGCGACACAATGTTTGAAGTGGTCTCTGTGCCTTCGATTGCACTACCTGCATACTTTGTAGCAGCAGCACGAACCTGGAAATAAACGGGGATAGTAAGGGGGAATTCCTCTGTATCATATCCCTCAGCCAGTGCCAAAGTGGTCAGTTCTGAAGCCAGAGAGGCTGCGTCAACCGCCAACTTAGAGGATGCTGCGCTTAAAATGTCAACACTGTTTTCCATGTTAGATTTCAACGAAGCGGAAACTGTGTAGTTCGTATAAGCGGGGAATCCGTAGTTGGGCAGACTGTTAAGAGTGAGATTTACCGTCTCAGAGTTTGCCAGGTCAAAGATGGCGTTCTCAGACATACCTGGTATGTTGAGCACCAGCGAACCGTCAGTTGGATTCTGCAGGGTCGGATTTGAGTCGCGGTCATCCGCACAAGCCGAAAGGATGCAAATGCTGCAGAGCAACAGTAATGCGGACTTTATTATTTTTTTCATAACGCTTTAAACTTTTTAAATTACTTGTATCCCTGATTCTGCTTCAGGTTACTATTTGTTGCAATCTCATTAGAGGGGATAGCGTAGATGTTGAGGTCTGCGCTGAAAGATGTACCATCTTGGGCACCGCCCTTCCATTGCCATTTGTAGCTGTTGTTACCACCATAGAGACCGAAGCGGATCAGATCCACACGACGGCGGCCCTCATAGTAGAACTCACGTGCCCACTCGTCGATGATATTATCAAGCGTGTAGGTGTTCTTAGTGGTAGCATTGGCGCGCTGACGCAGACGGTTGATAAGCTCTGTGCCTGTAGCTGTTGTTGAGCCACCATTCTGACGAGCGTCAGCCTCGGCAACAGTCAGATAAGCCTCTGCCAGACGGAACAGGAAGAAGTCGGTATCGGGGAATGAGGCATTCTTAGTGGCACCATTGTCACTGCGGAAGTTGGTCCACTTTGCTACACCGAAGCCTTGTAGGAAGTCTGTAGGCTTCTCAATGTAGAGAGAACGGCCTTCTGAACAGAACAGCGCACGGTCATCGTTAGCAGCTTTTGCTAAATCGTATGACTGCCCCTCAGGCGTAGTAGCGTTCGGGAAGAATTTCAGCACCAGTTCCGGGCGTGCACGGTTACCACCCCAAGCCTGATCGGTATTGTTGGTTGCATTGGGATCAAGTGGGTTTGCATGCATCTTACCATCAAAGGTAGAGGCGATGCAGAACAGAGCTCCACCCCAGCTGGTCGTTGTTGAGCCATCCTGCAGAATGGGGAACACAGCCTCGTAGGCGGCACTGCTCTCACCATTGTCGGCCATGAACAGCATCTGGTAAGCACTCCACTGGTTAGCACCTGTGGTGTTCAGCTGATAGTTGGCGTTGATCACCTTGTTAGCATACTCAGCGGCCTTTGCCCACTGTGCCTGGCCGGTATAGACCTCAGCATTCAGATACAGACGGGCCAGCAGCATCCAGCAAGCACCCTTGGTGGCACAACCATAGTCCTTGTCACTTGACTTCATGGCTTTGGCTTCCATCAAGTTGGGCTCTGCTTCAAGCAGTTCCTTCTCAATCCAGTTATAAGCCTCTTGGCGAGTGATCTGTTGAGGCTTCTCAAGTGTCTCAGTGAAAGGAATGTTGCCAAAGGCATCCATCAACATATAATACTGCAGAGCGCGCAGGAAACGTACCTCAGCCTTCTTCTGGGCATCACCGCCTTCACCAGCCTCGTTCAGGTAGCTGTTGCAGTAGTTGATACCCGTGGTAAGACGATAATAATACATGTGCATCATCGGGTGAGAGGCATCGTACTGGTTGAAGTTGAAACCTGAGATACCAGGGTCACCCCAACAGCAGATAGACTCATCAGTAGGCAGCTCGTTAGAGTTGAAGAGCTGGCGGATAAATCCTGCTGTACCACCATCATATCCGTCGATATCGGAATCACCGTTAGCACCACCGTTTCCTGGCAGAGCTAAGTTTGCATAGCACTTCAGATAGAGACCATCCAGATTCAATTCTGTGGAGACGTTGGGATCGATGGGATCCACATCCAAGTCCTTGGTGCAGGAGGTTACTCCTAAAGCCAGGGCAAGTGCTGCTGCGGGTATAATATTCTTAATGATATATTTCATAACTTTTTCTCCTTATTATATTTAGAAATTCAGGTTAAGACCAACGATAATCGAGATAGGACGTGGGTACATGTTCTGATCGACACCATTGCCGATTTCAGGATCCAGCCCCTTGTACTTCGTGATCGTGAACACATTAGCGCAAGATGCATATACACGTCCACCGATGCCCTTATAGCTGTTGCCCTTGAACAAACTGTCGAAAGAGTAACCCAGTGTGATATTGTCACACTTCAGGAAAGAAGCGTTTGTCACGTAGTAATCAGACTGGTTGGCGGTCAGTTCCCATGTCTGCCATTTGCGATCCATCGCATCTATCAGATGGTTGCCCATATAAGCCTGCTGTACCCATGCACCGGTTTCGCCTACGTTACTTGAACCGCGCAGTACGTCGTTGAAGACGTAGTTGCCAAGGCTGGCACGAAGCGAGAAGCCGAGATCGAACTTCTTATATTCTACACGAGAAGAGAGACCCATTGTTACAGGAGGTGTCGGGTTCTTATAGAGGTAACGGTCTTCAGGTGTGATCACACCATCACCATTACGGTCAACGACACAGTTCTCGATAGGCATACCATTGGCATCATATACCTGCTGATATACATAGAAGGAGTTGGCGGCATAGCCTACCTGATGAGCCTGAACGGTATTACCAGTACCACCACCGGCGCCAGGACCTGTCTCTACGGGCAGACCGTTGCTTGATACACCTTCCAGGTCGGTAATCTCGTTCTTGTTGTAAGTGAAGTTGTAATCCAACTGCCAGAACCAATCCTTTGTCTGAACAGCCTTCCAGCTGACAGATGCTTCGAAACCAGTATTCTTTAATGAACCGATGTTCTGCCACATCATGTTCTTATAGCCCGACATAGCCGGAGCCTTGGCATAGTTCAGCAGATCGGTAGTCTTACGATAGTAGAAATCGAAGCTGGCAGTCAGGCGCTGATCCAGGAAGCCTAAGTCCAAGCCGACGTTATAAGTCGTTGTGGTCTCCCACTTCAGATCTTCTGTATAGTTGTCTGGACGATCAAGAACGCCATCAAGGCCTGCGATAGGATACAAACCGTTGGTGCCGATACTTCTTGAATAGGTGTGGATCCAGCCGTAATAATTGGCGATAGGATCACTACTACTAAGATCTTGCTGACCAGTCTTACCCCAGCCGAGGCGGAGCTTCAGGTCGCTCAGTTCCTTAACATCCTTCAGAAATGACTCTTGCTTGATCTTCCAAGCTAAAGCTACAGAGGGGAATAGCGCCCAGTGCTTCTTGAAACGTGAAGAACCATCATCACGCAAAGTAGCAGTCAGCATATAGCGATCCAGGAATGTGTAATTTAAACGGCCAAAGAATGAGATAAGATAACTTTCATACTTGTGCTCAACATTATCTTCAGCATACTCATAGTCAATCTTCGTACCACGCAAGTCAACATCGTTGTTGGTCATAGGCATATAGCGAGGCTTATCAGTCTTTTCACTCACCCAGAAGCGCTGCCATTCGTAACCGGCCATGATGTCGAAGTGATGATCCTTGTTGAAATCCTTGTAATACTGTGCATAGGCACTCAATGTGGTATTACGCTTTACCTTCTGCCAGTAGCCCTGCTTGCCGTAGTACATACTACCAGGAGTAGCGGGAGAGTTGGAGAAGAGGTTTGTGTTCTGGCGACCCTTTGAGATGTCAATACCCAATGTAGCGTGCAAACGCAGGTCCTCGAAGCCGTGAATCTTATAGTCAAAATCTGCACTACCGATGAATGAGCGGCTGTGAGCTACGTCTGTTTGGTTGTTCAGCAGGGCGAGTGGGTTGCTGGTAGCATCCTTGAACTTGGTAAATGGCCAAGTGCTGTCGTTCAATGAAGAACCCGTGCCGAGCCACTGGTAATAACCACCGAAGTTCTGCAGCATCTGACCAGCATTGTCACCCAGCATATCCTTGCTATACTGAGAGGTGAATGAGTAGGGGTCCTGAGAAGGATCCATGCTGATAGCAGCACCCACAGCACCAGTGTTAGCATAAGATGAGCGAGAGTACATACCCTTGGCATTCAAGTCGATTTTCAAGTGATCGTCCAGCAGGCTGGGATTAAGGTTGAATGAGGCTGTTACACGTCTAAAGCCTGAGTTCTTTAAAGTACCCTGCTGGTTCGTGTAACCTAAAGAGACACGATAGGGCAGCTGCTTAAGGGCACCGGTCAGCGTCACGTTGTGATCGTGGGATACGGCGGTTCTATAAATCAGATCCTGCCAGTCGGTATTTGCGGTACCCAATGCGCGGTATGCGTCATGGTCAGTGCCATACAGATTTGTGATGTATGAACGGAACTGGTCGCCGTCCATGACATCAAGTGTCTTTTTATTCATGCTGATGGTCATGCTTCCTGCATAAGATATCTGAGGAGCCATACCCATACGACCTTTCTTGGTGGTGATGATGATAACACCGTTAGAACCACGGCTACCATAGATAGCGGTAGCAGAAGCGTCTTTCAGCACGTTGAAGGATTCAATGTCCTGTGGGTTAATGGTTGACAGAATGTTGGGGGCACCAGCAACACCACTATTGTCGATGGGGATACCATCGATAACGATCAACGGGTCATTAGAAGCTGACAGTGACGAACCGCCACGGATACGGATCTTAGATCCTGCACCAGGCTCACCACTGTTTGAAGTGATATTCACACCAGCTACTTTACCAGCCAGCATGTCCTGAGCATTTACCACCAGACCCTTGTTCTTTGAATCTGGCTTCAGGGCTGTCACTGATCCAGTCAGGTCGCTCTTTCTTGCGACACCGTAACCGATGACCACCACTTCGTTCAGTACAGCGGCGTCATCCACGAGTGTTACCTCTACAGTCGGTGCGGCCTTTACTGTGGCAGTCTGATAGCCAACATAAGAGACAGTAATGGTTGCACCCTCATTTGCCTTCAGTACGAAGTTACCGTCGAAATCAGATACGGTAGCGGTCTGTGTGCCCTCTACGCGTACTGTTGCACCGATAATGTCTTCGCCTGCAGCATCTTTCACATGGCCCTTAACCTCAATCTGGGCAAAGGCACTTACCGATAGGAACAGCCCTAAGATAAGGCCGAGCATCCTAAGCGGAACTTGAATGTTTACCTGCTTCATCATTACATTTAATTAGAGTTAAAATAGTTATTTTAAATATCGTTATCTAGCACTTTAGCTGTTATTCACGGTGCAAATTTAGGTTACTTTTGATTATGTTGTACTTTTTTTGCACGAAAATACACAAAACTGCGATGCAAACGTTTGCATTGACCTGTATCAATAATATTAACATACATTATTATAATATTTAAATACTTTTGTTTACCTTTGCAACAGCAATAGTTAAAAGCCACATGGAAGAGAAGGCACCCATGACAATGAAGGATATCGCCAAGGAGTTTGGAATCTCTGTGGCGACGGTGTCTCGTGCTTTGAAAGACTCGCCTCGTATCAGTGAGGAACGCCGCAAAGCAATCCAGCAATATGCCCGTGAGCACAATTTCTATCCGAATGCCATTGGTGAGGCTTTGCGCCACAGCCGTGTGATGCCTCAACGGGTGATAGGTGTTATTGTGCCAGAGTTTACTCACTATTATTTTTCATCCATCCTGACAGGTATTGAGGAGGCTGCGGCTGCCCGTGGCTATCGTATCATGGTGGCTTTGAGTGGCGAACAATATGAGCGCGAAGTCCGTATCTGTGAAAATTTCCTGCGCTACAAGGTTTGTGGGGTCATTGTGTCGCAAGCCAAAGACACCAAGAACTATGATCATTATCAGCGACTGATTGATGCAGGCATCCCCTTGGTTTTCTATGACCGTATCTGTACAGGTGTCAATGCCAGTCGTGTGGTGGTAGATGACTATATGGGAGCCTATAATGCGGTTTCTTATCTTATCGAGACAGGTTGTAAACATATCGCCTTCTATGGTAGTCCTATGCAGATGGAGATATCTAAAAACCGTTATAATGGATACAAGGATGCCCTTCTGAAACATGGCTTGTCGATTGACGAGAATGTTATTATTGTGTGCGACAATCGTGCTGATGCGGAACATGTCACCCCCTCAATCATGGCAATCGATAATCCGCCTGATGGGTTCTTTGCCGTGAATGATGATACTGCTATTGGTATCTTATATACCGTCAAGCATGCTGGTTACCGTGTACCAGAGGATATCTCCATCTGTGGCTTTACGAATGGTCAGCGTGCCATTGCCTGTGATCCTATGCTGACCACAGTTGAACAACGTGGGCATCGGGTAGGTGAGGAGGCGGCAACAATCCTGATGGATAAGGTGGATGGCGTTTCGCCATTAGAGAAAATAGAGAAACGTATTATCCGCACGCGCTTGGTGATTAGAGGAACAACTAGATAATAAATGATATGAAACAGAAACCTGATCTTTCCTTTTGGAATCTGTGGAACCTGAGCTTTGGTTTCTTTGGTGTGCAGATCGCTTATGCGCTGCAGAGTGCAAACATCTCGCGAATCTTCCGTACACTGGGTGCTGATCCCCACTCGCTGAGTTTCTTCTGGATCTTGCCCCCGTTGATGGGTATCCTGGTACAGCCGATTGTGGGCACATTGAGTGATAAAACATGGACTCGTTTCGGTCGTCGAATACCTTATTTATTTATAGGAGCTGCTGTAGCTGTGGCAGTGATGTGCCTGTTGCCCAATGCTGGCTCATTTGGAATGGCTGTGGGTGCAGCCCTGATCTTTGGACTGGTGGCTCTGATGTTGCTCGATACGAGTATCAACATGGCGATGCAGCCCTTCAAGATGTTGGTTGGCGATATGGTCAACGAGAAGCAGAAGGCCAAAGCCTACTCTATTCAGTCGTTCCTTTGTAACGCAGGTTCAGTGGTAGGTTTTCTTTTCCCCTTTGTGTTCACCTGGATCGGACTGAAGAACGTGGCACCTGAGGGCATCGTGCCCGATTCGGTCATCTGGTCATTCTATTGCGGTGCGGCCATCCTCATCCTTTGTGTACTCTATACCACGATGAAGGTCAAGGAGTGGAATCCTCAGGAGTACAAGGAATACAACCCCGTTTCAGAAGAAAAAGAAGGCTCTGCCAACTGGATAAGCCTGCTGAAGAATGCGCCTTCCACATTCTGGAAGGTCGGTTTGGTGCAGTTCTTCTGCTGGGCTGGTATGCTTTATATGTGGACTTACGTGGTGGATGCTGTGTCGGAGACGGTCTGGGGTACTATCGACCCTGCCACCGACGCCTATCAGGAAGCTGCTAACTGGACGGGTGTGCTCTATGCCATCCAGGCTATGGGCTCTGTCGCCTGGGCTGCGATGCTACCACGTTTCAGTAATACTAAACTTGCCTATAGTGTGAGCCTGATTCTCGGAGCTGTCGGCTTCTGTTTGATACCTTACCTTCACGACCAGTACCTACAGATTATCCCCTTCCTGCTCGTTGGCTGCGCTTGGGCTGCGATGTTGGCCATGCCCTTTACGTTTGTTACAAATGCCTTGCAGGGCTACGGACACATGGGTGCTTATCTCGGTCTTTTCAACGGTACCATCTGCGTACCTCAGATTGTGGCAGCTATCTGCGGTGGCACCATCCTCTCGTTAGTTGGGCACCATCAATCTACAATGATGATTGTTGCAGGCGTCAGTTTCCTGATCGCTTCCCTCTGTGTTTTCGTCATTACGGATAAGAAATAAGCTGTATGATACTGCGTCGTTCCGTTGGAATTGTTATTTCACTGTTGTTCTCACTGGTCTGTTTCGGTGGTGGGAACCTTTTGACGGAGCGTTATAACCTGGCTTATCTGGATCTGAGCAACGGGCTGCCTCATAATAATGTTAGTGCGCTTTACACGGATTCCAATGGTTTCCTCTGGATTGGTACATATGGAGGCGGCTTGGTGCGTTATGACGGCTATGGAATGATGCATCCCGTGCTTGGACTTAGAAGTCTTTCATGCAAAAGCATCACTGAAGACCGGTTCAAACGACTTTGGATTGCTTTCGATGAGGGTACTTGTGTGATTGACCTCAAGACGATGTTACCAATAGTGCCGAAGACTGCCAATGGCGACCTGAATGCCCTTCTCTCCCAACCTGGCGTAAAGGTCTATACGGATGCCTTGGGTAGGGTATGGGTCATTACAACAAAGGAAGTCTCCTTATTGTCTTTCAGCGAGGATGGCGTTGTTAGTAGTATTAGTTCTTATAACTATATAGGTAATACACCTGACATCTGTCTGGTTGATGTTGATGGCAATGGTAAACCTTGGGTAGGTATTGACCACGGCATCTATCGGATGGTAGAGAAGAATGGTACGCTTGTCCGTGAGGAGATCTCTCCATCGCTGCGAGCTCTGTTTAACTTCTATATCACAGATATCCTCAAACGAGGTAATGTGGTGTGGCTGACCACCAATCATGGGGTATTCCGTTTTGACCCTTACCATAATCAGTTAGACCGTTATCGCTATGGTGAGGGCGAAGGTATGCTGTCACATGAGTTCTTGTCCAGTCTGGCGCTGATGCCAGATAATACATTGCTTGTTGGCTCTCTTTATGGCGTAAACATCTATGATGATGCCACTAATAGCTTCTCAGCTTGGAACAGCGCCAGTGCTATTCCCCTGAAAAACGATTTCATCCATTGTCTTCTGATTGATAAAGGCCTGATTTATATTGGCACAGAGTCAGGTGGCGTCGTGCGCCTCTCGCCTCGTCAGCTTTTATTGAAGAATCATGTCCATACCAGCGATCCTGGTTCACTCTCTCCCAATCCTGTCAATGCGATGTATGCAGAGCCGGATGGTACGCTATGGGTAGGAACCGTTGAGGGTGGCTTGAACCGAAAGGTTGTTGGAGATGATTCCTTTACTCACTATACAGTCTCTAACTCAGGGTTGTCACATAATAGTGTGTCTGCCCTGACAGCTGATGGACAAGGACGCTTGTGGATTGGTACATGGGGCGGGGGTATCTGTCTGCTAGATATGAAAGCCCCGCAGCGGATCACTCGTCTGGAATTGACCGATGAGCAGAAGCGCCTGACAAACTTTGTGGGTGCGTTGGCATACGACTCCATCAATCATGGTATGTGGATAGGCAGTAATGACGGCATGTTCTTCTATCGTTTTAGTACTGGCCGTTTGGAGGAACCGTTCGATGGCTGTCAAGAAGTGCGTGGTTGCATTGGTTCTATTGTAACGCATGATGGTCATCTGTGGATGGGATGTATCCAGGGCGTTCGTATCGTTGACCTCAAGTCCTGTAAGAACGGTAAATTCCAAAGTCGTGCCATTATACACTTATTGAGTGATCCTAATTCCAAAATTGTGGATAAGATATCATCCTTCTGTGAAGCCAGCGATGGTACGCTTTGGTTAGGTAGTAATGGCTATGGTCTCTATCGTCGCGTTGTAGATGAGAAAGGGGATGAGCATTTTGAAGTGTTGACTCAGGCGGATGGAATGGCGTATAATGGTGTGAAGGGGATCACAGAGGATAGTAATGGCCGTTTATGGATAACAACTCAAAATGGCCTGTCAGTCTATGATCCCAAGATACAAGCGTTTACCAATTATTCTCAATTCGATGGATTGGTAAATCCTCATTTCTATTGGAATTCAGCCATCAAGGACTCTTCGGGCAGGATTTATTTAGGAACTGAGGGTGGACTGATTGAAATAACGGGTGAGAATACTGATAGCCCTTATCAAGGGCATTTGGTTTTTACCAATCTGATGGTTGATAACCAGGATGTGTTCGCAGGTAGTGATTATTTGGATGCTGATATCTCTATAGCGGATGCCATTACTTTGAAAGAAAGTAACCGATCCTTCTCGATTTCCTTTTCAGCTCTTGATTTCGGCCATGAGCGTCAGGGACTCTATAGCTATCGGATGAAAGGCTTTGATAAAGATTGGACTTTGCTAAAACCTGGTATGCACTCGGTTCGTTACAGTGCGCTACCCGCTGGACATTACACGTTTGAGGTCAAATATCAGTCGTTACAGACTGTTGGGGAGGATGAAATTATATCTATTGATGTGGAGGTCGTACCTTCTTTCTGGAATAGTTGGTGGTTCCGTTCGTTGTTAGGTTTCCTATTTGTGGGCATTGTTGTCTATGGATACAATCGCCGTGTTGCAGAACTGAAGCGCCGTGAGGCAGAGCAGTTGATGAATCCTATCCGTAAAGCGCTTGAGGAGTCTGATGATCCACATCAGCTTCAAGGACGGATTCAAAATATCCTCGACAATCAGCAGCGTTACAAGGATAGTGTGTCTAAGAGTGTAGAGGCTGACCAAGAGGAGGCTTTAAAGAGTACCAGACCTTTTATGGAAAGTGTGATGCAGGTGATGGAATCCCATTATATGGATTCAGAGTTTGGTGTACAGGAGTTCTGCGATGCTCTTGGCATGAGTCGAACAGTTGTCAGCAAGCGCTTGAATGCCGAAGTTGGTCTTCCTGCTGGTCAGTTCATACGGAATTATCGTCTTAACATGGCAAAAGAGTTGCTTTCTGCGAAGACAGATAATCGCAATATCACAGAAATTGCCTATGCTGTAGGCTTTAATGATCCGAAGTATTTTACGCGTTGTTTTACTAAAATGTTCGGAACAAGCCCAAGTTCATGGTCTTGATATAGCTCAAGAATAGGTCTTGATTTATCTCAAGAGGTGGATAAAATACAGCAAAGTGGATATTTTTATTTTTGTCCACCTAATAAATCGTTTTGTCCACCCTGCTATCTATATTATATGCGTATCTTTGCAGCAAAGTTGTTCAAACTAGCTATTTTTAATTTAAAACTTAAAACAATTAACAATGAGAAAACAAGTAGTTTTTTCTGCGCTGCTAAGTTTAAGTGTCATCGGAGGTCTTGCTATCAGCCCGATCCCCGCAATGGCAGAAGTGGCACAGGCAAAGACCATCAAGGTTAGCGGCCAGGTCGTTGACCAGAGTGGTGAACCTCTCATTGGTGCCACAGTGAAACTGAAGGGCGCCAACAGTGGTAGTGTGACTGATTTCGATGGTAATTTCCAGATGGATGTTCCGTCAGATGCAACTTTGCTGATCAGTTATGTGGGTTATAAGGAACGCGCATTTGCAGTACGCGGACGTGCGGACCTTGGTCAGATTCAGCTTGAGAGCGATGCTCTGATGCTCGAGCAAGTGGTTGTTGTGGGTTATGGTACTCAGAAGAAGGCTGACTTGACAGGTTCTGTATCTGTTGTGGATGCTGATGAACTGAAGCGTACATCTAACGCTAACATCTCCACGATGCTTGAAGGTAAGGTGGCTGGTGTTCAGATTACTTCTGACGGTCAGCCTGGTGCCGATCCATCTGTTAGAATTCGTGGTGTCGGTTCTTTCGGTAGCACTGCTCCTCTTTATGTGATTGATGGTGTGCCCATGGGTACAACTATCCGTGACTTCTCACCAAACGACATTGAGACCATTCAGGTGCTGAAAGATGCTTCTGCCGGTGCTATCTACGGTTCTCGTGCTGCTAATGGTGTGGTAATCATCACCACCAAGGGTGGTAAGAAGGATCAGCCATTAAAGGTTGATTATAAGGGCTACTTTGGTGTTGACCTTATCAGCAAGAGTGAATATGATGTGATGAATGCTGATCAGTATAGTTCTTATCTTGGTCAGGCTGCCAAAAATTCAGGAACCCCGCTGCCTGGTGGATACAGCGATCTTGGTAATGGCATTTACAAATTTCAGGATAATACCAATACCGACTGGTTTAAAGAGGTCTTCAAGACTGGTACCCGCCAGAACCACAACATCAATCTGAGCGGAGGTGGCGCACATAATACTTATAATGTGTCTCTGGATTATTTTAAGCAGAAAGGTACGTTGGAAGGTGCTGGTCCAAACTATGAGCGTTTCACTACCCGTGTGAACAACACCATGGAGACGAAATTCATTAAATTCCAAACCAGTGTTGTTTATTCTCACTCAAATCAGGATGGTATGGGGCTTTCCAACGCTTCTGAGTATGTACAGGGTCTTTATGGTGACGTGACCAATGTGCTTCGTGGTACGCTGTTGATGCAGCCTACTATTAAGGCATACGATGAGTCAACATGGGTACTCGATGATAAGGTGGGTTCTGCCAGCAGCTATAATTACGATGCTTATGGTTATGGCGTATATTATGATACCGTACATGGTGACATATCTGCCTCTAACCCCTTGTTGGTGAACAATCTGCTGACTCGTAATACCATCGTTGACCGCGTGGTGGCTACTGGTTCTGCTGACGTTGATCTGATGAAGATGATTGGTTTTGAAAACAAGAACCATAAGCTGAACTATAAGTTGAACCTTTCTTACAGCAAAACTCATGCTCAGGATAAGACTTGGGTGTCAGCTTGGATTCAGAGCAACCGTGTATATCTTGATAAGAGTAATGAGAAGCTGACTAAGAGCACCCGTTCTTATGGCGACTTCCTCGTTGAAAATACAATTAATTACGATGGAACCATCGGTTTGCACCACATCAATCTGTTGGGTGGTATCACATACGAAGAGGAGAATACCCACGAGCTGAATGCCTGGGGTGTTAACTTCTCAGAGCCTTACTTCCTGCAGATTCAGAATGCAGTAGGTAGCCGTGACGCTAGCTCTTTCGAGTATAAGCACGCCCTGACTTCTGTTATCGGTCGTTTGATCTACGACTACGATGGTAAATATCTGCTTTCTGCTGTGATCCGTCGTGATGGCAGCTCTCGTCTGACAAAGGATATTCGTTGGGGTACTTTCCCATCAATATCTATCGGTTGGCGTTTCGATAAGGAAAAGTTCTATCCCATCGACCGCAATATTATTAATATGTTTAAGGTACGTGCCAGCTATGGTGAGCTCGGTAATGAGAACATTGGTGAGTACATGTATCAGGCAACGATGATGCGTAACAACATGACCTATAGCTTCGGTAACGCTCCTATTACTGGTTCTGCTGTTTCAACGTTCGTTAATGAGAACATTGCATGGGAGAAGAAGAAGACCATGAACGTAGGTATCGACCTCGCACTCTTCAACAACCGCATTGAGTTCACTGCTGAGTGGTACAAGAACAAGTCTCAGGATCTGCTCTATGGTGTGCCCGTTCCTTCAAATGCAGGTGTATCTAACACAACAGTAACAATGAACGCTGCTTCGATGGAGAACAGTGGTTTCGAGTTCTCTTTGACCTATCGTAACAATGATCATCCCATCAAGCATCAGATTAGTGCCAACTTGAGCACTCTGAAGAATAAGGTGACTTCACTTGGCTTCGGTACTGATTCTTATATTACTGGTTCTTACATCACAAAGATTGGAGAGGAAGTTGGACAGTTCTATGGTTGGGTATATGAGGATATTGCCCGCACTCAAGATGCCCTCGACAAGCATGCTGTTCAGCAGGGTGCTAATGTAGGTGACTGCCTCTATAAGGATATTAACGGTGATGGTGTTATCAACGGTGATGATCAGACAGTTCTTGGTAGTGGTCTGCCAAAGGTTAACTTCGGTCTCAGTGCCCGTCTGGAGTACAAGAACTTCGACCTGGCTATTTCCACCTTTGGTGCATTCAACTATCATGTAGCAGATGATATCTATAACAGCTTGAACTCATGCTATGGTTGGGGTAACAAGGAGGTAGGTATGCTTGATGCCAATCAGTGGGATGGCTCTACCTATATCTCAAATGTTCCTCGTACATATGTAGTGAGCAACGCTACATTAGGTTGGAACGATCTGTTCAGCGAGCGTAAGATTCAGAATGCTGCTTACTGGAAGATTGCCAATATCGAGTTGGGTTATAACATTCCTGACAAGGTGTTCAAGGGTGTTGTTTCTGGCGCACGTGTATATGTTTCTGCACAGAACCTCTACACATTCACCAAGTATCATGGCTACAATGTTGACTACGCAGGTGGTACATTCACACCGGGTTACAACTTCTGTTCATTCCCGACACCGCGTACCTTCATGGCCGGTCTCCTCTTCTCATTCTAAGGGATGAAAGCATGATTAATAAATTAAGAAATAACGAAGAATATGAAACTATATAAAATTTCACTTGCCCTGTGTCTGGGGCTTAGCACGCTGACATCGTGCAGTGACAAGCTGGAATTGACGAACCCCAACCAGCAGACAACGGGAACCTTCGGTAATAGTGCTGAAGACTTGGAGGAGGCTGTGATTGCCGCTTACAACCATATCCGTATGGAGGGTTCTTATGCCCGTGTAGGCTATACCATCGACCTGTGTCGTGGTGATGAGGTATGGAACTCATCACAGCAGTGGTATTTGCCATTCGACAACCTGAATGTCGCATTCACTGATGAGATTACAGAATGGACTTGGCGTGAGTGGTACTATACCATCAACGTTTGTAACTATATCCAGGATCGTCTGGGTCAGGATCCATCAGCTTTCAACGAGAAAGAGCGTCGCATCTTAGGACAGGCACTCTTCATCCGTGGTCTGGCTTATTATAACTTGGCTGGCTATTATCAGAATCCACCGCTGATTACCGACTATGACTCATACAATTCACTTGATGGCTTGTATGCATCAAGCAGTACCTATGACGATGTGTTCGATCAGGTGGAGAGTGATTTCAAGGATGCTATGGAGCTGCTCCCCTCACGTGATGAGGGTGGTGAGTGGGCCAAAGGCCGCGCTACCAAAGGTGCAGCAGCTGGTTATTATGCCCGTGCTCTCATGCAGCGTCATAAGTACAGCGAGGCACTTACCGTGCTGAAGGACATCATTGCTCAGAAGTATGGTAAGTACGAGCTGATGAAGAACTATGGCGACAACTTCCGCGAGGGTTCACAGTACGAGAACAATGCCGAGAGCCTGTTCGAGGTACAGTTCCTGGATTATGGTACTCAGGGCACTGACGATGAGTGGACACCTGTTAACACCAGTGCTAACGCTACTCAGGGATCTGCTATTGAGAGTAACTTTGGTCCTGGCGACTTCGGTGGTTGGGCTGACCTCTCTGCCGCTCCTTGGCTCTATGAGCTCTTCAAGGCTGAGAAGACGACCAGCGGAAAGCTTGATCCACGTCTCTATTGGACCATTGGTACCTACGAGACTGACTGGGAAGGCTTCGAATATGGTAATGTATGCTATAAGTCAACCATCGATGACAAGAACCCTGTAGTTACCAACAATGGTAACGGTGGTTTCCCCATTGCGAAGTGGACAAACCTGCGTACAGGTCTCTATGACAAGGTAGTTACTGGTTTGCATGATGGTATCAACCTGCGCATGATGCGCTATGCTGATGTTCTGCTCCGTGCGGCTGAGTGCGAGAACGAAGTAAATGGGCCTACACAGCAGGCTATCGACTGGATCAACCAGGTGCGTAATCGTGCTGAGTTGGCAAGCCTGAAGCTTTCAGACTTCAATTCTAAGGATAAGCTCTTCGAGCAGATTGCCAACGTGGAGCGTCCAAAAGAGTTCGGTTGTGAGTTTGGTCGTGGCTTTGACCTGATCCGTTGGGGATTCTTCTATAACAAAGATCGTATGGATCAGCTGGTTGAACATGGCTACTTCTTCTTGTCGTCTAAGAAGAGCCTGCTCAAGACCCCACTTGATGATTATGTCTTCACGTCTCGTTATGTGGATAAGGATGGTGACAGTTGGGAAGCTAAGAGCTCTTACGACTCTTATGTACCAGGTCATGAATTCCTGCCTATCCCTCAGAAGCATCTGAATGCTAACCCGAACCTTGATGGTAACTCTGCAAACTACGACATTGACAATACCAGTTACTTCACAGGTAATGGATGGACCGTTCATCCTGTTGTAGATTTGAAATAGTAATATAAAACCAATAAAAGAATATAAAGATTATGAAACATCTGAATAAAATAGCATCCGCTTTCTGCGCAGCTGCCCTTGGCATGTTGGCTCTAACGAGTTGTGAGGGTGGTGATCTGTATAAAATGGATGCGCCAGATTGGATTGCCGAAAAGGTTGATTCAATCAAGCAGGCAAACACCCCAGAGGAACTGGTGGGTATGATGGATGATTACTATCCTATTGGTGAAACCGATTTTTCTGCACCTTTCTGGACACTGGGAAAGACTTATGTTGTTCCTGCAGGTAAGAAGTGGAATGCAGAGTTCACACTGACCGTGAATCCGGACAATAAGTACTATAAGAACTTCTATATCGTACTTAACAGTGCCGATATGGGCACAGAATATGGTGTGATCCGTTTCGATAACGACCCTTCCAAGAACTCTGAGTGGGGTTCAAATATCGACAGAAGTCTTGTCGTAGCAAACTTCGGTAATGCTTCTGGAACTGATGATATCGATCCTTCGGTACAGAATATGAATGGTAAGATTACGCTGACAGTAGAACGCCAAGATGGTGGTATCTATATCAACTTCACAAATGGTACACTGTCAAAGTCTTATATCCAGAACACACCGTTCCCTGATGCAGCAACTTCAAGTCAGGATATCTGCTGTCGTATAGGTGTCGAAGGTTCATTTGTACAGTTCCTGACAACCAATATCGAGCCAATCGGTGGATGCACGTCTAAGGAAGACAAGCAACCTGTATCTATGCTGCTTAAGAATGTGCCTTCTGAGATTCAGCAGGGTGTTGCACTTGAAGAGGCTATGAAGAATGTGACAGCTATGGTTACTTATGAGCAGGATGTTATCAAGGAAGTTACAGCCGATCAGCTGGTATTCAACTCAATTCCTGACATCACTGATCCTGGTAAGAAGACACTTGTGGTGATGTATGCTAAGACAACCAACGGTGTTGCTGCCAACAAGCCAATCATGGCAAGTGCAGAGTTCGAGGTGGTTCCTTCTGCTGACAAGATGACTTCACTGGTACTGAAGACTGCTCCAAAACGAACAAACTACTACTATTATAATTCAGCAGCCGTTAGCGACGTGAAGGATCGTACCCTCGTATTCGATCGTGAGGGTCTGGAGCTGACCGCTACCTATGAAGGTGGTTACACAACTTCTTACAACCTCGACAGTCTGGAGTACGGCAATATCAAGGCTCAGGCTGGAACTCAGGCAGTTACGCTGAAGGCTAAGAACGGCAAGACCGTTACAGTTAACGTGACTGTTGCTGAGTCTGCTTTGAAGCTTCACAAGATGGCAGAGAAGGATCTCGGCACAGAGGATTGCACTGCTGCCTGGTGGTCGGTATTCACAAAGGATGTGAAGGTGCCTGCTGGCGAGACCTATCAGATTGATTTCACCAACTATAGCAGCATGGCCAACAACTGGAACAACTTCGTGGTGATTCTGCGTAACACCAATCTGCAAGAGTATGCAGTGGTGCGTGCCGACTACTTTGGTTGGGGTGCTGGCTACGACGGAAATACTAATCTCCTCGTGGGTGGCTATCCCAAAGACTGGGAAGGCTGGAACTGGGATGAGTGGCGTGTCGCCATGAATGGTGCAAAGGTTAGTCTCTATATCACCAACATTAACAACGGCACAGCCGATGTTCAGGCAGTGATCAAGGGCACTGACGGCACTACCTACAAGTTATATTATCTGAACATTAAAGCGGTGGAGCCAGGCGATCTGAACTTCTCGTTTACATGTGACGGTAGTTATTTGGTTTTTTAAGTTAATAATGCTAGCTGGGGGCGGGGCACATTATACCCGCCCCCTATTTTTCAATTTTGATGATGATGAAGAAGCTTGATACTAAACTTTGTGGTCTGTTGTTGGCAGTCTTGACACTGACAGCCTGTGGAGGTGGTAGTGACGGCGATGTGCCTGCTCCCACACCAACGCCCACGCCAACACCTACTCCAACACCAACGCCGACGCCTGGTGACGACGATGAGATACAGACTTTGGGTGGCAGCGACCTGAAACATGTCACTGTGCATGACCCCAGCGTGGTTTGGGATCCTACTTCCCAGATGTATTATATCTTTGGCTCGCATCGCGACAATGCGAAGTCTTCAAATCTGTTGGCTTGGGATAAGGTGACTGTTCCCTTCGCTACAGCTACCATTGGTGATGCAGCACCGAATGTTGCATTTACAACACCTGCCGTCACCAAAGTGAAGAAGGGTGGAGCAGAGGTTGACTTCCCAGCGTTTGATGCTCAGGCATGGGCTAAGCGTGGTAACCCCTCTTATGATATTAAAGGAAACTTGTGGGCACCCGATGTAATCTACAATAAGAAGTTGGGCAAGTGGTGTATGTATATGAGTGTCAATGGCGAAAACTGGTACTCCAGTATCGTGCTGATGACTTCTGATAACATTACAGGTCCTTATCTTTACCAAGGTCCTGTCGTGATTAGTGGCTTCCATACAGGCGATGCCTATAAGGACACAGACTTGGAATTGGTGTTAGGTACACAGACTTCGCTTCCCAGTCGTTATAAAACGCCTTGGGCAAGTATTGACAAGCCAAGCTATCCCAACTGTATCGATCCTTGTGTGTTCTATGACGAGAGTGGTAAGCTGTGGATGTCGTATGGCTCTTGGAGTGGTGGTATTTTCATGCTTGAACTCGATGAGGCTACAGGCTTGCGTGATTACGATGTGACTTATGCGGAGAATACAACCTCTGATCCATATTTTGGTACGAAGATAGCTGGTGGCTACTACGTATCTGGCGAGGGTAGCTATATCGAGTATATCAGTGGCTATTATTACCTCTTTATGTCCTATGGTGGACTGGCGGCAGGTGGTGTCCCCAGTGATTATAATAATGGTGGTTACCAGATGCGCGTGTTCCGTTCCAAGAAACCTGAAGGACCTTATGTTGATAGCAAGAACGCCAATGCTGTCTTCGAGAAGTTCTCCACTGATTTCGGTCCTAATGAGGATGATGGCAACCGGGGTGTGAACATCTTTGGTGCCTACGGCGAATGGGGCAAGCAGACGGTGGGTGCCAACTCAGAGCGCTCACAGGGGCATAACTCTGCCATTGCGGCTGAAGACGGACGTGCCTATCTGGTTTATCACACCCGTTTCCAAAATAAGGGCGAGAACCATGAGGTGCGTGTCCATCAGTTGTTCCAGAATGAGGATGGTTGGCTGGTTGCTGCACCATTTGAATACACGGGTGAGGTGACGAAGACTGCTAAGATAGCCAAGAAGCAGTATGTGGCTACAAGCGATGTTCCTGGTAAATATAAGCTCCTGATTCATAAGTATAAACTGAATCACATGGCGAAGGAGTACAGTAAGCCAGTGGAAGTGACACTCGATGCCGCTGGTAACATTACTGGTGGTTTCTCTGGTAAGTGGACAGTGAAAGATGGTACCTCATATTTCACCGTTACTGACAACGGCCAGGTTTACAAAGGTGTCATGGTGGAACAGACCTTGGAACCCTCTAACGACAGAACTCCCGCCTTTACACTCCTGAATAGTACCACTGGTGAAACCATGTGGGGCTATAGGTATGGCGACTAAAACTTGACTAAATAATGAAACGTTTCCTATTCATAACGGTTGTGCTCATAGTGAGCACAACCCTTCAGGCTCAGTCTCATCACCCAAGGGCTGCGTTCACTACAGATACGCCCATGGTGCATGATCCCGTCATGGCGTATGAGGACAGTACCTATCATATCTTTGCCACTGGCATGGGTATTCAGCAGATGACCTCTAAGGATCGTAAGAACTGGACGGTGCTGCCCGACCCCGTGATGACAGTCATCCCCAAGTGGACCCGTGATTCCGTGTCAGGTTTCCGTTATCATGTATGGGCACCTGATGTTATCAAGTGGCATAACCGCTGGTGGTTGGCTTATAGCTGTTCCACCTTTGGCAAGAACGGTTCAACCATTGGTCTGCTCTCCAGTCCTTCACTCTCTTTCCCCTTGTGGGAGGATGAAGGCTGTATCGTGACCTCACGCGAGGGACGTGATAACTGGAATGCCATCGATCCGAACTTCGTCATCGACGATAAGGATCAGCCCTGGCTGGTATGGGGTTCTTTCTGGGACGGTATTCAGATTGTCCGTCTCGATACAACCATGCATATCGCTGCGGGAGAGAAGCCCCGCACCATTGCACGCCGCTACAACCTCAACGATCCTGATGCCAAGGCGGCACTCCCAGTGAACCCTAACCCGCCGAAGAATCCCACTTCCGACTTCGCTGGTCCTAATGCCATCGAGGCACCTTTCATCCTGAAGCATCATGGTTGGTACTATCTCTTTGTGTCGTGGGATTATTGCTGTCAGGGCAGCAAGAGCACCTATCGGTGGTAAGCTCTTCCTCAAAGGCGACAAGAAGGCTTATGAGGCTGCAGGTCACTGCGCTGCCTATACGATTGACGGACAGGATATCTTCATCTGCCACGGCTACAGTATTGCTCACAAGGGCGCATCGATCCTCATCCAGTGTCCTATCCAATGGACGGCAGATGGCTGGCCACAAATAGCTCTTTAACTAGACAATAATGAGAAGATTCATACTACTACTAATATTGATGTGCATGATTCCGCTGGGTCTGAAAGCCCAGTGGAAATCATGGACTGCGGATAATGGCAACGGCACGTTTACCAATCCGCTTTTCTATGATGAGTTTTCTGATCCCGATATCCTTCGCGTAGGCGATGACTATTATCTGGCTGGTACCACTATGCATACCGTACCAGGCTTGGTCATCTTGCATTCGAAGGATCTTGTGAACTGGGAGAATATCAGCTATTGCTTCGATCGCTTTGATTTCCCTGACGATGCCTTCTCACTGAAGAATCATCAGGAGATATATGGACAGGGCGTCTGGGCTCCGGCCATCCGTTATGCTAACGGTCAGTTCTATGTCTTTACTAATATCAACGGCAAGGGACTGCAATGCTACACCAGCAAAGACATCCGTGGTCCATGGAAGCACCATAACATGCAGGGACGTATCTACGACCTCTCCGTGCTCTTCGACGATAATGGGAAGATCTATGCCATTCATGGCTATGGCGAGGTTAAGTGCACGGAGTTGAAGGCAGACATGAGTGGTCCTATCGAGGAGACGGAACGTACCATCATTCCTGAAGGTAACGCAGTGGGTGAGGGGCATCACATGTATAAGATCAATGGCATGTATTACCTCATCTCTACCGATTACAAACCTAATGGTCGGACTCTCTGTTCTCGTTCCAAGAGCATCTGGGGACCTTATGAGACCATCACTATCACTGCTGATGAGACCTTTGGCTATCATGCCGCCTCGCTGACGCAGGTACCAGAGGGCGTGAAATATCGCATCGGTGAGGATGGTACAAAGTTTGGTATCCCTGAGGTCGATAAGGACGCTACGGCATGCTCCAATATCCATCAAGGTGGTATTGTAGAGGATCAGAGCGGGCAGTGGTGGGCATTGCTGATGATGGACTTCCATTCAATCGGCCGTACTGTCACATTGGCACCTATCACTTGGAAAGACGGTTGGCCCATGCTGGGACTCGAAGGCAACTTAGGCCGAGCCCCGCGCACCTGGATTAAGCCGGATGTCTCTAGTATTTCTAGGTTGACTAGGTCGGCTAGTATCCCTAGGGCACCATACGAGCGCAGTGAGAACTTTGATAATAAGGTGCTTGGCCGGGTTTGGCAGTGGAACCATAACCCTGATGACAGTAAGTGGAGCCTGAAGAACGGGCGCTTGCGCCTGCAGACAATGCCTGCTGAACAACTGATGTGGGCTCGTAACACCCTCACCCAGCGTGTCATAGGTCCTACATCTGTGGCAACCGTCGAGCTTTATACCAAAGGCATGAAGGATGGCGATGTGGCTGGTTTGGGGAATATCAATGTGCCTTGTTCGTGGATAGGAATCGTGAAGGAAGGAAAGCAGACTATTCTGCGCTGTTTCGAACAAACTACTAATGACACTATAGACACTCCTTTCACATCACTTACCTCTAAGATCTACCTCCGTATGGTGGGAGACTATGATCACGATCGGGCGCACTACGAGTACTCACTCGATGGAAAGGTGTTTAAGCAGTTAGGACGAGAGATGCCGCTCAGCTATCAGCTCATCTCGTTCCAGGGTTCTCGCTATGCGCTTTTCGCCTTCAACTATAAGGGACGGAACGGCGGCTTTGCAGAGTTCGACAACTTCACCGTTGAGGAACCTCAGGCAGATCGTAGTGGGAATATCCCTTATGGCAAGAGCATCCGTATCATCAATCTGGCTACGCAGAAGCCGATGGTGGCGCTGGCGCATGGCCTGCTGTATGATACAGACAGCACAGATCAGAGCGCACATACCCGTTTTAAGGTGATTGACAAGGGACAGGGCAAGGTGATCCTTCAGTGTGCTGACGGGCGTTATCTGTTTACTGCAGGCTATGGCATCGCTGGTGATGTCCGTTTGACCTCCGATGCATCGAAGGCAGAGGTGTTCATGTGGCAGGACTATCTGAACCGTGAGTTTATGCTCATGTCCATGCGCAATCATCGTTATATCGGCAAGAGTCCCACCACCGGCAGTCCTTATTCCATGGACTTCCCTGGTGCTGATCCTGCCCGACGCAATGGCGCTGTCTTCCGTTGGGAAGAGTAAATTCGGGGATGTACCCTATCAAAAAGAACACAAAAGACGAAATATCTTTTGTGTTTCTTTGTTTTATGACCTTTTTTCCCTACCTTTGCAGGCAGAAACTACTGTTTGAGATGAATAAGATGATTTTGTTGAGCTTTGATACAGAGGAGTTTGATGTGCCTCGTGAGCATGGTGTTGACTTTACATTGGAACAAGGAATGGCTGTTTCCAAGGTTGGAACCAACCGCATTCTCGACGTGTTGAAGCAGAATGGCGTGCGGGCTACGTTCTTCTGCACAGGCAACTTTGCTGAGCATGCGCCAGAGGTGATGCAGCGCATCATGGATGAAGGACATGAGGTTGCATGTCATGGTGTCGATCACTGGCAACCCAAGAAGACTGACTTCGCCCGCTCGAAGGAAATTCTGGAGCGCGTCCCTGTGGTAGAGTCGGAGATCAAGCGTGTGGGCTATCGGTATAACTCGTCGCTGAATCCAGCCTTTATCCCTGGACGTTATATGCACCTCACGGAGCCTCGCACCTGGTTTATGAAGGATGGTGTGATGCAGATTCCTGCTTCCGTCACGCCTCTCATCCGTTTCCCGTTGTTCTGGCTTGCCCTGCACAATCTGCCCGAAGGTCTCTACCATTGGATGGTGCGCCGTGTGTTGAAGAAGGATGGCTATTTCGTGACTTACTTCCATCCCTGGGAGTTCTATGAGCTGAAGGAACATCCGGAGTTTAAGATGCCGTTTATCATCAAGAATCACAGTGGCCAGCAGATGTGTGAGCGTCTTGATCGTCTGGTCAAGATGCTTCTGTCCCAAGGCCACGACTTTATCACCTACAACGAATTCGTTGAAAAGGTTATTGTTTAACGGTTATTGGTTAACGTTTATTGTAATGGTCAGATTAGCAACTGTATCACCATGTTATAATGAAGAGGAGGTACTTTACCATAGTGTAGAGCGTCTCACA
>CADCFA010000022.1 GCA_902800595.1 uncultured Prevotellaceae bacterium | reverse complement strand
ACATTGACGCCGCCCTCATGGAGCTCGTCAACAATCTTCTCCAACGATGAGTTATCATTCCACTCCTCGTAGGGGATACTCTTGATGTGGGGCTTTCTTACTTCCATTCCAAATCTCCTTTCCGCCAGGCATAAGCCAAGCCTAACACCAGAACTACCAGGAAAAAGCCGATGCTCAGTAAAGCCATTGCGCCGTACTCCTTCACTACCACTGCCCATGGATACAGAAACACCGTTTCCACATCGAACATGAGGAACAAGATGGCAAAGAGATAGAATCCCACGGAGATAGGCAGCCAGGAACTGCCACGGGTGGGAATACCACTCTCATACGGCTCACCTTTCACCTTCGCGTAGGAACGAGGTCCTATCAGCTTGGCTACGACATAAGCCGCCACCACCAATGTAATAGCCGTCACCAAGACGGTAATTAACAAAGTAAAGTTCATAAAAATAATATAATGTTATAACAATATTGTTCTCGTTTCTAAGCAGTTACGGCAAATAAGAAAATACCTTCACGGCTTTACAGCTGCAAAGGTACTAATTAAAATTGTAAATCTAACGAATATTTATAAAAAAATCGTTAATTCTTAGCAATCAGTTATCAATCACTTCTGTGATGGCCTCACCGATACAGGCATTAGGCTGCTGGATATGCAGTTTTTGACACACTGTGGGCGCGATGTCTGTGATATGCACTTCGCGTGATGTACTGCCGTGTTCCACCTTCCAGCCATAGAACAACAGGGGGATATGGGCATCATAGGGATTCCACTCTCCATGGGTCGTTCCTAGGGGTGAAGAACCCTTGCCAAAGCTGTACCAGCCAGGTTCCAGCATAAAGATGATGTCACCGGAACGATCATGATGATACCCCTTCAGTGCACGTTCCCGCAAAAGCTGAGGTACAGGAGCCGTTGCCGCCTTCTTGAAGTCAAAGACAAATGACACATGAGGGAGCTTCTGCACTTCCTCCACGATTGCATCTCTCAGAGCCTGCTCATCAATGCCCTGTTCGCTAATACTCTCCTTATCGAGAACGATACGATAGTCGAGCATATCCTTAATGACCGACTTTTTGAGACCGAAGCGCTCAGCGATGCGTTTGCCGGCTGCTATAACATGCTCATCACTCCATTCCCATGCACCGCCATTGAGCTTGTGATCCTTCATAAACTGGAAGTTATGCGCAGCACCATGGTCTGCCGTGAAGAAGAGCAGATAGTTACCCTCTCCCACTTGCTCATCGAGCGCTTTCAGCAGACGGGCGATATCCTTATCAAGTTCAAGGTAGGCTTCATCTGTATACATGCCACGCGTACCCCACTCATGCCCTATCACATCTGTCTGCGAGTAGCTGATACAGAGCATATCCGTAGCTTCACCTTTACCAAGATTCTCGCCTTTTAGGGATGCGATGGCCATATCAGTGATCAGATGGCCACATATCGGATAGTGCCCAATAGACTTACTCAGCTTAACCAGTACCTTATTCTGCTTCATTTCCGCATTATAGGCCTTGGCCCATGCAGGCAGGTCGTCCATATACCAGGTGCTGCTGATAAACTGACCTTTCTTGGAGTCAATCCAATAAGCGGCATTGGCACTGCGACCCGCAGGAAGAATCGATGCACGGTCCTTATAGCTGATACCGATTACCTTTGACTTGAAATCGGTATGCAGCCGCAGCTGATCACCAATAGTGGAAGCCAGCAGATTGACAGGTGAAGAAGCCTTCTCCCAATCCGAACCTACCGTCTTTACATTAGCGTCATAGCAACTTGAAATTTTGACGCCGTCCACATAGAACGCATTACCACAGATACCATGAAAAGCGGGTGTAGAGCCTGTATAAATACTGGTATGCCCTATGGCAGTCACCGTCGGCAGATAGTTTATAAGACAATTATTACAAGAATACCCCTTTGTCATCAAGCGCTTCAGACCATCCTGCCGGTAGAGGTTATAATATCTGCTGAGATAGTCCCAGCGCATCTGATCCACTACAATTCCCACCACAAGTTTCGGACACTCGTTAAACGCCGTTTCTGCCTGCAACTGAATCGTAAGGCATACGGCCATAGTCAATGTTACAAATAACTTCTTCATTCTATAGAACGTATCTTTCTTAATTCTTCGTTAATTTCAAGAATATGCTCTGAATTCAATGGATAGAACCAAACTATCACAATAGATAGCAGGGACACAGAAGCCGGTATGAAACTCATCAGCCAGCGCAAAGCCAACAGAGCGCTTTCGGGCTGAGCCACACCAGACGCTAACAGGGCTGAATCAGTAATATAGCCAAATCCCGACAACAGCCAGAGCACCGCTGCACCACTGATAGCACCGCCAAACTTCTGCGCCATCGACGCACTGGAGAAGATCAAGCCTGTAGAGGCTGTACGGAATTTCAGCTCGGCATAATCACTCACATCAGCGTACATACTCCAGATAAGAGGCGACATGATACCCGTTAGGACGGAAATGACAATCTGTAGAATCAGCATCGTCCAGTATCCTGAAGGTGAACTAGGCACAAAAAAGAAGGCAACGCTAAACACAATCAGTGCCGCATTCACTAAAATAAAAGAGGTTTTCTTGCCTAATGTACTTGCAATCGGTACGCAGAGCGCCACACCGGCCATATTCGCCACCTCTCCGATTCCCAGGAACAGACCGGAATAGAAGAGGAATGCAATACCGAAAAGCGACATATGCACGTTTGGACCGATAATGTCGAGGAAGAAGTATGCCGTCGTCGCGCCACGCACCGTATTAAACAGGTTCGAGCAGAGGGCTGCCCCGATAAGTATCCACCAAGGCCTGTTTTCCAGCAACGACTTAAAGTCTCTACCCACACTCACCGTCGAGACGCCTTTCAGGTGCTCTTTCGTCAGCAGGAAGCTGATGATGAACATCACGAAACAGGCGGAGGAGACACACACCATCGCCCAAAACCAGCCGCCGGTTGTCATATAGCCGCCAAAGGCGTCCGTCAACGGCTCCCAGATAAACAGGGCGATAAATGAACCGCCATATGCGAAGAACATGCGGAAGGAAGAGAAGACCGTCTTCTCGTTGGTATCATCGGTCATCACACCTAGCATCGCACCGTAAGGCACGTTGACACACGTATAGACGGTCATCATCAAGATATAGGTCATATACGCCCAAATGAGCTTGGCACCATATTCCCAGTCAGGGGTGGTGAACAACAAGATACCTGAAATAGAGAAGAAGGGCGCTACCCACAGGAGATAGGGTCTGTACTTACCCCACTTTGTATTGGTTCGATCGGCAATGACGCCCATCATTGGGTCAGATACAGCATCCCAGATGCGGGTCACGAGAACCAGCACACCGGCATCGATCAGCGACAGGCCGAAAATATTGGAATAGAAGATCGGGAGGTAATAGGAAAACACCTTCCAGAAGGTTGAGGTGGACATATCACCAAAACCGTATCCGATTTTCTCGATTAATCTAGCTTTAGCCATTGGTTATACCTTACTATTTTATACGGATATTCATCTGTTTCAACAACCAGTTCTCCCACTCATCCCATTGCTCCTGATGCCAGAAATGCCAGGTAGCCTGATAAGGTGAAATCTCCTTAGGACCTTTCACTGTATTGTAAGTGGCCCAGGCCGTTGTCGGAGGTACCACGTCGTCGTTATAACCAAACGAGAACCACCCCTTCTGCTTGTCTGTAATCAGTCGCGCGAAGTTGACGCCGTCATAATATCTCGACACTTCAATCTTTTCCTTATTTGGGTTCTCAATCTTATAAAAATAGTGTGGCCAGCCACATGCAATTCCCTTGAGGGAGTTGGTATGGTCACAAAGGGCGGCATGCACGGGGGCATAATAAGTGATTCGCTTGTCAAGACCGGCAGTTGCCAGTGTCAGGAAACCGCCCTGTGAAGAGCCTGTCACACCCATCTCCTTGCCATTCCATGGGGTATATTCCTCGATATAGTCAAGGGCACGGATACATCCGAGGATGACTCGTTTATAATAGTTCTTGTCACGATCGTCGGTATAGAACTCCCAGTACCAGTTCAGTGCACCATGGAAGATGTCGTCATACACCTTCTGCTCCATCGTCACAGGGATGCCGTGAATACCTATCTCCAGGGTGATGGCACCTTTGGCTGCCGTCCAGACATCGCCTCCATAGGGGCGCACACCAGCACCAGGCACACGCAGCAGTGCGGGATATCTACCCTCCTTCACAGGCACGCAGAGAATGCCATAGGTACGGTAGTCTGGCTGCATATTCTGGAAACTGACCTCATACACGTTCACATCCTTCGTACAGCGCTCAGGCAAGAGGCGCTTGGTAGGATTCAGATCTGTCTTGCGAGCCTCGGCAATAGCTTTCTGCCAGAAATCAGAGAAATCCTTGGGCATCACCGTCGAGGGCTGCAGCTGTTCCGGTGCGAAGGCAGCTCCACACGCGCCATTGTAATCCTTGCCATCCACATGGGCGGTAACATCCACTCGATAGAATCCCGGCTGCTTCATCGTACCCGTCAGCTTCAGGGTACCGTCCTTCAGCACCAGGCTTTTCTTGACGTCTTGATACATCTCAGGACCAGCCATATAGTCGATGCTCACATTATCGAGCAGTGTACCCGACTTTCTTACCTCTACCACAAACTGGGCATTCTCGCCCGTTTTATAGTGCCAGTCCTGATGATCCGGCTCAACGGTCACCACAATGCTATTGCCACGAATCTGTGCATAAAGCGAGGCTATCGCCATCACACAGAAAAAGGTTGATAATAATCTTTTCATATATGTTTTTTACTTATTTTGTCAGTTTACCCATACGTTCTATCTGCGACTTGATAACCTGCAGCGTAGAAGCATCGCCTGCAAACACCGAATTCAGCCCCTGAGCCTCCTGGGCTGGATCACCTGTATAGTCGTCGCCCACCAGCCACTGGTCGGTATGCTTGGGTTTGGCAAGTCCGCCCCACCCCCAGAAATTACAGCCTGCGAAGTAACCGCCCTGCTCAGCATTGTCGCCTACGAGCGAGAACACATACTCATAAAAGTCGTCGCGTCCTATCGTCGGAGTGCTGAGTTCAAACTTGAAACCATCTCTCGGATAGCCGAACTCTTCCATGACAAGCGGCTTCTTGATTTTTGCACAGATAGCCAGATGGCGATCGATATAATCCTTCGTATTAGCTTTGGCACGCGGCAGGTTTTCTATCAGCGAGTCGGCCTTGGCCCAGCCCCAGTTGTAGGGCCACAGATGGATATTAGCATAGTCAATGTTCTTGTCGGCAGAGATGCGCTCCCAACAATCAAAATCGCCCTCACAGCCCCACGCACCCTCAGAACCAATCGAGATCAGGTGATTAGGATCGAGACTGCGGATGAGCTCGGAAGCCTCAGCCAGCCACTTCTCAAAGGCAGGCAGTGCCTCAGTTGAGAACGCACGAGGCTCATTGCCTATCTGCCACGACATGATAGCAGGATCATCCTTGTAAGCCATGCCTGTATAACGATTCGTACGCCCAAGGATAAAGCGCAAATAATCATAGAAGAGTTCATGGGCCTTCTGATTGGTAGCATATTTGCTCATCGCTTCCATAAAGGCAGGATAACCCACATCGTTGGGACGGGGCTGTTTGCCCGCACCGGCATGCTCCAGATAAAAGCCATAACCGCCGCTCCACTCCCAAGAGTTGTTCAGATAGAGCACGGCTACCATTTGGCGTTTGCCCATCTCCTTCAACAGGAAGTCAAGTCCAGCTAAGATCGTATCGTTATACACACCGGGAGCCACCTGTAAGGTCGGTTCCACCTTGGTTGTCACCCCACGCTCACCATCAGAGCCCACAAGAACACGCAGGTTGTCGATTCCCATCTGCTTCATCAGGTCGAGTTCCCGACAGAGCCGCTGGCGGTCTCCGCCTTGCCCTTCCGAGCCAAGGATCGCACCATACCAGAAATTGGTCCCTACGAAATAATACGGTTTACCTGCTTTCTCGAAATGTCCGTCCTTCACAGCTACAAACTTTGACTGTCCCATAAATGGGAGCGTCATGGCGGTCATGAGGAGACTGAAGAATAGTTTTAGCTTCATAATTTTTGAACGTTATTGTTATTTTGCGTGCAAAAATAGTCATTTTCCCCCAAACCACCAAATATTTCCCCCAAAAACCTCACTCCCCCTCCGCACTGGGCACACTCCCGGCGCGCCTTTGTGGTAGTACCCACCGATTTTAACACCTATGGCATAGACCATAGCCACGCTTGGATGACATCGCAAATTTAAGGTAGTTTGTGATAGCGTACGAGGCCAGCAAGCGGCGTCTTCAGTATGGAACCGAGACGGAAGTTTACACGATCAGCTGCTTCACGGAGTTCATCCTGATAATGCCAAGCCACACTACCCACGAACGAGACAGGCAGATCAGGGCGATTATAGGGTTGGATATGATAGCGCAGGAAATCAACAAAGTTGTCAACAACAACAGCTCTGACACCTTCATCATCCAGATGACTGCCGATAAACTCGGAAAGAGAGGCCAGAAAGCGGTTTGCCAACGGCTGACGATAGACCCGCTTGATAATCTCTGCCAGATTCAGACGTGTTTCCTTTTCAAATACAGTCTTGATTTCTTCTGACAATTTACCGCCATACAAGTCATGGATAAAGCGCTTGCCAAGCACTGAGCCGCTACCTTCATCACCCAAGATATAACCGAGGGCTGGTGTATGTTGTACGATAGTTTCTCCGTCGTATAGACAAGAGTTAGCGCCTGTACCTAAGATACTGGCAATACCGTAGTTATGGCCACAAAGAGCACGAGCCGCACCTAACAGATCGCTATGAGCCTCAACCACACTCGCCTGCGGAAATGTCTCCTGCAGCAGAGAGGTCATCTGCGTCTCCAGCTCCGGACGGATACCACTGCCATAAAAATATACAGCCATAGGGAACTCTGGTGTGAGTATGGCCGCACTACGGAGTTTCTGGACCTCAGGGTTAGAGCCCATGGCTCCTACAAACTCTTCACGAACGATTTGCACAATCTCTTCGCGTGACTGATGGACGGGGTTGATGCCCTGTGTGTTAAGAACTACGGGTTGAGAAGAGCCGGTCACAATGGCCCAGTCGGTTTTGGTACTTCCACTATCAGCGATTAATATCATTTTTATATCATTTTGATGGTTTACGCTGCAAAAGTAATCAAAAAAGATTTAAAACAATCAGTTTATGGCAGTTTTTTTTCTTCAAAATGCTTTTTTTTCGTACCTTTGCAAACCAAAATATAATAAGAATAAAATAAATGAAACGCATTTTATTGATATTCATTCTCATATCAGGCTTCATCTTCGAAGCCAATGCCGTGTTAAAAGAGAAAGACCTGGAACAGACTCTGGCCATTCTTCAGGCTGAGTTGGAACAATACAACAATGAACTGACCGTGCGCAGTGCCATCCGAAAGGCAAGAGCCAAGCAGCTTATCACCAATTTGTTGCTGACCATGAAGCAGGCCGACCAGAACGCACTGATGCTTTATTCGCAGGAACAGACTCATCTGTTTGACATGACCTACGCCTGTAAGGAAGCTACCAAGCAATATCGGGAGTTCCACAAGCGACAGATTCCCTTCACGGAGTTCCTGGACAAGAACACCAAGGAACTGGCACGCTATGACAGTCTGGTAAAGCGGTTAGAGGCTATGCCTGACATGATGACGACCAAATACGGCATTCAGCGGCGTGACTCCTGTCTGGTGCTTGCCAAAAACATCCGGAACATGCTGGCTGAGGGCGATCAGCAACTGCGACGGAACATGCGCTATTACAACATGACGGAGCAGCGCCTGAGTGAGTTGAACGACTATGCGCAGAAGCGATATTCCGACATTCAACAGAGTATCTTCATCAACGGAGGCGAAAGCTACCCTACCCTGCTGAGTCACCTCGACCGTCGCTGGAACTCCACAGTGGAAGCAGTGAAGAAGAAATACACGATTGACGACAACGACCAGTCGCAATGGAGTTCCCAATGGGTGTTCGGTCTGTTTATCGCCATTGCCTTCTACGTCATTGTCGCCATCGTGCTCAATCAGTTATTCTTCCGTTTCCTGTTGCCCAAGCGTTTCAAGACTCAGGAGTTCAAGGACAAGCAGGCGGCGATCATCATGGCGACAACCACCATCACCTTTGCCATCATTCAGGGGCTACTGATCAACCGATCGACACAGAACTTTGTGATCATGGCCTCAACCTTGCTCGTAGAATACGCCTGGTTGCTGGGTGTGATCCTGATCTCGCTCCTATTGCGTGTGAAAGGTAACCAGATCGGCAGCGCCTTCCGTATCTATGCCCCCCTGATCGGCATCGGATTCATCGTGATAGGCTGCCGGATTATTCTGATTCCTAACGAGTTGGTCAACCTGATACTGCCGCCCATCCTGTTGCTTTGCGCCATCTGGCAGTGGGTGGTCATCAGACGGCACAACCAGAACATACCAAAATCGGACATCTTCTACACCTATGTGTCACTGACCGTGTTTATCGCTTCGGTCATCAGCTCCTGGGCTGGCTATACGCTGCTGGCAGTGCAGCTGCTCATCTGGTGGATCATGCAACTGACCTGTATCCTGACCATCACCTGTATCAGCCAGTATCTCAAGCTACACGCCATGCGGAAGCATTACGACCAGAAACCTATTACCCAGACCTGGGCACATCTGTTTGTGGAGAAGGTGCTGATGCCGGCACTGAGCATAAACTCCATCATGTTGAGCATTTATTGGGCAGCCAAAGTGTTTAACCTCAGTGAGCTCTGCTGGCAGATATTCAAGTATAATTTCATAGACATGGAGAACCTGCAGGTGTCGATTCTAAAGCTCTCTATGGTGGTCACCATCTGGTTCTTGTTCCGCTGGATTGTCCATACCGTGCTGGCCCTGTTGCGCCAGCAATATCAGGCCAACGACCCAACCACAGCAGCCTCTAAGGAGGTGATGAGCAAGAATGTGATCCAGGTGCTCATCTGGGGTATCTGGCTGATGATCTCGCTCTCGGTGTTCCACATCAGCGTGGCTTGGCTGCTGGCTATCTCCGGCGGTTTGTCAACAGGTATCGGTTTCGCCTCGAAAGACATCATCGAGAACATCTACTACGGTGCCTCGCTGATGGCAGGCCGCATCAAGGTAGGCGACTGGATTCAGGTGGACGGAACCATGGGTAAGGTTGCCTCTATCAGCTATACCTCCACCGTGGTAGAGTCGCTTTACGGTGAAGTCATCACGTTCCAGAATGCACAACTGTTTACAAAGAACTACAAGAATCTGACACGCAACCATGGCTATGTGCTGGCGGTGGTACCATTCGGCGTAGCTTACGGATCAAACCTGAAACAAGTGACCACCCTCGTTGAGGATGCGCTGAACGCCATGAACCACCAGTGGATGGACCAGAGCAAGCAAGTGAAATGTGTAGTATCAGAGATGGGCGACTCGAGTGTGAACTTCAACCTGTTTGTATGGGCTGACGCACCAAAGAAGTCGTATGTTGTGAGCGATGTGCTGAAATGTGTGTATGACACGCTGAATCAGAACAACATTGAGATTCCGTTCCCTCAACAGGACGTTCATATCAAGTGATAAGTGAAAAATATCAAGAATATTTGGTAGATTTGAATATATTTTGTATTTTTGCAACATCATTATGAAGGAGAAGACAACGATAATAGCCGGGCCATGCGTGATTGAGTCAGCAGAGCTGCTTGATACTGTAGCGCATAAGTTGGTGGAAATCAACACCAAACTGGGCACTGACATTATTTTCAAAGCATCTTTTGACAAGGCCAACCGCACATCAATCCGCTCTTTCCGAGGACCTGGTCTGACGCGCGGACTGCAGATGTTGGCAGACATCAAGTCACAGTATAGTCTGCGTATCTTGACTGACATCCATGAGAGTCAGCAGGCAGAGGCTGTTGGCGAGGTATGCGACGTGCTCCAGATTCCCGCCTTTCTTTGCAGGCAGACAGATCTTCTGGTAGCAGCAGCCAAGACTGGACGTACAGTGAATATCAAGAAAGCCCAGTTTCTCAGTGGCCACGACATGAAGTACCCTGTGGAAAAAGCACGGGACGCCGGCGCCAAGGAGGTATGGCTGACAGAACGTGGCAATATGATGGGCTACAATAATCTGGTGGTGGATTTCCGCAACATACCAGACATGCTGGAGATTGTGCCCACAGTGATTATGGACTGTACACACAGTGTTCAGCGTCCTGGCGGCAGTGACGGTAAAACAGGCGGCGATCGTCGTTTTGTTCCCCAGATGGCTCTGGCTGCAAAAGCTTTTGGAGCAACGGGCTATTTCTTCGAGGTGCACCCCACTCCAGACGAAGGCCTTAGCGATGCAGCCAACATGCTGGAGCTCGATAAGCTTGAAGCCCTGGTAAAAAAGTTAATTGAAGATTAACAAGAAAAAGAAATGACATCGAAAGAATACGCGATACAATGCATAAAAGACGAGGCTGAGGCTGTAATCGGACTGATTCCCCAACTTGACGACAACTTTCAAAAAGCTGTCAACCTGATTTTTGACTGCAAAGGCAAAGTCATTGTGACAGGTGTCGGCAAGAGCGGGCATATCGGTGCCAAGATCGCAGCCACTCTATCAAGCACAGGCACACCCTCATTCTTCATCAATCCGCTCGACGTATTCCATGGCGATCTGGGTGTCATGACAGCAGAAGATGTGGTACTGGCCATCTCAAATTCCGGTCAGACCGACGAATTACTGCGTTTCATTCCAATGGTACTCCACATGCAGATACCCATTATCGGCATGAGCGGTAATCCTGAATCGCTGTTAGCAAAATATTCAACCTGTCACCTGAACGTCAGTGTGAAAAAGGAAGCCTGTCCACTCAATCTGGCTCCTACCAGCTCTACGATGGCACAATTGGCGATGGGTGATGCATTGGCTGTAGCACTGATTCAGAAACGTGACTTCAAGCCACGTGATTTCGCACAGTTCCATCCTGGCGGAGAGCTTGGCAAGCGACTGCTCACCACTGCACAAGATGTGATGCGCTCTGACGACATGCCTATCCTGCCACCAGAGATGCACTTAGGTGAAGCCATCATTCTTGTAAGCAAAGGAAAGCTGGGACTGGGCATTGCAGAGGTGAATGACGAGATTGTCGGACTAATCACTGATGGCGACATCCGCCGGGCGATGGAGAAATGGCAGGCAGAATTCTTTGACCATACGGTCAGCGACATCATGACACGAACACCAAAGACCGTAAAACCAGAGACAAAGATAACAGAGATACAACGAATCATGAACAAATTCAAAGTACATTCAGTTCTGGTGACAGACGACAAGCGACATCTACTCGGCGTGGTAGACCATTACTCATGTATGATTTAATAAAACAAGGACAATAAGGCTTATATGAAGACTATAAAGAAACTATTGATTGTTGTAATGCTGGCACTACCATTGGTAGTGGTAGCTGACTACTTGTTTAAGACACTCGACGCGCGCGAAGGACTTACTTCAAGTCAGGTAAACTGTATTTTGAAAGACTCAAGAGGTTACATGTGGTTTGGCACACCTGCTGGATTGTATCGTTTCGACGGCTATACATTCAGGAACTTCCAAAGTGACTCACAAGACGGTTCCTCTCTCAACGACAGCTATATCAAATCCATTCAGGAGATGCTTGATGGTAATCTGTTGGTTGAGACTTCTTCTGGCTATTGTATCTACCACCCTCAAACAGAGAGCTTCGAGCGTGACATGAAGCAGACATTCTCCAGAATGGGTATTGAGACCATTCCCAGTGTAGTGTATATCGATCACCACAAAAACCTCTGGGGAGCTATTCCGAATAAGGGTGTCGTATGCTACAACCAACAGCAGCAGCTTCTTTACGAATTCGGCTATACAGACGATTCGCATGGTGTACCACAAGGGGTGATCATTTCCATCAGCGAATGTAGGGACGGTGCTCTGATCGTATATGACGACGGACGTATTGTATGCTGTGACGTCATGCACCAGCAACATACGGTCTGGAACACAGAAAGGATCCCGGCACTGAGCAACCGCAAAAACAAATCACTGAAAGCTTTTGCCGACAAGATGGATAACATCTGGCTATATGGCCAGGGTACCTTATATCTATATGATAAGAATAACGGCACATGGAACACCAATATTGGAGAGTCTTTGGGACTCACTGGCATTGGCGTGGATCGTAATGTAAACGGTATGGCCTGTGACCGTAAAGGCGACATTTGGATCGGCTCCGACCAACTCGGTCTGTTGAAGATGGACTGCGCCACCCACGAGGTAACACCGGTACAGCCTCGCAACATCAACGACAGCCAGTGGATCACAGAAAAAGTGAGTATCCAGAGCGTATATGTGGATGACACCGACCTGCTTTGGGTAGGTACGGAGAAATCAGGTATCGCCTATTCCGGACGATACATCTACCGCTTTGGCTCCGATCATATCGGTGACGTGACAGCAATAACCCAAGACGCCAAAGGTAAGGTCTGGTATGGTACAAGCGACAAGGGTATAATAGACTATGAGGGACCATTGGCCAGTATGAAGGTCTCTACTTTGGCCACCACCAGCGATGGCAGTCTTTGGGTAGGATCAAAGCGCAATGGACTGACACGTATTTTAGACGGTAGCACAACAGTCTATTCATTGGCAAAAGACAGCATGGCAACTCTCATTGACGACCACATCAACGCCCTTTGTACGGATAAAATCGGTAACCTCTGGATTGCTACCAATGGCGGTCTTCAGGTATATAATCCCAAGATGAACACTTTCTCGTCCTATACCCGTGAAAGTGGTAAACTGCCCACCAATAACATCACCAGTCTTTTCTACAACAAGGATGGTAAGAGCAACGATCTCTTTATCGGTACAGCAGAGGGATTGATCATACTGAATCTTTCTACAACAGAAAAACAGGTTCTGACAGGCAACTCGTCAAAAAGCAAATCGTTTACGAACAATTTCGTTACTCAGGTAGTTCAGGATTCCAGAGGTTTGGTATGGGTAGGAACACGCGAAGGTCTGAACATCTTAAATCTGGAGAATGACAGTTTGAACCATCTGACAGAGAAACAAGGTCTTTGCAACAATAACGTGTGTGGTATTGCAGAAGACAAGAACCATAACATGTGGATTACCACCAGTAGTGGTGTAAGTCGTATCGTGGTGCAGCGTAACCATGAGGACGGTAGTAATAACTATGGTCTCTACAACTACACAACTGCCGACGGTCTGCAGAGCAATGAGTTTAACCCTGGCGCTATTCTGACTCGTCAGGATGGTAACGTGTTGTTAGGAGGACTATATGGCGTTAACTGGGTCGTAGAGAAAACCGATGGTGAGAAAGATGCCCTACCCCGTGTGATGCTGACCCAGCTCTTTGTGGGCGAGGAAGAAATCCTGACGGGACATGAATATGAAGACCGCGTGATTCTGGCACAGGCGCTCAACGAGACCACTCGTTTGGAGCTTGGGCATAACCAGAACACCTTCACCATCAAGTTTGCCGCAGGTAACTATAACCAGAGCGAGCGCCTGCAGTTCATGTACTGGATGGAAGGTAAAGATGAAGACTGGCGTAATGGTAATGCGTTAACGCACGGTGTATCTTTCAAAGACCTGCCTAGCGGTCATTATACGTTACATGTAAAAGCCATCAGTGCTGAAGGAGCCGTCAGTAACCAAGAACGTGCCATTGACATTACTATTGAGCGCCACTGGCTATTGTCATGGTGGATGATTGCGGCTTATATCATTCTGATAGCCGTAGCCCTCTATTTCTGGCGTATCGGTCTGAAACAGCTTAAGGTCATTAAAGCCAGAAAGAATGCAGTGATTGATGAACTTGCCATGCAACGAGAGGAAATCAAGGCTGCCAGTGACGATCTGAGACAGCCGATGGCTCGTATGACCTCGATTATAAGTAACCTCTCAGAGAAGGAGAAATCTTTGGAAGAACGAGAGCAGTTGAATGCACTCCATTCACAGATGTTGCAGATTATCACACGTGTCAGTGATATGCAGACGAATCTGGAGAATCCTGAGCAGAAGGCGAAAGCTGTCGTTCATGATCGTCTGGAGCTGAACGGACGCGGCGAGATTGAGATGCCGGAGATAGCAAACCATGCCCTGACGACTGAGACGGCAAGACCTACGAGAGCAACTTTGGATCAGCCCACAATGAAGTTTATCGTGATCATGATTGACGATAACACCGACTTCCTGCAGTTTGCAACAGCCCGTCTGAAATTCGTCTATGACTTCCATACCTATAACGATATCGAAAAGGCTGCTGCAGATCTTGAAGAGATGCGTTGCGACCTTGTTATCTGTAAACAGGATATGCCAGATATGACGGGTAGTGATCTGTGTAATCAGCTGAAGACTAACCCTGCCACTCAAATGATTAAGTTTGTGCTGATGACAGAAGGTATGCTGACACCTAACGACATGCGTAATCAGAACATCACCCTCTCGGCCGACGATTATCTGGCAAAGCCATTCAATCTGCAGGAAGCTACCATGCGCTTCAACAAGCTGCTCGGACTTGGTCCGATTATGGCTAACAGCGGTTTGATTGAAGGTGCAGAAACACGTATGCTTGAAGGTCACAACTCAAGTATGACCACTGCCACAGAGACTTACGGGCTGACGGAATATAAGCCCACAGACAATGGTGAGCCTGATGCCGACGATCCGATGAATCGCGTTGACACAAAGATCATCAAGCGTGACAACCAGCTGGCAAATGTGAATGAGGAAGAAGAACCTGAGAAAGAAGCAGCCCTCACAACAATGACAGCCATGAACATGTCGGACTTCTCTATGCTTGATGCGATGGATCAACAGCTGATCAAAAACGTTGAACAGTATGTGATGCAGAACATGAGTCGTGGACAGATCAGTCTTGAGGAGCTGGCTTCTGCAATGGGTATGGGACGTGTGCCATTCTTCCACAGAATACGTAATCTAACAGCCAAGACCCCAGCAGAACTTGTGCGTGACATGCGACTGAAACATGCATGTATTCTGCTGAAACGTACAAATATCAACATGAGTGAGCTGGCAACGAATATCGGCTTCATGACGGCAGAGAACTTTATAAATATCTTTAGAGAGAAATTTGGCATGACGCCACTCGAATACAGATTAAAACATCGTAAATGACAACAAGACATAAGTGCTCAGCAGGAATAGTGATAATCCTATTCCTGCTGATATCTCTTCATGGATACGCCCAGAGCAGCGATTCCCTATTCGTGGAAGACATGCGAAAGGAGGGTGTCCAATTTACAAACGACAACAGCATAAAACTACTCATGTCGGGCAGAGAAAAGTTTGCCGACATGTTTGAGGCCATCCGTCATGCCAAGAGTAGTGTGCATTTGGAATATTTCAACTTCCGCAACGACTCTATTGCTGGACTATTGTTTGATATCCTGCGCGAGAAAAGGAAAGAAGGAGTGGAAGTGCGTGCCCTCTTTGATGGTTTCGGCAATGACTCCAATAACAAACCACTGAAAAAGAAACATCTTGAGAAACTCCACGCCGACAGTATAAACATCTACGAATTCGACCCTATCCGTTTCCCTTGGATCAACCACATCTGGCCTCGAGATCACCGTAAGATTGTGGTGATAGACGGAGAGATTGCATATACAGGAGGTATGAACGTGGCCGACTATTATATCGTAGGTACAGAACAGGTGGGAGAATGGCGTGACATGCATTGTCGTCTTGAAGGGCCAGTTGTCAATGAACTGCAACGCATCTTTTTAAGGATGTGGAAGAAGGTCACCAAGGAGGACCTCAACGATTCGAAGTATTTCCAAGGGAAACCCGCAGGAGATAAGATGATAGGCATTGCCAACCGAGAGCCACATACCACAAACAAAATCATGCGCCGTTTCTATATTCATGCCCTTGATCGTGCCAAGGACTCCGTGAAGATTGTCAACCCTTACTTTGCCCCTACGCAATCCATACTGAAAGCTTTGAAACACTGTGCTGACCGAGGGGTGAAGATGGATATCCTCATTTCATCGAGATACGATGAGCCCTTGATGCCAGAAATTGTACTCTATTATACGCGCAAGTTGGCGAAACGTGGCGTAAATATTTGGCGTTATCGTCCTGGATTCCATCACTCGAAGATCATGATGGTGGATGGTAAATATTGTACCGTTGGTAGCACGAACCTGGATGCCCGCAGTATGCGCTATGACTATGAGATCAATGCCATCGTTATCGATTCGGAGACCACGCATCAGCTGGAAGATAAGTTTCTGGAGGACACCCAGAAATGCGACTACATGAACGAGGAGGAATGGAAGAAAACCCTCACGACCTGGAAGAAATTAAAAGGGTGGTTCGGGCATCTGCTCACTTTTTTGATATAGTCCATGAAGCGCGATACAACCATATCCATTTGCAAAGGCATTGCCATTATCTTGATGGTGATAGCCCATGCCGAAGCACCTGGTTGGTTATGCAAGTTCATCTTTGAATTCCACATGCCGCTATTCTTTATCACTGCGGGCTATTTCTTCTCTCTGAAGTATCTGAATGATGAAGCCACATTTGTGAAGAAACGAATAAAGGGGCTCTATTGGCCATTTGTAAAATGGTCGGTATTCTTCTTAATTATCCACAACTGGATGTTCGATATCGGAATACTGAATGAACGATATGGTAATGAGATGGGTGGTATAACGCACCCCTACTCCTGGCATCAGATACAACAGAATCTATGGAATATCGTAACGGCAATGGGCGGATACGATCAATTTCTTTGTGGAGCCTTCTGGTTTTTCAGAGGGCTG
This sequence comes from uncultured Prevotellaceae bacterium, assembly GCA_902800595.1. GTDB lineage: Bacteria > Bacteroidota > Bacteroidia > Bacteroidales > Bacteroidaceae > Prevotella. The sequence goes on along the minus strand of CADCFA010000022.1, from coordinate 29,173 downwards.
TTCGTAGCAAGCATCCTATACCTTATTATATATAAGGTGATGGATACCTGCCTTCCCAAGAAAGCATTCCTTTTTATCCCCTATCTCATCTGTCTGCTCATGTTACTGCTTTGCGCCTGGAAAACATATGAAGGACTCAAAATTATTACGCTGGTTCAAGGTGGTTATCGTGACCTAATGGGCTGTTTCTTCTTTGGCTGCGGCTTTATTTTCCGTCAGTTTGCCGACAGATACCAAGCTCTAGTCTCACGTCATTATACCTATCTTTGGACTGCCATAGCCTTTGGTGTAGTTGTATTCCTTTTCTCGAAATATCTAACAGCCAACATGAACTGGCGCTCCACATATACCCAATTTCTGTCTCTACCGATACCAGCTCTGCTAGGATTCCTGATGACATACAACATCAGCCAATGGATTGATCGGCATAAGGGCTGGTTAAAGCATTCGTTGGCATACATCGGTGATCACACACTCTATATCTTCATCTTCCACATTTGCGCCTACAAAGTGGTGAGCCTGTTGAAGATCTGGTATTATGGTCTTGACATCCGTCAGATAGGTTGTCATATGGTAATCCATGAATATTCACAGGAGGACTGGTTCTGGGTGGCATATACAATTGCAGGCGTCGGAATCCCCCTCGCACTCTACTGGTTACAGGAACAAATCTCCAAAAAGATCAAAGAATATAGAGCATCATCTGCTGCTCAGGCTCAGTGACACCTTTCTCACGCAACAAATCGGCTTCATTCTCAAGAATACATTCTGCATCACGACCTGTCTCTTTCAAGAAACGATGAAAGCAGTCGGCAGCTTCATCAATATGTCCACTAAACCACAAGGCATAGCCATAATTCAGCAAATCATCGGGATGTACTTCACCTGACAACAACTGAATGTAGATTTTATCAGCCGCTTCATATTTACCTTCACAAACCAGTGTCCATGCCAAAACCCGATTCACATTCTGATCGTCAGGCGATTCATAGTTCAGACGATACAAATCTTTCAAAGCCTCACCATATTGACTAATGTTTGTCAGACTTACAGCACGATTCAAGCGATAACTCTTTTTGTCTGGACAGATAACCAGCAATTTCTCGTATGCCTCTAAAGCCTCCTTATACATACGCCGAGAGAATAGTGCCCGGGCATAGCCTGCCAATGCCCTTTCATTATCGGGCTGGAGAGCCAGTGCATTTGTATAACACTGCAGGTCGTCTTCATCCAACTGCAATACATTGACAGCGTGTTGAGCCAAATAACCAGCCATCATCCAGAACTGGAAGTCACGGCGCGCCTCACCATAGTTTTCCAGAAGTTTTGCAACTTCTGACATCCGTTTCTGTTTTAAGAGGAAAGCAGCAATCTCATTAAAGAAAGGCTCCATATGAGTTCTGGAGAAAACAGGCTCCGAACAGAACAGATATCGTGCCTCCTTGGTATCAAAGGGATTTACGAAATCAGCACGCTGTGGAAACAAACGGAAGAAACGATAAAGATCCTGAAGATAACTACGGCGGATATATGCCGCAGTCTCCAACTCTTCTAATGCCATTTCATTCATAGTTACCTCACCTCTTTCAAGCATTCCCCTCATTTTCTTAGGAATCTGATTCAAGACTTGTTGGAAGATAAAGATAAAAGAATACTTGTCACTGTTACAAAAAGGCCCCTTCTCCACCATCTGATGAAGGAACTGACTCTGAGTGGTCTCTTCAATGACATCAATCACAGCTGGATGGTTAGGATAGAAAGGTACGAACCAGTTACTCAACTCATTGAAAAAAGGAAAACGTTTCATCTGCGAGAAACCGCCGAAATAGATGTCAGAGCCCTGTTTCTGCATGTCAATCATCCGTTGGAAACTGGCTTCCATTTTTTCCAATTTACGTTCCTGCTCACCAGGATGCAAAATATCCTCCATTGGATCCTCCTCTATCTCCTCAATACCATTACGAGTCATACGGAAAGACTGATTCTTCCACATATCCGGCATAATCTCCTTTTGGATAGTCTGGGTATCCTGCTCTGCATTCATACAGAATATTATCTGTTCCTGCAACTCTACTAATTCCTTACAATGGTGTTCGTCTTCCAAAAGCTTTTGTACTAAATCTGTCAGTTCTGGATAGATAGAAACTGCTACACGGCTATTGAGCACTAATACCCAGCCAACAAGTGCCCTTTGACGCACCCGCTCATCAGAAGCTTTTTCATAGACATGAATCAGTGTACGGAACTTAGCCATATCGAAATACTCTAACGCAGACAGCATCACAGCACTCACAATCAACTGTTGATCGTTCGAATCAACAGTTGGCGACAAAAGTATCTCTTCCATCACCATAGCAATGCCATCTGTCCATATATCCGAAGTAAAAATATGGTCGAAAAGTACCTTCATCTCATGTTCATGCCGACTATACAGTTCACGCTGCTTATTCTCACGTGTATGAGGAGGCTCTAACTCCAACATTGCAGTATCGGAAACAAAAGTTTCCAGCTCCTCACGGATTATCTGTGGTGCCCAGTCACGGGCTGTCATATGCTGACGCAAATAGATGGAAGACAGGAAAGAAGAATGTCCGATGCCATAATTGCGGCTGATATTAACGGACAACACATACATCCGCTGTAAAAGCGACAGATAGAGTTTAGGCAATTGAGGATCCTTAAAACCTCGTTTCCAATAATCAGCCATCAGCTGAAAATCAGTACGTAAAGCATGGAGTCTATCAGAATTTACCTGATGCGGATGGACAGACAAGAAAGATTCCAGTTCATTGATGGCAGCACTCAGATTACGCTCCTCCAAATGCGAAAACACGTTTATCAAACTCTGATGTGTATCCATAAACTACTTCTTTGAAAGCCATTGCTGTGCACGCTCAATATCTTTCTGACGTGGTGCTTCGGCATGATTATACTTGAGTGTGTCTGGTAAGTTTCTTAATGCTGGTTCCGAAACGACATAATACTTTCTGATGACATCTTTATAATGGCGTACACCAAACTTGTTAATAGAGTCACAGGCATCATTATAACCTTTCAAGAACACCTCCATCTGCTTCTTGCGATTCTGATCATCCATGCCTTTTGTCCGGAAAGCAACGACACCCATATGGATATCCTCCTGACGGGTATCAAGCAGGACCTTATGTTTCGCCAACAAAGCTTGCGTTGCCTGTGGTTCTGTCAGGAACAAGGCATCCATCTCGTTGTTTTCCAACATCTTCAAGCGTACGTTCACATCATTTACCTGAATGCGAAATACACGTTCTGTCTTCAGTTTCGCACTATCCACAGCCAAATCGCCAAGGAAATCAGTTACTGAATAACGAGTCATTGCCAACATTTTGTCATCGAGATGTTTCAGTTGAGTAATGCGCTGATTACGATTGCTTATCAGCAACCAATAGGCATTTGTAGAAGCAACATACTTCATTGGCGTTCCTAAATGAATCATACGTTCTGCACGTACCAGATCTGTCACCACACCCTCCACTCTACCACGCATCATGGCTGTATCACAATCCATCTGGGCAGTATAGCGTTTTAATCGGATATCTACTATTGTATCAAACAAATGATGGTCTTTTGCTATAAACAGAGGCAGGCAATCGAGTGTGGGCATGACAGCAATTTTCAAAGCAGCGGAGTCTTCCCTTGCCAGTTTCTTCCGTTGCTCTTTTGACAATCTCTTGGTCTCTTCATATGATTGCCCGCAACCAGCCAGCACCAGCAAACCTGTCAAGACAATGGTAAATATCCTAGTATATTTCATCTTATCATAATAATTGTGTGCAAAATTAAACAATTATTTTGGAATACCGAAAATATTTTGTACTTTTGTATTCAATTATGGCAAAAGACAAAATCGCATACGTATGCTCCAACTGCGGACAAGAGTCGGCAAAATGGATTGGAAAATGCCCTTCCTGCGGGCAATGGAACACATTTAAGGAAATTCGCGTAGCAGCTGACACCAAACAAAAAGCCGCCACAACAGCTGCAGCCTCAGCTGGTCATGCCCTGAGGAAAAACAAGGTCCTGAAGCTACGCGACATTTCAAATCAAGACGATCCACGAATTGACATGCATGATGAAGAGCTGAATCGTGTACTCGGCGGCGGTTTGGTGCCTGGCAGTATCATCCTTTTAGGTGGCGAACCAGGTATCGGAAAATCTACCCTTTCATTGCAAACGATGCTACGTATGCCTGAAAAGAAAATTCTCTATGTCAGTGGTGAGGAGAGTGCCCATCAGTTGAAGATGCGTGCCAACCGTATACCCCATGAAGAGAATGACAATTTCCTCATTCTCTGCGAGAACTCACTTGAGCAGATTTTTGAGCAGATTAAAGACGAACAACCCGAACTAATAATCATTGACTCCATTCAGACTATTATGACAGAGGATGTAGAATCTTCTGCAGGCTCTATAGCTCAAGTCAGGGAGTGCGCCTCTTCCCTGCTCAGATTTGCCAAGACAAGTGGTATACCCGTTATACTGATCGGACATATCACCAAAGAAGGAACGCTTGCAGGTCCGAAGATCTTAGAACATATAGTTGATACCGTTATCCAGTTTGAAGGTGACCAGCACTATATGTACCGCATTCTGCGCTCTATGAAAAACCGTTTTGGCTCCACAGCCGAACTGGGTATCTATGAGATGCAGCAGAATGGGCTCCGACAAGTGAGTAATCCTTCTGAACTCCTGCTTACTCAGGATCACGACGGACTATCAGGTATTGCCATTTCATCTGCCATTGAGGGGGTACGTCCCTTCCTTGTAGAGACACAAGCTTTAGTTTCTTCCGCTGCCTACGGAACCCCACAGCGTTCTGCAACAGGCTTTGATCAGCGTCGATTAAACATGTTGTTAGCCGTCTTGGAGAAGCGTGTAGGATTCAAGCTCATGCAGAAAGACGTCTTTATCAATATCGCTGGTGGTCTGCGAGTTACCGACCTGGCAATGGATCTCAGTATCATTGCCGCAGTACTCTCTTCGAATGTTGATACTCCTATAGAAAAAGGCTGGTGCATGTGTGGTGAGGTTGGGCTTTCTGGAGAGGTACGTCCTGTAAACCGTATCGAACAAAGAATCGCCGAAGCCGAAAAGCTCGGATTCAGCGATATGATTGTCCCCAAATACAATATGCAGGGCTTTGATGCAAAGAAATACCACATTAGGCTTCACCCCGTCCGTAAGGTTGAGGAAGCCCTCCGTGCCCTATTCGGTTAATCCTCGTATTCCGTTTTATCCTCGATAGCCGCTTCGGCAAAGGCTTCACGACGCTCTACACAGGTGCCGCACTTGCCGCAATGCTTCTCCCCGCCCTTATAGCAAGACCAAGTCTGACTATAGTCAATACCAAACGCCTTGCCTCGACGGGCAATATCGCTCTTAGTGATATTCGTGTAAGGGGAGCGCAAATGCACATTCACGAAAGTACCAGCCGCAGCAGCCTGATCGAAAGCCTTCACAAACTCTGGAGTACAATCAGGATAAATAGTATGATCACCACTATGGTTGGCCATCATAACATATTTCAAGCCATTGCTCTCAGCTATCCCAACAGCGATGGAGAGCATAATACCATTACGGAAAGGCACCACGGTAGATTTCATATTCTCATCAGCATAATGGCCCTCTGGAATCTCTTCCCCACCCTCTAACAACGAACTTTTGAAATACTTCGTCATGAAGTCCAGAGGGATCGTGATATGCTTGATACCCAAATGCTCACAATGCTGACAGGCAAAAGGTATCTCACGTGCATTATGCTTCGAACCGTAATCGAACGAGATAGCAAGGGCAATACGTTCCTGCTCATCGTATAACAGTGTGACAGAATCAACGCCACCACTGAGAATAATAACTGAATCTTTTTCCATTTGGCTGCAAAGTTACAACTTATTTTTCAAAACGAGCTGAAAAATCAGATAATCTTTGGTATTTTACAGAATAGCTAGGGATTAAGTTTTTAGTCCGTTGGCTTCGGACTCTAAGTAAGTAGGCTTCGGACTCTCAGTCCGAAGCGTTCGGGCTGGCAGTCCGTCGGGACGGACTAATAGCTGTTTTGCAAACTCCATTTTACATTATTTTTATTAGTTCGCAAAAAAGTATTAAATGTTCAATGACCAATGGCTAATGTTCAATGTTTTTTCGTACCTTTGTGGCTAGTTTTGAATATTCAACATTTAAATTCATTTAATTATGACAATCAACGAATTCAACTTTGCCGGTAAGAAGGCAATCGTACGTGTAGATTTCAACGTACCCCTCGATGAGAATGGTAAGATCACTGACGACACCCGTATCCGTGGTGCCCTGCCTACCCTGAAGAAGATTCTGGCTGATGGTGGTGCAACTATCATTATGAGCCACATGGGTAAGCCCAAAGGTAAGGTAGATATGAAGAAGTCACTCGGCCAGATCCGTGAGGCTGTAGAGAAGGCTCTGGGTGTTCCCGTTGCCTTTGCACCTGACTGTGCTAAGGCTGCTGATGCTGCCAAGGCTCTGAAGATGGGTGAGGCTCTGCTGCTCGAGAACCTGCGTTTCTATCCTGAGGAAGAGGGTAAGCCCGTAGGTATCGACAAGGCTGATCCTGCATACGACGAGGCTAAGAAGGCTATGAAGGCCAGCCAGAAGGAGTTTGCCAAGACTCTGGCGTCTTATGCTGACTGCTACGTGATGGATGCCTTCGGTACAGCTCACCGCAAGCACGCCTCTACCGCTGTTATCGCTGACTACTTCGATGCAGACAATAAGATGCTTGGTCTGCTGATGGAGAAGGAAGTACAGGCTGTTGATGCCGTACTCTCTAACATCAAGCGTCCATTCGTTGCCATCATGGGTGGATCTAAGGTATCTTCAAAGATTGGTATCATCGAGAACCTGCTCGGTAAGGTTGATAAGCTCATCCTCTGTGGTGGTATGACCTATACTTTCGCTAAGGCTCACAACGGTGAGATTGGTAACTCTATCGTAGAGCTCGACAAACTCGATGTAGCTCTGGGTGTTGAGGAGCTGGCTAAGAAGAACGGTGTAGAACTCGTTCTCGGTAGTGACTGCACAGCTACAAACGGTCTCGATTTTGGAACAATGACTGTTAAGCCTGGTTCAGAGATTATCAACTGCCCTGCTAACAACGTTCCTGCAGGTTTCGAGGGTGTTGACGCAGGTCCAGCTTCTCAGGACGACTTCCGCAAGGCCATCAAGGGTGCCAAGACAATCTTGTGGAATGGTCCTGCTGGTGTATTTGAGTGTGACGACTTCACTGCTGGTAGCCGTGCTATTGGTGAGGCTATCGCTGAGGCAACAGCTGAGGGTGCTTTCTCACTGATTGGTGGTGGTGACTCAGTAGCTTGTGTCAACAAGTTCGGTCTGGCAGACAAGGTATCTTACATCTCTACCGGTGGTGGTGCGCTGCTTGAGGCCATTGAAGGTAAAGTTCTCCCTGGCGTTGCAGCTATTAAGGGTGAATAAGATTTTCTGTACTACTAAAAAAAATGAAGACCAGCCGATTGGTTGGTCTTCATTTTTTTAATGTGGCCGCAGAGCTCCAATCAAATAACGGCATTCTACCTGTTCTCCAGTCATAAAATAGCCCAGCCAATGTGGCAGGGTTATTATTTTGTACCAACAATCCGGCAGTACTGGTGAATATTAGCCCCATCAACAGTCAGGAGCATCAACCAACCGGCAATACTATTCATTGTTACGTCCTCAGAAATGAATCGGCGCATAAACTTCATAAAGCGAGGATGCGTGAAATAAAAGCAAGATTTACGATCGAGCCTCCTCAAAGTTGGTCTGATCTTTTCCGACAAGTCGGTAAAACTTACATCCTTAAAATGAAGTTCATCAAAGTATCTTCTCATGTCACCGACAAAAATATCATTGAACGGAACACGCATAGCCGCCCATGTCAAACGGGATGCACGTCTTTCAATTTCAGACATTTCATCCTGCGGCCTGACATCATAGCCGTCGAAGAGAATCAACTTTCCGCCAGGCTTAAGTACCCTATGGATTTCACCAAGCACATGTTTCTTGCTCTTTGCGTGGCAGACCGTCTCAACACCGAAAACAATATCAAAGGAATTTTCCGGAAAGACTGATAGGTCATTAAAATCACCTTCCAACAATGAAACATTCTTCGGTGCACGGCTCTTCAGAAAATTCCGATTAGGAAGATCCATTGCTGTAAACTGATTATCTGGGAAAGATTTGGCAAGAAACTTCGTATTAAAAAGTTTACCAGCCCCTATCTCAAGAACTTTCTTCGAAGAATCAGTTATGTATTCCGCAACAAACTTAGCCTGTTGAGTAAAATCCAATTTCTTATAAAAGCCATCGTCGGAAAGGCCCATGTGTATGGAATGTCCACCACGTGAATGAACTAAGTTGTAAAAGAAATCAGAACGCTTGTAATACGTCGCAATGGACTGGTTGTCTATCCGATCTTCCAACAAAGCGTTCAAATCATAATACGCTTCCATAATATGGATACGTTCTGAAATTTCTAACTCCTGTAATGACATTTTTAGAATGAAATAAAAAAGCAAGACTCACCAGTAGCCTCCTGGATGATTGCCACAAATGAGACTGGTAAGCCTTGCATTGACATTAAAACAGTTACTCTATTCCTTACCAAGCAGAATCTTCATCATCTCAACAGCGGCCTTAGCCACAGAGGTACCAGGACCGAAGATGGCGGCTACACCTGCCTTATAGAGGAAGTCATAGTCCTGAGCAGGAATGACACCACCAACTATCACCATGATGTCCTCACGCCCCAGTTTCTTAAGTTCCTCAATGAGTTGAGGTATCAGCGTCTTGTGACCAGCTGCCAGTGAAGAGGCACCTACCACATGCACATCATTCTCTACAGCTTCGCGAGCAGCCTCGGCTGGTGTCTGGAACAGTGGTCCCATATCCACAAAGATACGAGGACGACGACCTTCCTTCTCTGCGAACTCATCAGTCAGCTTGCAAGCCAACTCGAAGTCGCTATCGTTCTTTGATTCTGAACTATACACGCCTGAAATTGTTCTGATTACTGCTTTATAACGACCTACGATCTCCTCGCAGGCATCTGAAATCTCACCAAGGGTACAACGCAACTGAGCAGCCTTGACAGCGAGGTCGAGCAGGTTGTTCTCACTCTTCTTGCCCTCGTTGAACTCACGGACACAATCTGTGATGGCTTTAAGTGCAGCCTGACAGGCAGCTTCATCACGCTTTCCGCGAACCTCCTTCAAACTCTCCTCCTGCTGCTTGCGCACAGCGGTGTTGTCCACCTCAAGGATGTCGATAGGATCCTCATGCTCCAAACGATACTTATTAGTACCTACGATAGTCTGAACACCACTGTCGATACGAGCCTGAGTACGGGCTGCAGCCTCCTCGATACGCATCTTAGGCAGACCTGTCTCGATGGCTTTTGCCATACCACCTAGTTTCTCAATCTCCTGGATATGCTCCCAAGCCTTGTGAACCAACTCATTAGTCAGCGTTTCCACATAGTAAGAGCCTGCCCATGGGTCAATCTGCTTGCACACCTTTGTTTCGTTCTGAATATAGATCTGGGTATTACGAGCAATACGAGCTGAGAAGTCGGTAGGCAGAGCGATAGCCTCATCAAGGGCATTGGTGTGCAGCGACTGAGTGTGACCCAGCACAGCAGCCATAGCCTCAATACAGGTACGACCTACGTTATTGAATGGATCCTGCTCAGTGAGACTCCAACCAGAGGTCTGAGAGTGAGTACGGAGAGCTAATGACTTAGGATTCTTTGCACCAAAGCTCTTCACGATCTTTGCCCACAACAGACGACCTGCACGCATCTTGGCAATCTCCATGAAGTGATTCATACCGATGGCCCAGAAGAAGCTCAGACGAGGTGCAAAAGCATCCACATCAATACCAGCATTCACACCTGTACGCAGATAGTCCATACCATCAGCCAGCGTATAAGCCAACTCAATATCAGCTGTAGCACCAGCCTCTTGCATGTGATAACCTGAGATAGAGATGCTATTGAACTTAGGCATCTTCTGTGAGGTGTATTCGAAGATATCAGCGATAATCTTCATGGAGAATGCAGGTGGATAGATATAGGTGTTACGAACCATGAACTCCTTCAGGATATCGTTCTGGATGGTTCCTGCCATCTCCTCGAGCTGGGCACCCTGCTCCAGACCTGCCACGATGTAGAATGCCAGGATAGGCAGTACGGCACCATTCATAGTCATAGATACAGACATTTTGTTCAAGGGGATACCAGAGAAAAGCACCTTCATGTTCTCCTCGTTACAGATAGATACGCCAGCCTTACCCACATCGCCAACCACGCGAGCGTTATCGGGGTCGTAACCACGGTGTGTAGGCAGGTCGAAGGCCACCGAAAGACCCTTCTGACCAGATGCCAGGTTACGGCGATAGAAAGCATTTGACTCCTCAGCAGTAGAGAATCCGGCATACTGACGGATGGTCCACGGGCGGAACGGATACATCATTGAATACGGACCACGCAAATAGGGCGGAATACCTGCTGTGAAGTCGAGGTGTTCCATACCTTCGAGGTCTTCTTTCGTATAGACAGGGCGTACCTCGATGTGCTCGGGGGTCTTCCAATTCTCTACAATACCATTATCTTTAATCCACTTGGCACCATCTTGAGCCTTGATGCCTGCATAGATATCAATATCTTTAAATTGTTTACGCATAATTCAAGTCTCCTATTCTTTAAATACCAAGTTTCTGATTATATTCTTTCAAAGTTTCAAGCACATTGCACTTCACATGGATGTAGTTCTCGATGCCAGCGGCCTTGAGATCCTCCATACAAGCAGGCGCACCAGCTACAACAAACATAGCACGACCATTCAGATACTTGAAGGCTGGAATAGCATACTCGGCATACTCATCATCAGAAGAGCAGATAACCACGATGTCGGCCTTAGCCTCAAGCGCAGCATCAACACCCTCCTCGACAGTCTTGAAGCCCAGATTATCAATCACCTTATAGCCAGCACAAGCCAGGAAGTTGCATGAGAACTGTGCACGAGCCTGGCGCATAGCCAGATTACCGATAGTAAGCATGAAAGCTGTAGGAACCTTAGTCTCCTCGGTATGGATGCGCAGGTCCTCGAAGTCAGCAGCGAGGCGGGTTGACGAGATGGCCTTGAAGGGATGCTCCTCTTCCTCGGCATGACCACAGCAGCAGCCACAAGCCTTAGCCTTCTTGCCCTCACTCTTCTCAGTGAAGTTGGGGAACTGATTGGTACCCAGCAAGAACTCCTTGCGCTTGGCAGCATCGCCATGACGCTTTACATTGGTAGCATTGATATCGTCCTGGATTGTTCCAGCCTTAACAGCTGCAAGGAATCCCCCCTCCTCTTCTACTTTTAAGAATATCTTCCAAGCCTCCTGAGCCAGGGCATCAGTTAAATGCTCAATATAATAAGAGCCAGCAGACGGATCGACAATACGATCGAAATGGCTCTCCTCCTTAATCAGCAACTGCTGGTTGCGGGCGATACGCTCGGAGAAATCAGTAGCCTCCTCATACGGGGCATCAAACGGTGTCACCACCATTGAGTGAACACTACCCAAAGCAGCACTCATAGCCTCAGTCTGAGAACGGAGCAGGTTCACATAGCTGTCGAAGAGCGTCTGATTATAAGTAGAGGTGGTAGCGTTGATAATCATCTTGCATGCGCAATCGCACTTTGGCTCATACTGCTTCACAATCTGGGCCCACAACAGGCGTGCAGCACGGAACTTAGCGATTTCCATAAAGTAATTCTCACTGACACCCATATTGAACTTTATGCTCTTAGCTGCAGTATCAGCATCTACACCAGCATCAACCATCTGCTGCAGATACTCGTTACCCCAAGCCAAAGCATAGCCTAACTCCTGAACAATATAGGCACCTGCATTATTGAGTGAATCTGAATTGACAGCAACACAACGGAAGTTGGGATATTCCTTCAGCGCCTCAACGAGTTTTGGAGCAACTTCGAGGACCGGTGTCACATCCTTACCCTTCATCACCATTTTCGCCATAGGATCCCACTCAATAGAGCCAACAACCTTTTCCTTATCGTACCCCTTCTCAGCAAAGTAAGATACAAGGATCTCTGCTAGTTCTAAAGAATGACGGGGACAAGTGGCAAAGTTCACTTCTACAATATCACAAAGGATACCTTCAAGAAGAGCCGCAACATTCTCCTTTGATACCATCTTCCCAGAAAGTCTGAAGCCTAAGGAATCTATTCCCTTGTTCAAGATGTCAAGAGCCTTTGCGTTGGCTGTCTTTACATCATCCACTACGATGTTCTGACGAACATACCATACATTTGAGTCCTTCTTATTGCCCCTTACGAATGGGAACTCTCCAGGAAGAGCATTAGGAGTTTTCAGATTCGCCAGGTCTTCACGGCGATAGAAGGGCTGTACATTAAAACCTTCATTTGTTCTCCACACCAAGCGTTTTTGGAAGTCGGCACCTTTCAGATCGACTTCAATCTTGTCGAGCCACTCCTGAGTGGTCGGCGCAGTAAACTCGGTAAAGAGTTTCTCTTTGTTTGCCATAGTTACAGTGCTAAATTATTATATACGTTTGTCTTAAGTTACACATATGGGCTACAAAGGTACAAACTTTTTAGGCAAAATAGCCGTTTGAATTGTGAAAGAAATGAAAAATCAGTATTTATCCAAAATTAAGTGCACAAAATAGCTTATTCTGAGCAATTTTTAGTAACTTTGCACCCAAATTGGCAAGAAAATTTGTGATTTAAAAAAGTTAGTGAGAAAATATGGAATCATTTCATTGGTTGAAAGACCTATTTACAACGACAGACTCTGTAGCGCATATCGCACTATTGTATGCCATTGTCATTGCGATAGGTGTCTATTTGGGAAAGATTAAGGTGTTTGGAATCTCACTGGGCGTAACCTTTGTGCTTTTCGCAGGTATTCTGGCAGGACACATTGGATTCACTGCTCCCACCCCCATTCTAACGTTTGTTCAGGATTTCGGTCTGATTCTCTTTGTATTCATGATCGGTATGCAGGTGGGACCTGGTTTCTTTGAGAGTTTTGGAACTGCAGGTATCAAGCTCAATGGTCTGGCTGCTAGTGCCATTGTCTTAAACATCCTCGTAATGTTCGCCTGCTATTACATCTTCTTCGACACCTCCAACGTTGCCAGTCTTCCTATGATGGTTGGTACGCTCTATGGTGCTGTCACAAACACCCCTGGTCTTGGTGCTGCTAACGAGGCGCTCAACACGGTATTCCCCAACGGTGCCCCTCAGATTGCTTCTGCCTATGCCTGTGCCTATCCTTTAGGTGTACTGGGTATTATCGGCGCTACTATATTAATAAGGTACGCGTGTAAAGTAAAATTGGAAGATGAAGAGAAACAGCTTTTGGAGATGGAAGGTACAAAAACCAATAAGAAGCCATACAAGATGCACTTGGAAGTAACCAACAAGTATCTTGAAGGCAAGACGCTCTTACAGGTACATGACTTCCTGAACCGTGATTTTGTGATCTCCCGTCTGGTTCATGAGGGAGAGTTATGCATCCCCAACCGTGATACAATCTTCCATGTAGGCGACCAGATGCTGATTGTCTGCGCTGAGGCAGACCAAGAGGCCATCACGGCGTTCATTGGTCCGAAGCTCGACATCGACTTTGAGCAGCAGGATCAGCCTTTGGTATCAAAGCGTATCCTGATCACCAATCCGAAGATTAATGGTAAGACATTGGCTTCGATGCACTTCTCAAGTGTACATGGTGTGAATGTCACCCGTTTGACCCGTCATGGTTTGGACCTCTTCGCTTCAGGCTCACTGCCACTGCAAGTTGGTGACAAGATCATGGTGGTGGGTCCGGAAGATGCCGTTGACCGTGTAGCCAACAAGATGGGCAACTCTATCCGTCGTCTGAATGCGCCTAATATAGCCACAATCTTCGTAGGTATCTTTATTGGCCTGATCTTCGGCTCATTCCCGCTTGCCATCCCTGGCATGCCTGTTCCCGTGAAACTGGGTCTGGCTGGTGGTCCGCTGATTATCGCCATCCTCATTGGTCGCTACGGCTATAAGATTCATCTGGTCACCTATACAACGACATCTGCCAACATGATGCTCCGAGAGATAGGTCTGGTATTGTTCTTGGCTTCAGTGGGCATTAAAGCCGGTGCCAACTTCTTTGAGACTGTAGTAGAAGGTGATGGACTGCTCTATGTCCTGACAGGTTTCCTCATCACCATTATTCCAATCCTGATTATTGGTCCGATTGCAAGGATACGTTATAAGTTCAACTACTTTACTATTGCAGGTATGATTGCTGGTACCTATACCGATCCCCCTGCTCTAGCTTACGCTAACAGTATCTGTTCCAAGGAGGCTCCTGCGATAGGCTACTCTACGGTCTATCCGTTCTCAATGTTCCTCAGGATCTTTACGGCGCAGATTATTGTATTGTTCTTCTGTGGTTAGTCAATTTAGAATATCTATATAATAATATCAACAATGAATAAAGCAATAATCCTGCTATGCGGAATGCTATTGGGATACACCTCATCGGCAATGGCCCAAGGAGCCAAGAACATCCGATTGAATGAGGTGTTAACCAATAACACCGCCAGCATTGTGGATGAATTCGACAATCGTGAAGCCTGGATTGAGGTGGAGAACGTATCGTTTACCACCTACAACATTCGAGGTATGTACTTCACAACCGATCGTTCTGTCCTTGACCCTCAAATGAGTGTTCCCGAGCGCATCAAGCGTATGAGTGTTATTCCAAATGGAGATCCTCGTACACAAATTGGCGGACGGCAGCATCTTGTGTTCTTTGGTAACTCAAACCCTGCACAGGGCAAGTTACATCTCTCTCTACCCATTCCCATGTCAGAACCTGTATGGATTGGCTTCTATAATGGTAATGCCGTTGAACTGATAGACTCTGTTACAGTACCTGCTCTTGCTGCCAATCAAAGTTATGCTCGTCATGGCAATGAATGGAGTGTAAAATCGGCAGAAAATGTTACTCCTGGCATTGAGAACTTTATCAAGACAGACGAAACGAAAGATGCTAAACTGAAGCGAGAAGACCCCTATGGTGTCGGCATCACCCTGTTGGCTATGGGCATCGTGTTCTTCTGTCTGGCTGTTCTCTTTGTCTTCTTCTGGATCTTCGGCCTTATCATGCGGCATATGGACACTGCCAAGAAGGTGGTTTACACCCAGCCTATCAAGCCGATTGCCAAGACTGTGGAGGTGACCCACGACATTGCCCATGCCACAGGAAACATCCTACAGGATGGCTTCCAGAAAAAAGGTATTGACAAGGAGGTCTATATTGCTGTCATCTCGATGGCACTGAAACAATATCAAGACGATGTACACGACGTTGAGAGCGGTATCATCACCATTAAATCACGCCAGACAGGATGGGCTGATGAGTCTAGTCAGATGACCCACTTCTCAAAACCTGTCATTCCAACATCACATCACGCACCTAACATTCCCACAACCCCAGAAATCCATTAAGCAATGAATAAATATCAGTATAAAGTACAAGGCGTCGATTACGACGTAGAGATCGAAGAAGTAGAGGGCAACGTAGCAAAAGTCGTTGTCAACGGTGTCCGTTTTGACGTAGAGCTGAAACAGCCCATTAATCCCACGAGCACATTGAAGAAGGTACGCGTTGAGGCACCCAAGCCAGTTGCTCGTCCTGCAGCACCCGTTGCTCCAGCTCCCGCAGCTCCCGCAGCACCAGTAGCAGCAGGTGCCGGGTCTCCTATTAAATCACCGCTTCCTGGCACAGTCATTGAGTTGAAGGTTAATGTGGGTGACACTGTGAAGCAAGGTGACGTAGTACTCGTGCTCGAGGCTATGAAAATGCAGA
Organism: uncultured Prevotellaceae bacterium; assembly: GCA_902800595.1. Classification (GTDB taxonomy): domain Bacteria; phylum Bacteroidota; class Bacteroidia; order Bacteroidales; family Bacteroidaceae; genus Prevotella. Next base: position 13,222 of record CADCFA010000022.1, on the reverse strand, counting down.
ACAATATTGAATCTGAGTATGACGGAACTGTGACATCCATCACCGTTAAGCAAGGTGAAACTGTCATGGAGGGTGCCGTTCTCCTCACAATTGGATAAGCAGTTATGGATCTCGGACAATTTATCATACAGAACTTTCATGAATTTCTTACCTATACAGCATTTGCCAATGCTACAGTAGGTAATCTTATCATGATCGCAGTGGGAGCCTTCTTTATCTGGCTTGCCATCAAAAAAGATTTTGAGCCTTTGTTGCTCGTCCCCATCGGACTAGGCATCATCCTTGGAAACATTCCTTTCCGTGCAGATGCAGGATTGGAGATTGGCCTTTATGAGGACAACTCGGTACTTAACATCTTCTATCAAGGTGTTCGTCAAGGCTGGTATCCGCCACTTATTTTCCTTGGTATTGGCGCAATGACCGACTTCACAGCTCTGCTTGCTAACCCCAAGTTGATGCTGATTGGTGCTTCTGCCCAGTTTGGTATATTTGGCGCATATATGGTGGCCTTAGCCATGGGCTTTGAGCCTTCTCAAGCAGCAGGTATCGCCATCATCGGCGGTGCTGATGGTCCCACAGCTATTTTCTTAAGTTCAAAGCTTTCACCCAACTTGATGGGAGCTATCGCCGTCTGTGCTTATTCATACATGGCTCTCGTACCAGTGATTCAGCCGTTCATTATGCGTCTGCTTACCACGAAGAAAGAACGTATCATCAAAATGAAGCCTGGTCGTGAGGTATCTCAGACAGAGCGTATTCTCTTCCCAATTATCGGATTGTTGCTCACGACGTTCATCGTACCTTCCGGCCTTCCCCTATTGGGTATGCTCTTCTTCGGTAATCTACTGAAGGAAAGCGGAAAGACCACTCGACTTGCAAAGACTGCAGGTTCTGCACTTAATGATATTGTGGTGATGTTGTTAGGTCTTACTGTAGGCTGTTCTACCCAGGCGTCAGAGTTTCTCACTTTCAATACGATTAAGATCTTTGCCTTAGGTGCAATGGCCTTTATGATTGCAACCGCTTCAGGTGTTTGTTTCGTAAAGATAATGAATCTCTTCCTTCCAGAAGGTAAGAAACTGAATCCGTTGATTGGTAATGCTGGCGTTTCAGCTGTGCCAATGGCTGCCCGAATCAGCAATAACCTCGGTCTCGAATATGATCGACACAACTTCCTTCTTATGCACGCTATGGGTCCAAATGTTGCTGGTGTAATTGGTTCTGCTGTAGCGGCAGGAGCACTTTTGGGCTTCCTTTCATAGTAAGTTTTAAAACTTTTATTAAAAAATCCCCACTTTTCTTGTAAAAGCGGGGGTTTTTTATTAACTTTGCCCACAAAATAGAATGGAGATGAATGAGAGAATAGATTCGGAATTCAAAGAAGAGAAATGTTTGAAACGTCTTCTGACACTTCCAAACGACATTTCAACCATCCCTCAATTAAGTGAATTTATTGAGGGTATCGGTGATGAGTTGTGTTTGGAAATGTCAGTATTAATGAGTCTAAATCTCGCCTTGGAAGAGGCCGTCGTTAATGTAATGGAGTACGCCTACCCACCTGACGTACAAGGTGATGTTACTATTGAAGCCATTGCTAACGAGACGCAATTGGAATTTATCATTAGTGATAGCGGTATTCCATTCGACCCGACAAAGAAGGAAGCTGTCGATACAACTCTATCAGCTGAAGAGCGTCCTATCGGAGGATTAGGCATCCATTTGGTACGTGAGATTATGGATTCCGTAAAATATGAATATAAAGATCACAAGAACATATTATCATTAAGTAAAACTATCAAATAATTATGATTATTGAAATTAAAGAGCATGATGGCGGCATGACAGCCATCTTGAACGGTCGACTTGACACACCTGCAGCTGTTAAGGCTCAACAAGAAATCGGCCCTCTGCTTGAGAATGCAGACAAAGAAATCATTTTCGATTGTTCAAATCTTGAGTACATCAGTAGCTCTGGTCTTCGTCTTTTCTTGACCATCCGTAAAGAAGCCTCTGTGAAGGGGGGGAAGGTTATCATTGAGAATATCAATGACGAGATACGCAAGGTATTCATGATGACAGGTTTCTTCAACCTGTTTGAAATCAGAAATGCATAATTTCGGGAAAGGAAGGCCCAAAATAGCAATCATCGACCCCAACACCCTTTCGGCGTTGGGGTTAAAGCAGATATTGCAAAATGTCGTACCCATCATGACTGTTGACACTTATGGTTCCTTCTTGGAGCTTTCAGCCAGCAAGCCCGATGAGTATTTCCATTATTTCACAGCCATGAATATCGTGCTCGAGAATAAAGCTTTCTTTCAGGAACGCAGACAAAAGACTATTGTCCTGACACTATCGCGTGATACGATGTCACAATTGTCAGAATTTAATTGTCTTTGTATCAATGTCACAGAGGAAGAACTCGTACGCTCTATTCTCATGTTACAGCAACATGCTCATGGACATGGTGAACATATGCCACCAATACCGAACATTCTCAAAAAGAAGATTCTCTCAGATAGAGAAATCGAGGTCATGTCACTAATCGTTCAGGGGTATATTAATAAAGAGATAGCCGACAAGCTGAATATTGGTGTGGCAACAGTTATCACTCATCGGAAGAATATCATGGACAAACTCGGAATGAAAAGTGTCAGTGCTCTCACAATCTATGCTGTCATGCATGGTTATGTAGATATCAATAAGATTTAGACATATGTCCAATACTCTTTCACATTTTACTTTTGGGAATGCATGTGCAGATATTTCCTGTTTCGATAACGGTACCGAAGTCAGGGAGTATCAAGCTATAATACACATCAGTCAGCAAAAGCTCTCCTATACGCAACAGTTGGAAGCCATCATGACAGCTTACAACAAACTGTTGGAGACCTTACCTGACACACAAGCTGTATTCAAGCGCTATTTTCTCAGTGATGCCGCTAATCAGGCTGATGATGTCATCGTGAATGATGTGACTGATTGTGCCAAGAGTATCATCGAGCAGCCGCCACTGGATGGGACAAAGATTGCCCTCTGGGTCTATCTCATGACGAATGTACAGACAGGCATCGGAAAGAGTGGGCTCTACGAAGTGCGGCATGGTGCTTTCCGTCATCTCTGGAATGGTTCTGCTCATAATATGGCGGCTAACTCTGAGTATCAGACACGTCTGCTCTTCAATGAGTATAACATGCAGTTACTTGAGGAAGACTGCACTCTTGAAGCCAATTGTATCCGTACTTGGTTGTTTGTTAACGACACTTTATTGCATCTACAGGCATCGGAGGTCGCCAGCAGGATCCGAACGTACTGTCTCAGATGGACAACTATGCCATAGCAGGCATCCATAAAGAGCAGATCCATTATCTCTATGCGCCCACCCATCTCAACAGAACCAGTGACTATGGCGTCTCTTTCGAACGTGGCACATATGTTGACTATGCTGATCGTCGTCATGTGTTCATCTCAGGAACAGCATCTATCAACAATAAAGGTGAAGTGATGTACCCGAAAGATGTTGTGAAACAAACTCAGCGTATGTGGGAGAATGTGGAAGCACTGTTGAAAGAGGCTGATTGTAGTTTCGATGATGTCAGTGAGATGGTAGTCTATCTGCGTGATATGGCTGACTATGACTTGGTATGTAAGCTATTTAAAGAGCGATTCCCAGAAAAGCCCTATGTCATCGTGCAAGCTCCTGTCTGTCGCCCAACTTGGCTTGTTGAGATGGAATGTACGGCTATCAAAGCGATCTCCGCCCCATCACTCCCCGCTTTCTGATGAATCTATAGATTAGGATTATTAAAACGAATAATCCAACAGATAGAAGAATCATATAAAAAGGAACATCATTGTAGAGTATCTCAGCCTCAACACGCCAAGGGCAGAGAGGTTCCATCTTCTCTGGACGAGGTGTAATTAATTTACCTTGAGTAAGTAAGATAATCATCCCCACTTTCTCGTCTAACTCAATTACTGGAGCAGATTCCCTCACCATCTGACGCATTTTTTCTGGCAGATCAGCCCCAAGGGAGTTGAGCCGATAGCCAAGTGTGTCGTCAAAGAGTTCCGAGAATTTTGCATATTCCCCTTCGATACCAAGTTGCTTGCGGAGATTGAGATCAGGAACCAATATCATTGGTTCGTCTTTCCACACATCAGGACGCAGATGCCACCCATAGAGGACTTGAACAGAAGAAAGTCCTTTATAAGAGGTCTTACCATAAATCGATTCCAAAAAATCATTGGCAAGTGTAGCCAAAGGACATACCCTATTACGCCAGACAACTTGTTGACGAGCTGCCTCATGGGCTTTTTCTGCATTAATCGTAGGGATACTTCGAGCAGAAATTGTGGCTGTTGACATTAACAACAGCCACAATAGAATATATTTAAAATGCTGCATGCTCAGGATTCGAAATCTTTTTGATTGCCATACACTCCATCTCTATAAGCCAACCTGGACGACAGACAGGAGCATGAACAATGACATATGGTTTTCCGTGGAAACGTTCCTCATATAACGATTTCACAATTCCATAGTCGGCAATATCACGCAGATAGACTACCATTTCACTTACCTCTTCGAAGGTACAGTCAGCCTCTTTCAACAGAGCCTCAACATTCTCCCACATACGCTGGGTCTGTTTCACAATATCTTTAGGATACATCACCTCACCTTTGTTGTTGATAGAGGCTGTGCCCGAGATGAACACATGACGGCGATCAGCATAGTCAACGTATGTGCCTCGCTCAAAAGAGACGCCATAGTCACTGGTTCTGTTGAGATGGGTGGGCGCATATCCGATGCCTGTAGATGCAATAAAGTGGGTATTCACTGTCAGACCTTGTGTAAAGAAGAACTGGTTGCGAGCACGTACCACACCACCATAGTTCAAATCTACATCGTTAACAAAGAACCAGGTGCGGATACAATTGGCTTCAAGAGTGCAGTCTTCTTCAAGCAACTGCATGTTATACTCATTGAAGAGCAGACGTGTCTGATACTCAGAGTTAGCCGCCATATTATGAGCAGAACCATTCCAGAGATGACGGAAAACACCATGCCGCACTTCGTAGAGCCCACTCTTGCCGACACCAGTCTGTACATTCGTCATGAGATAGACCCAGAGGGCAATCTTTGTACCATCCAATGGCGGCTGCTCGATGATACTCTTGGCACAATCAGTCACATCATTCACGATGACATCATCAGCCTGGTTAGCGGCATCACTGAGAAAATAGCGCTTAAATACAGCGCTAGCTCCTTGCAGTTCATCACTGAGCAGCTGATTATATGCGCCGATAATAGCCTCCAATTGTTGATTAAAGGAGAGACGTGAGGAATTGGCATGAATCATCACCTGAAACTCTTTCACCTCAGTTCCATTGTCAAACATGAAGATATCCGAAAATGCGTTCTTAAATTCTAATCTTTTGTTCATTTCTTTCTCAATTCTAATTCTCTTTAGCCCCGTTATTGATCCAATTGTCAATAAGAGGTAGGATAGTCTCTTCGTTCTTCTCCGATACCAGATCATGATGAGCCATAGAAATGCCAGGCACAGTCAGCTCATTAAGCACCATGTGAAGAACACTGTTGGCAGCATTATTTGTCTCTACCAGTTTCTTGTCTTCCAGTTTCCTGGAATCGACATCCACCAGTGCATCATAACTCTTCCCCTCTGTCAGATAAAGTCCTGCTGCAGCACGATTCGATGCGCCATGACAGTTGGCACAGGTTGTGTTGAAGAAGTTCTGCTGGATGGCATTGAACATACTGATATCGACAGTTCCCACCTCCATCTTCACAGTTTCTTTTGCATCTGATATATCAGTCTCTTTAAAGGTGACAATATGTCTTCTCAGACGATCAAGTACGCAAAGACGCACCAGCTTTACCTCACTTTTGATGCCAGAAAGCTCTACAGAGACTTTTCCGTCTTTCACATCGCTTGCCGTAATAACTTTTGACACCTGGGCGTATTCATCATCTGCCTCTTCAAATCCTGCAATAGAGACCCTATAGTTACCTGCCCAGTTTTCCAGACCTTCAAGCGTCCCTTCAAGCACAACGGTTTTACCTTCACTTGATGTATCTGTGTCAGGATAGATACGTCCATCATCACAGGCTGTCAATCCAAGTGCTAGCACACCCAATAGCGTAATAATGATATTTTTACTCATTGAAAAGACCTCTTTTGTTAAAAAGCGTACTGCAACATAAGCTGTGCCATGTGGGTACAGATACCAAGATCATCAAGATCACGATCGAGCTGTGTGGCATGACCAGTACGTCCGATATACTGGTACATAGCAGAGAGTTTGATATTAGTCTTCGGGATGAAGTAGTTCACACTGGCAGCAGGCATATTCAGGATACCATCCTTGCCTGTTCCGTTACGATCGTAGAAGTCATAACGCAATCCCAGCTGCACCTGACGATGTACGAAGTAACCCACCTGGGCATAGCCTCCCCAATAGTTATAACTGTCATCAATTTTCTCACGTTTGGTAAAGCCTATGTGCATATAATAGGCTTCTGCACCCACATACCAGCGATTCTTCAGCATAGCAAACTCAAAGCCTGCACGGAAATCATTCGTCGATTCACTCTCAGCCTCATTGTTATAGTTAGCACTCAGTCCGAAGAGCATCTTGTCCTCATGCAGCAGCTTAGGATTACCTTGCGTCATTGGCATGGCACCTTTAGGCTGGAAGGTCACACGACCGGCATAGAGCAGAGATGGCAGATGATTGTCATCACTGATACCCTTTGTGGCACCATTCTGGGCAGAACCAGTACCATTCCAAAGGCCCACCTCATAACCAAACTTGCCCCAAATCAGTCCATGCATCTCTACGCCAAGGTCGAAACCAGTACCGATACCAGGGGTAACAGCATTCAGAGAATAAGGCAGGATAGCTTGAGCTGTGAGTGATGTAGGCAAAGTTGGGAAGAGCGTCTCACCAAGTGTGGTCAGATAGGCATGTGTAAATGGTGTCTTGAACTTACCTACGCGGAAACGCAACTCCGGCATTGCGGCATAGTCGATCCATGCCTGCTGGAGAATATTACCACCCGAAGCAGCTGCATTGACACTCACGTTATAGTCAATCTTTCCGAAAGCCTTACCTGTAAAACCTATGATGGCATAGTTCATTGCAAAGCCCGAGTTGGCCACATTATCCTGATTGTAAGCCTTATCGAGTCCTTCATCGTCATAATAACGATAGCTGAGGGTACTCTGCAGATAGAGGTAAGGTTTGAACACAAAGTTACCATCATTCGACTGGAGGGTAAACCCTCGGTCGTCTGCAATTGGAATCACACCATTATCCATATTCAACTGAGATGCCTGAACAACGTTAATGCTGTCTGCAGACATTATCTCATTCTCATCTTTTTCGGACTCTGCAAAGACTGTTGCTGAGAGCGAAGTTGCCATAACGATAGCGAATAGTTTGTTGTATTTCATTTCTTTTCCAGTATTTCTTTTGATTTTTATTTTAGGTTATAAACTCCAGAGGAACTGTATGAGTTGGTCACGCTCCTTCTTACTCATATTCTTGAATTTATTCTTGGAGGCTTCACCTTCTCCACCATGCCACATGATGGCCTCTACAAAGTTACGAGCACGTCCGTCATGCAGGAAATAGGTATGTCCATTTACCTTTTTCTGCAAGCCTATACCCCAAAGCGGGGTGGTTCGCCACTCATTGCCTCGTGCAAGTCCACTCACGAAATTGTCATTCAGACCTACCCCCATAATCTCCGACCCCATATCGTGGAGCAGATAATCCGAATAAGGGTGAATGGTCTGTCTGCCAAGCCAAGGCAGGTTTGTACCCATCAACAGTGTAGAACCACGGGGCTTGGTATGGAGCGTTGTCACATGACACAGATGACAACCTGCCTGATAGAACAACTGTTCGCCAGCCTGCACATCGGCATTATTCACATTTCTTCTTGCTGGTACAGCCAACCCTTGCATATAGAGGTCAACATCCTCCATATCCTCAGAACTCACGTCGAGCATATCATATGCAAGTCCCATCATAGAGCCTTCCTCCATCTGTATCTGTCCCTCACATATTTCTTCCGGATAACGGCTGCTGGTCATACCCATATCGCTGGAGAAACCAAGTTCTACAGTCAGATCTGCATGCTGAGCTTTGTTACCAGAAAGTCCAAGTTGCAGTTTTCCTCTTTCATTGATGTAATTACAGTGCCCACTGATCCCCCACTCCGGGTAGTTGCTCTTTCGGGCTAATGCTTCAATCTCATCAGGATCGAGTGCCATCATCTGTCCCATTCCCACGTGTCGCAGTGGTACACGAACAGTACAGAAAAGATCATCCGGACTGATGGAGTCGGCATACCACTCTGTTATCGACCATTTAGGCACACAAAGGGTATATTTCTCTCCATCAGGGAAAGAGAAGGTCATCGAGTCGATCTTTACCTTCAATTTTCCTTCTGGATGAACACCATAGATGGCCTGATCATGTATCACGCGACCATAGTTTGGGAAGAAAGTGCCGTTCTTACGTGTCACATAAATAAGTGAGGCAGTAAATCCATAGGGACCAGAGCCATCATCACCTCCTTGCTTAAAACTGGTCCAATAGGTTGGCTCTGTACGCCCTGCATTTCTATGACAACTGCCACAGCTATAGCCGGCATATACAGGGCCGAGACCACCCCCATGCCCATTCTCGTTGGAAGTCTTCACATTGTCATAAAGGCGGTCTCCAACATTGAAACGTGAAGCATAAGTACCTGACAGCCAAGCCGCAGCCTGATCGTAGGCTACAGAAGAGTTATAGAATCCCGTTGATGTTCCAGCAGATAAGGCATAGCCTCTGGGGATGTTGACATCCTCTACATCCAACTGGTCACTTTCGCTACAAGCAGAAATAGAAAAGAGACTTGTCCCAAGTAAAAAAACACTCAAGTATTTGTTCATAAATGTTACAAAATCTTCTATTACCCAAATTTAGACCACAATAGCGAAGACAGAAATAAGATTCTGTCTCCGCCTTGCGGTTTGGTTTATTGATACCAATTACTTGGTATGGTTAATTAAGAAAGGTTTCAGCTCATTTTCCAGGATATCACTCAGCTCTGCACATGCATCCATAGCAGCCTTTGCCTCCTTTGAATTGATGTTGTTACGGAAGGGCTGTGGAATAGCCTGAATAGCATCAGCTGCTTCCTCAATGGCTTCCTTCACATCGGCATCAAGCTGTGCGTCATACTTAGCAACCAGCTTCGACAGTGAGTTGGCATTTATCTTACCATCGCGTGAGCCATAGTAGGCATTGCGGATTGAGTAGATATTATTGGTGTAGTCATCACGAGAGTGCCAGCTGTACCATGACTCTACGGCATAGAGTGCCTCATTGGTCTTACCAGATTGATAAAGGTCGTAAGGATCACCAATCTTGGCCTGTCCCACCTCACCAGCAATGTCGATACATCCATCAATCAGCTGTTCAATACAGCTCAGACCACTGGTGAAGTCACCACCATCATGCTTCTTAAATTTATCAGCATAGCCGTTATTCCATGCATCAACAAGTGTGGTCACATCGTCAACCAACAGCTGGGCAGTATTTCTCATATACTGAGCCCACGCATTAGCGTTGCTGGCATTATAGACGGCATTAGCGGCCTCACCATCCACTGCCTGATCAGTCAGCGTACGTGCCTGTCCATCACGGAAAGCGAGGAACTCGAGGGTGTGGAAACCACGAACATTCTGAGCGGCAGCGATAGCGTCGTCATCCTCATCATAATCACCAGTCCACTCCATCTCGTTCCACTGCTGTGACTCCAGCATCTTCACGATGGCTTCCTGATCCAGAGGCCATGAGTCCATGTTAGGATCAAGACCTAAGTCAGCAACAGGTCCAAAGAGGAAAGCCTCACTTGACTCCCATGGCTCACGGGCAGTCAGCCAAGCGTCACAGATAGCCTTGAAGTTGGCATTGGAAGGATTATCACCAAAGTCAACAACAGCCTGATAGAGTGCGCTGTTCTTTGTCTTCAGATCACTGTATGTGGGAAGCACCACATTGTCAACATACTGATTGATAATGGCATCATACTCAGAATCTTGGATAGTGACCTCCTGTTCAGGTTGAGGAGTAGGCTGAGGCGTATCCCCATTCTTGCTGTCACTACTGCTACAAGATGTCATAGAAAGGAGTTCCATCATAGCGAGACCCATTGCAAAAATACTCTTTTTCATTTCTCTTACGTTTATATTAATTAATAATGTGAATTTACTTCTTGAAGAACCAGCCTATATAGGCGATGCCGATACCAAACTCATTCTCACTGTTGTAAGCACCCTTACCAAACACTTTGCTGGTACCTATCTGACGCGTGGTATAGTCAGCTTTTACCACCAGGTTGGGCAATGCTCTCCAGTTCAAGCCGAAGTTCCATTTACTTACCTGGCAACGGGCATCCATCACATCCATGCCCTCACCCTTCTCCTGAGAGTTGTAGTATTCATACTGGGCAAAGGGATAGATGACAGGAAAACGCTTGTCGCCTCCGAATACACTTCTCAGATTCACGCCGACTTCCGCGTTATAAGATACAGCACGCTTGGCAATAGGCGTCAGACGACTATATCCTGATTTATTAGAGAGTTTACCGTTTTTAGCACCCAACTGATCCGCATGGGCAATATTACCACTCAGATAATTGACGCGGGCTGTCACATACCTGTCAGAATATTGTGCATCGAGCGAATAGATGGTTACAGGTATTCTTCCTATCTCATCATAAGTAACGAGTTTATCGGAATTTGCGCCAGTGTTGGGACAATAGTAGATCGAACCACCCACTCTCAGACCAGGGACACCTGTGTAGTTCAGGCGAGCCACATAGGCCGGACTGGTGAAGTTGTCACCTTCAAACAAGCCCTGCTTGCCTTTCCTGACCCAGTTGTTACGATCAAAGCCATTGGCATTCAGACCTGTTACAATCATAGCTTCATAGTCGAATGTACCATAGCCCTTGCCGAATTTGCCAAGAAACTCGATACCTGTTTCATGCCAGGTACATGGGATGATGGTCATTTCACCCTCTGGACGAGAAGAGCCAAAGAAGTTGATAGGCTCGTGATGAGCGTTTGTAAGTCCTACTGGCACAATCAGATGACCTGCACGAACATTGAATTCAGGTATAATCATGCGAGTGATGTGAAACTGCTCCAAAGCCACTTCACCACCCTTCTCTACCTCAGTCTCGTATTCGCCATTCTCTGTGTTCTCTAATTCATAAGAGGTACCCGTACCTCCATATTCAAACTCTATCTCCGCACCAAGAATCCATTTCGGTGTAAACTTATAGTCGAATGCCAGCACGAAACGCGGGATCGAAATCGTGTTGTGACTTTGTTTGGCATTACCCTCCTTGTGTCCATAGAAACGATTAATACCATAATCCTTGAAATTTGCGACTATCTCTCCATAACCTCCAAAACGAAACTTGTTGTAGCCAAGTGTGTCAGGTTCAGCTGCTTGTGCAGCACCAGCCAACATGCTCATAGCAAGCAGACTTAATAACTTTTTCATTTTCATAACAAACTAATCAATCTTTGAAATCGAGTGCAAAATTAGGTTAATTCAGCGAGCCCCACAATACCAAAAACGAATGAATTTTTACTCATGGACAAACAAAGATTACTATTTTTTAGGTATTGTGCAACTCATTTTTCCGCCGTACCTTTGCAGTCGAAAAATTGAATTCACGATGACAAAGATCACAACGACAATCCCCACAGAGATGAAGGTACTGATGAACCACATCTACGAATTTAATAAAGGTGTACGCCAGATGGTGCTCTTCACCTGTAAGAAGAAATATGGTCAACTGGCTGTGGATAGACTTGAGAGTCAAGGTATCCCCTACGTCTTGCAACCTGCCGGACAGCAGAATCTGAATGTCTATTTCGGACGCCGCGAATGTCTGGATGCGATCCGACTCATCGTCACGCGCCCTCTCAACCAGTTAACACCTGAAGAGGACTTCATTCTCGGAACCATGCTCGGCTACGATCTCTGCGCCCAATGCGAACGCTATTGCAAACGCAAGAACGGATGCAAAGGCAACTGCGACGGAAAGTGCGAGAAAAAATGCATCAACAAGAATTAACCACAAATTAACCACATAAGTATAAATAAGAAATGAACAAAACAATTGTAATTTATGGTTCCTCCACAGGAACCTGCGAGGCCATCGCAGAGAAGATTGCCTCAAAACTGGGCTGCGAGGCTGTAAACGTGCAAGACCTGACTGCTGATGCCGTTGCTGCCAACCAGAACCTGATTCTTGGCACCTCTACCTGGGGGGCTGGCGAATTGCAGGACGACTGGTACGACGGACTGAAGACGCTTCAGGGTGCCGACCTCAGTGGTAAGACCATCGCCCTCTTCGGCTGTGGCGACAGCTCATCCTATAGCGACACCTTTGTAGGTGGCATCGGAGAGCTTTACAATGGCATCAAAGCCAGCGGCGCCAAATTCATCGGCAGCGTGGAGACTGACGATTATACCTTCGACGATTCCGAAGCAGTCATCGATGGTAAGTTCATCGGTCTGCCTCTTGATGATATCAACGAGGACGACAAGACTGATGGGCGCATCGACGCTTGGCTTGCAGCCATCACGCCCGAATTATAATCACAGGCATAAAATTCATAAGAGTATTTGTTTAGTTTAGTTAGAGGTGGTTGATCGTGATGATCAGCCACTTTTTTAATGCAATAAGGAAAAGATTGGTATTTCTTTTGCGTTTCACACCTTTTTTCGTAACTTTGCAAGAATTCTCAGCTTTTCTTTGTATAAAGGCAGTTTGGGGAATTGAAAGAAAATGGGGTTACGATTTGGCAACCGTACTCAATTCCACATTCTGCTATGTATTGCTTTCAATGAACACCCGATGATGTGCCACCAGCCGTTTTATGACTCACCATCGGGTGCAAAGGTAAACATTTCTTTTGAAAGAGCAAAATCTATTCATCTCTTTTTTCCTCTGAGCTTGCTCGTCGCTCTTGAACTGATTGCGGCATTTTTTGTGGCACTTGCCAGATAAGTGCGTATTAGGCTACGTCCTTTTACCGTAATGATATGTTGTATACAGGAATCTTACTCACCTTCAAAAGGTAATTCACCCAAATACTTGTCAAAGTCGCTTTGG
>CADCFA010000021.1 GCA_902800595.1 uncultured Prevotellaceae bacterium | reverse complement strand
GTAGCCGATGTTATCGGAAATACACAGCGGATAGTTGTCATTGACGGTGTGGTAGATACCACAAACATCGGTGCCATTTTCCGTTCTGCCGCAGCCTTAGGCATAGATGCCGTATTGCTGACAAGAAACTCGTGTGATCCTCTGAACCGCAGGGCTGTGCGTGTTTCGATGGGTAGTGTTTTCCTAGTACCTTGGACGTGGCTCGATGATTATGCAACACTCCGCAATCTGGGGTTTACTACAGCAGCAATGGCATTAACTGACGATTCCATCAAACTTGACGATCCATGTTTAAAAGCTATTGAAAAACTTGCCATCATCATGGGAACAGAAGGAGATGGCCTACCTACACAGACAATCAGAGATGCTGATTATGTGATCCGTATTCCAATGTCACACCAAGTAGATTCCCTGAACGTAGCTGCTGCCGCAGCTGTAGCTTTTTGGGAACTAGCACGCAAATGAAAAGCTTTATCCAGCTATAAAGCATCGATGGTATCAGCATAAATAGCTGTAGCCTCAGGGCCACGTTCATCATCAGACATATCTATTTTCGGGTGTATATCCTGAGGTTCCAGATTGATACCAATACGATTCAGGTTCTGGTTAGTATAGGTGAGTTGAGCACCGAAGAGGCAAATGGTCCACGAGAACTGTACCCAAAGCATAAATAAAGGTAAGGCAGCGAACGATCCATAGATAGCGTTATAGCCAGTAACCCAAATCTGGGCATGAATATAGAACAGCTGCAGAATATGCATGGCAAGACCAGCCAAGATGCCAGGCACAATAGCACACGATATCTTGACTTTGGTATTCGGCATATACACGTAGAGTATCACAAATAATAATGATAGCAGAATTGAAGGCGTAAAATCAAGCATGTTTTTTACAACAGGACCCAACAAGATAAAATTCTCCATCTTGTCAGCAATCGCAGTCATAAAGATTGAAAGACCCATAGAAACAATAATCATTATCGGGAAGATTAGAATCATTGCCAAATAATTCGTCAAAGAACGAATAATTGGTCGTGTATTATTAACCTGCCATATCTGATTGAAAGTCTCTTCAATATTATTCACCAGCATCAGAACCGTATAAAGCATGAAGATCAAGCCTATGCCGAGAAAGATGCCTCCACGAATATGTACCAGATAACTGTTCACAAAGCCCACAATGACATTAGCCGCCTCGGGTTGCGACGATAAAGCATTGAGAAACCATATCTCAATATATTTGTTATACCCAAAACCTCTTGCTATGGCAAATACCACAGCTAACATGGGTACAATGGCCAATAACGAAGAATAAGTCAAGGCAGCAGCCTCAGCCATAACCCGTTTCTCGGTAAAGAAACGAATCGTAAGAATTATCTTCCGCACCACCTGTTTATAAAAAACTTCACTAGCCACAATCAATATATCAATTAAAAAAGAAAGCACTGCCCCTATAAGCCGGGTTCTGTACCATCCAAGGATGGTATCTGTCATTTATCTAGTCTATGAGTCACCCCATAGCTCAAGCGTTCTACCCTCCATCGTGAAATCGGGCGGGCAACCCTCAGACGATGGTTTACGCGAACTTGCAGCCCCCAGCAGACACAGCCCGATGATCACCCATCGGCTGGTGGTCTCTTACACCACCTTCTCACCCTTACCTCACCAAAGCAAGGCGGTTATTCTCTTCTGCCCTCACCTACTGTCACCAATAGCTTCCACTTTCAGAAGTGGGGTACCCTATGCTGCCCGGACTTTCCTCCCGTGCCAGAATGACACCAGCGACAGACCGTGACAGTGCTTTCGGTTGCAAAGTTAATCTATTTATTTGGAAAAGAGAAATTAAAAGCCACAAAAAGTATAGATAATTAAATATTTGCAACTAAAACAAAACAAAATACTTAATTTTGTCATTAATTTAAGATTTCAACTGTTAATCGCAAATGCCCGTTAAGCGTATTGATGTAATTGTTAAATTGGGACAAATATTCACGACAATTTGTCAGTAAACCAAATTTTGCCCCTATCTTTGCACCATCAAACAGCGAGTGAGTTCATGCAGCTTGGCTGTCAATGTAGAATTTAAACACATTAATAAAATGAATAAGAATATGAAAAAGATTGTTGATGTAGCAACGCCAGCCGTTTGCGTCGTTGCTTTAGTACTTTCTGTAGCTGCTATCTCTAATACAAATGCTGCTACAGCTACTGTTCCTGCTCCTGTCGTATCATCAGCTCCTGCCGGACAACCTGTTGATCTGACTTATGCGGCAGAAAAAGCACTCCCATCTGTAGTGTATATCAAATCTGTGCAGAACTCAAAAATTCAAACCGTTGAATACAATGATCCGTTCGAGGATTTCTTCTCAGACCCCTTTGGTGGATTCTTTGGACGCGGACAAGGTAATAATGGACAGAAGCGCCAACGTCAGGTACAGACTCCCAAACGAGCTGCCGCGGGTTCTGGTGTCATAATCTCTACTGATGGTTATATTGTTACAAACAACCACGTTGTAGATGGCGCAGATGAATTAACGGTTAGTCTGACTGATAATAAGGAATACTCTGCTCGTGTAATTGGTGCCGACAAGACTACAGATCTTGCACTTATAAAGATTGACGGTAAGGATCTGCCTGCCATCACGATTGCAAACAGCGATGACGTACGTGTAGGAGAATGGGTTCTTGCAGTTGGTAACCCACTCGGTCTGAACAACACTGTTACTGCTGGTATCATCTCAGCCAAAGCTCGTACACTCGGTGCCAATGGTGTAGAGAGTTTCATTCAGACTGATGCTGCCATCAATCAGGGTAACTCAGGTGGTGCATTGGTTAACACTCGCGGTGAATTGGTAGGAATCAATGCCATGCTATATTCTCAGACTGGTTCAAACATTGGTTATGGTTTTGCTATTCCTACAACTATTATGAATAAGGTAGTGGATGATCTCAAGCAGTTTGGTAATGTACAGCGCGCCATGATTGGCATTGAGGGTACCGATGTCAAGAACTATGTTGATGCAGAGAAAGAAAAGGATAAGGAAGTTGACCTCGGCACAATGGAAGGTATTTATGTTGCTAAAGTTGTAGAAGATGGTGCAGCAGAAGCAGCTGGTCTGAAAGAAGGTGACGTCATTACCGCTGTTGATGGTCAGAAAGTCACTAAGTTCGGTGAGCTTCAGGGCATCCTCGCTAAGAAGCGTCCTGGAGATAAAGTCAGTCTCACTTATCTGCGCAACAAGAAGAGTCACACCGTAACTGCTACTCTGAAGAACGAGCAAGGTAACACTAAGGTAGTGAAGAATGCAGATCTCGATGTGCTTGGTGGTAGCTTCCGCGCCATTACTGATGCTCAGAAAGAACAGCTTAATATCGGTTACGGTCTCGAAGTAATGAAGATCAGCGGTGGAAAATTGAAGGATGCTGGTGTACCTAAGGGCTTCATCATTCAGAAGGTTAACGATCAGAGCATCAAGACCATCAACGACCTGCAGGATGTAGTTAAAGAAGCATCTACCAGCAAGGAACCAGTACTCTATATTCAGGGTATCTATCCTACTGGCAAGAAAGGCTATTTCGCAGTGCCTTTGCAGAACGAATAAACAAATAATCAGTAAAAAAAGCCACGAAATTGAATTTTCGTGGCTTTTTTTTTGGTAGTTTCATGGAAAAGCCCTAATTTTGCAAATTAGCAAAAAAACGGAACAATCATGCGACAACTTAAAATCACTAAATCGATCACCAACCGCGAAAGCGCCTCCCTTGAGAAATATCTTCAAGAGATTGGAAAGGAGGAGATGCTGACAGCGGAGGAAGAAGTTGAACTCGCCCAGCGTATTAAGGCTGGTGATCAAAATGCGTTGGAAAGGCTCACACGAGCCAATCTCCGTTTTGTCGTATCTGTAGCAAAGCAGTATCAGAATCAGGGTCTAACCTTGAGCGACCTTATCAATGAAGGTAATCTTGGTCTGCTTAAAGCCGCAGAACGTTTTGATGAGACTCGCGGATTTAAGTTCATTTCTTATGCTGTATGGTGGATTCGTCAGAGTATTCTCCAAGCAATCTCTGAACAAAGCCGTATTGTCAGACTGCCACTCAATCAAGTGGGTTCCGTTAATAAGATTAATCGCGAGATTAGCAAGTTTGAACAGATCAATGAACGCCGTCCATCTGTTGATGAGATAGCAGACAATATTGATTTGCCACAGGAAAAGATCGATGAGGCAATGAATATCAGTGGACGTCATGTATCTGTAGATGCACCTTTCTCAGGAGATGAGGATAGTAATCTGCTCGACGTACTCGTTAACGACGACAATCCCACAACAGATATGTCTCTTGTTGAAGAGTCGCTCAAATCAGAAATACAAGAAGCACTGAGTGTACTCAATGAGCGCGAGCGCAATATTATCGAGGCTTCTTATGGTATCAACCAGGCAGAACTTACGCTTGAGGAAATTGGTGAGAAGTACGGATTATCTCGTGAACGCGTTCGCCAGATTAAAGAAAAAGCTATCCGCAAACTTAGGACAAGTACAAAGAACAAAATTTTAAAAACATATTTAGGATAAATGAAATTCATTAGACACATCACCCTCGCTGCTTCATTGTTAGCAGTTTTGGCTTACGTGCCCTCTCTGGCTCAGAATCGTGTAGTGCCCAAAGCATACATGTTTGGTTTCGCTGCCTCATTTACTGATTCCATCGTCTTCTTTACAGATATTCAGGAAGTTGATAGTGTATGGGTAATGCCCAAGAAAAATATTCTTGCAGGCCGTAGCAACTACTCTTACCAGCTACGTAATTTCTGTGCAGACAGTCTTGGCTTTAAGAATCGTACTGTTGTTGTTGTCTCCTCGCTTAAACGTAAAGATGTCGAGAAGAAATATGCAAAGATGAAAAAGGACTATACTGTAAAGCATGCAGGAAAATATGATGTACATTACATCGATGCTTCTGAATTCCGATTCACCCCTGTCAATATGGATAATCGTAAGAAATGAAAAAGTTCCTATTTCTCATCTTATTCATAGTTGCAGTTGGAATCCTACTTATTTCAACATGCCCTGACAGGAAGGCTCACCATGATGCAATCAAAGGCGTTGTGTCAGAAGTCGTCAACTCTGAAGTTAATCAGAACAACATTTTCAGCACAGGACTGGCTTCTATTAGTACCATTTTAACTGTCAACCTGGCTGACACCTATATTAAGTCAAATCTGATAATAAGGGATCACACCTTTTACAATGTTGGCTATATTAATTATAAAGATGACTTCAGAATGGTATCTTTTGGTATTTTAAATCATGTTTTTACCATTGATCAAGAAACGGCAAGACAAATCATGAAAGAAAAGCAATCATTTCCATTCAAATAGGAAACTTTATAAATACAAGAAAAAAGGAACCTTCTCAGGCTCCTTTTTTTTGAACCATTCGCATTACAAATAAAATGTTTTGTATTGCGCATGGAGTTCGAAAAGTACTTATCTCGCGATAAATAAAATTCTTTTATTAACCTTAATAATCTAATACCATGAAAAACACTTTGCAAATTTAGGAAATTAATCCAAAACTAGCACATATGTTATCAAATTATAGTTCGTTATTAACTTTATTTAGAACATCCCCATCCCATTTAAGAATTGTTTGCAACTTAAAGCCTTCTATCCGCTGTTGCTGTAATTTATTCAACGGCGGAAAAGAAATTGGATGCCAATCGACAGTATAATAACGTACTGTTGTCTCTCCATATACGGAATCAGCCAAGAAAGTCTCTCCAACGACAATCACCTGACTCACACTATCAAGCGGTTCATCCAATGTAAGCAGAAGCATATCTGTTCTTAATGCCGGACTCATCTGCAAAGAGAGACTATCGTTAGTGAGAGCTGTCATCACGCTGGTACCACCTAAACGGTTTTTCACCTCGGCTTTCATCCCTGCATCTTGGAAATCCAGAAAATCGAGACGATTATTCTGAGTGAGTGTAGGCAACAGCGAATCTGGCATCTGGCGAAAAGCATCACGCATAGTGATGGTATCGCCAGCAGCAACAGTCAGGCCAAAGGCCACACAGAGGGAAAACAAAACAAATCTCATCCGCGTGAGGGTCTAAGATCTTTCACACGTACAGCCTTGCCTTCTGAGACAGGCAAAGTACCTTTCTTAACAAGTTTCACCTGAGGCGTGAGCAGGATCTCATCTTTCAGAGCACGCTGAATATCCTTCATCATCTTCTGCATCTCAGGATAGATATCTGTATCAAGTCCTTCAAGCTCCACCTCTACAGTCATCACATCATTATCATTGATGGTCTCAAGAGTGATAAGATAGTTACTGCCTAATCCTGGATACTGTACAAGAATCTTCTCAACCTGCATCGGGAACACATTCACGCCCTTAATGATGAACATATCGTCAGTACGACCTTTGATGCGATCTATACGACGATGCGTGCGTCCACACTTACAAGGCTCTGCAATAATACGGGTCAGGTCGCGCGTGCGATACCTTAATATAGGCATCATATTACGATCAAGCGTAGTGAGCACCATCTCACCCATCTCGCCATCAGGAACAGGCTCTAATGTATCTGGATCTACGATCTCGACAATATAGTTATCCTCCCAAAGATGCATACCGTCTTGATACTTACACTCAAAAGCTACACCAGGACCGTTCATCTCTGTCATTCCAAAGGAGTTGTACGCCTTTACACCCAGCATACGCTCAATACGGCGTCGCTGCTCTTCTGTATGCGGTTCAGCACCAATACAAAGGGTACGAAGTTTTGTGGATTTCGGATCAACACCTTCCTCTTTGAACACCTCAGCCAGACGAATAGCATAAGAAGGAATTGCATGCAGACAAGTGGTACCGAAGTCTTTGATAAACTTAATCTGACGCTTAGAGTTACCAGCTGCAGCAGGAACAGTCATAGCACCTAACCACTCAGCGCCATACTGGAAGCCCAAACCACCAGTGAACATTCCATAACCAGAAGAGTTCTGGAAGACATCACTCTTGCGACAACCTACCATATATAAGTTGCGTGCAATCATATTGGCCCACGAACAGATATCGTGCTCAGAATAAATAACAACACAAGGATTACCTGTGGTACCACTGGTAGAGTGAATACGAACAGCATCATCCATATTAGCACCGACAAGACCGAAGGGATAGTTATCACGTAAGTCCTGTTTTGTTGTGAAAGGAATCTTACGGAGATCTGCCAGCGAATTAATAGAATCTGCTGTAATGCCCAAATCTCCTAAACGTTTCTTGTAGAAAGGAGACTTTAGGGCAACATTGATACTCTCCTTCAGTTTCTTCACTTGCAGCGCTTCAAGCTGCTCTCTTGGCATAGTTTCAATTTCCGGTTGCCAGTACTCGCCATCAGGCTTGATCGTGGCCATGATTTTCTCGTCAGTCATATATTCAAAATTTAATGTTTAATCTATTAATAAAATGATTACTGTTTCGCCAGCTGCATCATCATCACTGCTGCAAGACCAGCTGTCTCTGTACGCAGACGGCTACGCCCAAGATCCACAGAGATAAAGCCAGCATCGACAGCCTGGCGAACTTCCTCGATAGAGAAATCGCCCTCAGGCCCTACCAACACCATTGCATCGTCGCTCTTCTGCTGACGTAACTGGTCAAAGAGATTAGTGCGAGGTATCTCATCATAGCAATGCGCAATATAGCGTGGGCCTTCTGTATATGCGGAAATGAACTTCTTAAAAGGCATCATCTCATGAAGTTGGGGTTTCCAGGCTTTGCGACTCTGTTTGACAGCAGAAATCACAATCTTTTCCAATCGAGGGAGTTTTAGAAGCTTTCGCTCTGAAAATGCACAATTAAGGAACGACACCTCATTGACTCCCACCTCTGTTGCCTTTTCAAGCATCCACTCAATACGGTCAAGCATCTTCGTTGGTGCTATGGCTAAGTGCAGGCGACCTTTCCATTGAGGCTCCTGAGGTAATGTCTCAAGAATCTCATAATAGCAATTACGAGTAGCAGCAATCGTGACTTGTGCCCGATAGAAGCAACCTTCACCATCCATCAGAAAGAGTTCGTCACCTCCCTTTAGTCTAAGCACACGCATAGCATGCATGGCCTCGTCTGTAGGCAGTTCCTGCTGATGAACAGCATCTGGCACATAGAAATATCTTGTTTCTTTCATTTTCGCATCGACTTGTTTATTTCTTTGTCTCGGGATGGAAGACCAGAGCAAACGTTATGCCTACCACCAGGGCAAAGGCTGCGAAGATAAACCAGCATGTGGTCCAGTCGCCAATAAGGAACCGCTGCACCTTGTCATTTACAATTATCACCTCCCAAGAACAAAGGGTATTAACGATCTCTCCAGCAGCAAGTGTACCAATCGTAGCACCCACTCCGTTTGTCATCATCATGAATAAGCCTTGAGCCGAGGCTTTAATGCTGGGATCACATTCCTGATCGACAAAAATACCTCCTGACACATTAAAGAAATCAAAGGCAACACCATAGACGATGCACGAGAGGATGAAGAAAATGACACCTGGCATAGCGGGATCGCCGATACCGAAGAAGCCAAAACGGAATACCCAGGCAAAAAGCGACATCAACATCACCACCTTGATACCGAAACGTTTCAGGAAGAAGGGAATCATCAAGATACACAATGCCTCACTGATCTGCGAGAGAGAGGTCAGCATCGTAGCATTATTGGCAGCAAAGGTGTCGGCAAACTCTGGGGTACCTTTAAAACTGGTCAGGAAAGGACCTGCAAAACCATTGGTCACCTGCAGACACATACCCAGTAAGGCTGAGAAAATGAAGAACAAGGCCATTTGGCGACGCTTGAAAAGTTTGAAAGCATTGAGTCCGAAACTCTCCACCAGCGAAACCTTACCTTCCTTCTTCTTCAACTTACATTCGGGCAAAGTAAAACAATAGATTAAGAGTACTATGCCCAAAATACCAGATACCAGGAACTGCATATAGGTGTACTGGAACTTTTGTAAGTTCTCAGCCAGTGTGAAGCCAAAACCGCTTTCATCAATATAGGCGCAGTTGACAAACCACATGGTAGCGATGAAGCCAACAGTACCCAATACACGGATGGGCGGAAAATCCTTCACCGTATCCATACCGTTATTCTTCAGAATGGTAAATGCCACTGTATTCGACAGTGCAATGGTAGGCATATAGAATGCAACACTCAACGTATAGATGGTAATGAATAGCGTTTTGTCAGGATTAACAGAAGCCATCTCTGCAGAATAGCCAAGCCACCAACAGCCAATCATCAAAGCGCCAGCTATCAAATGGCAGAGGCCTAACAACCGTTGTGGCTGGATGTATTTATCAGCTACAATACCCATCAGCGTAGGCATAAAGATTGAAACGATACCTTGAATAGCATAGAACCAGGGTACTTGGTTACCCATATCGGCTTTACCAAGGTAATTGCTCATACATGTAAGATATGCACCCCACACGGCGAACTCCAGGAAGTTCATGATTGACAATCGTAGTTTCATATCGGTTTCTAGTTTAAATGTTATAGTTACTGTGTCTTGCCACTTGGATTGGTATTCTTCTTACGGATACGTAACAGCTGTATGCGGTCAAGGAAGAGCATGCACACCGAGTTATCCATGTTCTCTGAGCCACGTCGGTTCATGATGATATAGCCACGTAGCTCCTTGAGGGCATGTTCCTCCTCTGGGATACGGATAGTCCCCACACCCGAAGGTGGAATAGCATAATCGCGTGTCACGACACTGTCATTATCGTATCTAAGTGCCAGATATACCTGAGCATTACGTGATCCACTTTGTACAAAATAGGTTGCACCATAAGTAAGAATGAAACTGTCACCAACATGATAGCTGCTGTCAGCCTTCTGCCTGAACTGATAAATATGGAATGGTGCCTGTGGATATAACAACAGATAACGTTTTCCTTCCCACACATCAGTCGTATCACTCAAATGCGAGTAATTTGTAAACTGCTGTATCTCACGTATAGACGTACCGTTTGCCAATGCATCCTCACTCAGACGATGCTGCACACGTTCGTAAATTCTAAAGAGATCTTCCAGATGGTTATAATACCACACCATCGAAGAATCAAAATCAGCCTGAGTATAACCATATTTCTTCAAGGCAAGCCTCCGGTTATACTCATGCGTATAATCATGCCCTTCTTCCATTGGATTAAATGACATTCCCTGTGCCAAATAGTAATCGTAGAGCACATCTTCCATTTCACCAGGTTGTATAATCTGGCTCGGCACCTTTGGCTTACAAGCTGAAAACAGAAATAAAGCCAACGATATAACGAGATAGCTCCTACTCCACTTCATGACCAATTGCACTAATCTCCCGGCGATAAAACAGCAGCAACCATACCACACTCACGCTGATACAAGCATCTGCAAAATTGAATATCGGACTGAAGAAAATAAAATGCTCACCGCCAACAAAAGGCATCCATACAGGCCAGTCTGTTTCAATAAGGGGAAAATAGAACATATCTACCACTTTTCCCATCAGAAATGGCGCATAACCCGTACCAAAAGGTACGAAGTATGAGACATAATAAGGAGAAGACTCTGTGAACACCAAGCCATAGAACATACAATCAAGAAGATTGCCTGCAGCCCCAGCCAGCACTATCGACAGACAGGCAATATAGCCTGTACAGGCATTCTTGTTCACCTGTTTCCAGATGTAATAGCCCAGGGCGGCGATAGCCACAATACGGAATAACGACAGGAATAGCTTGCTGCCCAACTGCATACCAAAGGCCATACCCATATTCTCAATAAAGGTGATATAGAACCAGTCGAAAACATGAATACTCTCGTGGAGCATCATCGACGTCTTCACCCAGATCTTAATGGCCTGGTCAATCAAGAGAATGGCAACCACCAAGATGATTGCCAGTCTCCCTTTGGTAATCAGCGAACTTCCAGAAGTATTCACCGCTTATTTTGGTTCATCTTTGATTCAACGCTCAACGTAGCATGAGGTACTGCACGCAGACGCTCCTTTGGAATCAGTTTTCCAGTGATACGATCCACACCATAAGTCTTATTCTCAATGCGTACAAGTGCAGCTTTCAGCCCCTGGATGAACTTCTGCTGGCGAGCTGCCATCGTAATCAGTTCCTCTTTTGTCTGGGTTGCACTCCCCTCTTCCAAAGCCTTATATGTGGGTGATGTGTCATCTACATCGTTAGAATCCTGATTTGTCAGCACGCGCATCATCTCATCATAATCGCGCTTAGCCAAAGCCAGTTTTTCGTTGATAATCTGACGGAACTCCTCGAGTTCTTCGTCAGTGTAGCGTGTCTTTTCTGCCATAATTGTTAAGTTATTGTTATTTTTATTGTTTTGTCACTTTAATATTCAACTTGAAGTCATCGAAGTCAACTTCCTGTCCATCATTCGGTTGGATAGCGATACTATCAGCCAGAACCTGCGTCTTGATATACTCACCAAAGCTATCTACAGCCTTCTCGACATCAACATTTGGAGCAAGAACCACTGCGATACGATCGGTAATCTCCAAACCACTTTCCTTGCGGATATTCTGTATGCGGTTGATGAGCTCACGAGCCATTCCTTCATTCTTCAGCTCATCGGTAAGTTCCACCTCAAGCGCTACGGTCAGATTACCCTCATTAGCTACCAGCCAACCAGGAATATCCTCACTGATGATATCAACATCCACAGCCTCTACGGTTAGTGTCTGACCTTCAACTTCGATACCGATACTACCCTGCTGTTCCAGTTGGGCAATCTGTTCCTGTGAGAGCTGATCCATAGCAGCAGCCACACCTTTCATCAGTTTGCCAAACTTCTTGCCCATCGTACGGAAGTTACATTTCACCTTCTTCACTAGCACACCAGCACCCTCAACGAAACGAAGTTCCTTCACATTCACTTCGTTCATAATCAGCTGCTTTACAGCTTCAATATGAGCTTTCTGCTCTGCATCGACAGCAGGGATCATAATAGCCTGCAGTGGCTGACGCACCTTGATGTTCACTTTACGACGAAGAGCCAGAACCATAGATGTGATCTTCTGTGCCATCTGCATACGAGCCTCGAGATCCTTATCAATCTGGGCATCGTCAGCAACTGGGAACTTATCCAGGTGCACAGAATCGAGCTTACCACCCAGATCCTTATACAGCTGATCGGCATAGAACGGCGCAAACGGAGCCAGCAACTTGGCAACTGTCATCAAGCAGGTATAGAGTGTCTGATAGGCAGAGAGCTTATCCTCACTCATTTCCTTACCCCAGAAACGCTTACGGTTCAGACGTACGAACCAGTTACTCAGGTCGTCGTTAACAAAGGCGTCTATCAGTCGGCCTGCACGTGTTGGGTCATAGCCGTCGAGTTCAGACTCAACACCCTTGATAAGCGTATTCAGACAAGAGAGAATCCAACGGTCAATCTCTGGACGCTTGTCGAATGCCACCTGCTCTGCTGCAGGATCAAAGCCATCCACATTAGCATACAGCGCAAAGAAGCTATAGGTATTATATAAGGTACCGAAGAACTTACGACGCACCTCATCCACGCCCTCCGGGTCGAACTTCAGGTTGTCCCATGGTTCAGAGTTGGTCATCATATACAGGCGAACGGCATCACTACCGAACTTCTCAATCATATCGAACGGGTTCACCACGTTACCCACGTGCTTCGACATCTTATTACCCTTAGCATCGAGCACAAGTCCTGAAGAAATCACATTCTTGAAGGCTACTGAGTCGAAGATCATGGTAGCAATGGCATGCAGCGTGAAGAACCAGCCACGCGTCTGATCCACACCCTCATTGATAAAGTCACAGGGGAAGGCGATACCCTTATCTATCAGTTCCTTATTCTCGAATGGATAGTGAATCTGAGCGTATGGCATAGAACCAGAATCAAACCAAACGTCGATCAGGTCAGTCTCACGCTTCATGGGCTTACCACTCTCAGATACCAATACAATATTATCTACATAAGGACGATGCAAATCTATCTTGTCGTAGTTCTCCTTCGACATATCGCCAGGCACGAAACCATTGTCCTTCAATGGGTTTGAAGTCATGAAGCCAGCCTTCACAGCCTTCTCTATCTCATTATAGAGCTCCTCTACACTGCCGATACAGATTTCCTTGCCATCCTCATCACGCCAGATGGGGAGCGGTGTTCCCCAGAAACGTGAGCGAGACAGGTTCCAGTCATTCAGGTTCTCAAGCCAGTTACCAAAACGACCTGTACCTGTTGACTCAGGCTGCCAGTTGATGGTCTTATTCAACTCGAACATACGGTCCTTCTTGGCAGTAGAGCGGATGAACCATGAATCGAGCGGATAGTAGAGCACAGGCTTGTCTGTACGCCAGCAGTGAGGATAGTTGTGTACGTGCTTCTCTATCTTGAGAGCAGTACCCTCCTGCTTCATCTCCATACAGATCACGATGTTCAGGTCTTCAGCCTTAGAGGCAGCCTGCTCGTCGTACTTACCATCCTTGTTGAACTCCGGTGCATAGGCATTCTTCACATAATCGCCTGCGTGATGACTATAACCATCAACGTTCACACACTTCGTAACGAAGTTATTGTCAAGCTCGTCCATCACATAGTATTTTCCCTGGAGGTCAACCATCGGACGGGTTTCACCTTTCTTATTTATAAGGAACAGACTTGGGATGTGAGCGTCCTTAGCCACCTTGGCATCATCAGCACCAAAGGTAGGAGCAATGTGCACGATACCGGCACCATCCTCTGTTGTTACATAATCGCCAGGAATCACGCGGAAAGCCTCACTCTCCATCTCCACAAACTGATCCTTGCCGTTCTCACCAGTGAACACCTTCTCAGGATGAGCCTGAGCATAGGCCTTCACATAGTCGGCAGCATTCTGATCGAGTTTGGCAGAAGGCTTCACCCAAGGCATCAGCTGCTGATACTTCATACCAACAAGCTGCTCACCAGTATAGCGGCCTACGATACGATAAGGCACAAACTTCTCACCCTTGTTATATTCAGGCATCTCCTCACCATCGGTGATGTTACCCTCAGGAGCAAGATAAGCGTTCAAGCGACTCTCAGCCAACACGATGGTGATCTTCTCACCGTTATAGGCATTATAGGTCTCAACAGCCACATAGTCGATCTTCGGACCTACGCAGAGAGCTGTGTTTGAAGGCAGTGTCCAAGGTGTGGTAGTCCAAGCTACGAAGTAAGGTGTACCCCACTTTGTCCACTCTTCCTTAGGATCAAGCGCCTTGAAGAGTGCAGTCACTGTTGTATCCTTCACATCACGATAGCAACCAGGCTGATTCAGCTCATGAGAGCTCAGACCTGTACCGGCTGCCGGTGAATACGGCTGAATGGTATAGCCTTTGTAAAGCAAGCCCTTCTGATAGAACTGCTGCAGCAGCCACCACAAGGTCTCAATATACTTATTGTCATAAGTGATGTATGGATTATCCAGATCAACGAAGTAACCCATCTTTTCCGTCAGGTCACGCCATTCCTGGGTAAACATCATCACATTTTCGCGACATTTCTTATTATAATCCTCTGTAGAGATATACTTATCCGAAGCCTTATTGTCGATATCAGCCTTGGTGATACCAAGTTCCTTCTCAACACCCAGTTCAACAGGCAGTCCATGCGTATCCCAACCAGCCTTACGCTTCACCTGGAAGCCCTTCATCGTCTTATAGCGGTTGAAGGTATCCTTGATGGTTCTGGCCAGCACATGGTGAATGCCTGGGTGACCATTTGCAGAAGGAGGTCCCTCGAAGAATACAAACTGCGGACAGCCCTCACGCTCATCTACAGAGCGCCAGAACACATTTTTCTCTCTCCACATCTCAAGGATGTCGTTGTTGACCTGAGTCAGATTCAGACCACTATGTTCGGCAAATTTCTTAGCCATATCTTACTGATTTACCTTTTTACTTTTTAACTTTTATATTTAGGGCGCAAAGGTAATAAAATTATTCGATATGGCAAAAGGAAATAGTTTTTTTTAATATTTCTCTCAAAAAAGTATGGTTTTACAAATATTTTCCTTATATTTGCAAGCAATTTACCGAAATGACTGAAAACTTAATAATTTTATGGTAACATTTACAATGATTCTTCAGCTCTGTATCGTACTAGGAGCGTTGTGGGTGGGTTCGCGTTATGGTAGCCTTGCCCTTGGAGCTATTTCTGGAATAGGTCTGGCTATTCTCGTGTTTGGTTTCGGTTTAAAGCCCGGGACACCGCCTACAGACGTGATTTACATTATTATCGCAGCTGTTACCTGCGCAGGTATCATGCAGGCATCCGGTGGTATGGACTGGTTGATCCAGATTGCAGAGAAACTATTGCGTAAGCATCCGGACCGCATTACCTTTCTGGCCCCGCTCACCACTTTCTTCCTGACAGTGCTGGTTGGTACAGGTCACGTGGTTTATACCCTGATGCCCATCATCTGCGACATCGCCTTAAAGAAAGGCATCCGTCCAGAACGCCCTTGCGGTGTGGCATCCGTTGCCTCGCAGGTAGGTATCACCTGTTCTCCCATCGCTGCTGCTGTGGTGGCTTTCGTCACCATATCTAACGCCAACCACTTCGATATCACTATTCCACGTGTGCTGATGGTAAGTATCCCAGCCTGTGTCTGTGGTCTGATGGCTGCTGCAGCTGCTTCATATCACCGCGGTCTCGACCTTGACAAGGATCCTGAGTTCCAGAGAAAGGTTGCCGACCCGGCGATGCGCGAATACATCTATGGCTCGAATGCCACAACGCTTGACAAAGAAATACCACAGTCTGCCAAGAATGCCGTATTTATCTTCCTCGGAGCACTGGCTGTCATCGTGATGTTCGCTGCCCTGCCCGACCTGCTGCCCTCATATTCTACCATTAAGGCGATTAAGGGAGCTGAGGATCTCGTACTTGCCGATGGCACCAAGGTTACAGCAGCTGCATTAGCCAAAGCAGGCGTCGTAATCGACGGATTTACAGAAAAAAGCATGACAGGACTGAAGATGAACCTTGTGATTCAGATTGTGATGATCTCCGCAGCTGCGCTGATGATTATCTTCTGTAAAGCCCTACCCAAAAAGGCTGTTGCAGGTCCGGTATGGCAGTCTGGTATGGTGGCAGTAGTAGCCATCTATGGTATTGCCTGGCTGGCTGATACTTACTTCTCCAACTATATGGATGAGATGCAGAGCATGCTGACCGATATCGTCAAAGAATATCCTTGGAGTATAGCTCTGGTTTTCTTTATGGTTTCTGTGCTGATCAATTCTCAGGGAGCTGTAGTAGTAGCCATGCTGCCACTTGCCTACTCTTTAGGCATTCCTGGTCCTATACTCCTTGGTGTTCTGCCATCAGTCTATGGTTATTTCTTCATCCCGAACTATCCATCAGATATTGCGACAGTAAACTTCGACCGCTCAGGTACCACAGTGATTGGTAAATACCTGTTGAATCACTCGTTCATGATGCCGGGACTGATCTCTGTAACAGTCTCTACCATAGTAGCATATTGCCTATCGATGCTATTCAATTAAACAAGATAAAGAGGGTGTTCAAGCGAACACCCTCAATTATTTTAGCAACGCTCCCACCCTCACAAGTCAGTATTTATAATTAGGTACGCGAGAGCAGGTAGAAAATATCCCTCCGTTCGTTTGTGAGCGGAGGGATATCATTGTTTAAACGTTCAGGAACCCGCTCTTGCGGCGGTTCTTGCTGAGGCAAGCGTCTCCTTGTGTCGCCGAGTGGTCTGATGGACGTACGGCGAAGTGGATCCAGTAGCTGCCAGCCTTGTTGCGCTCGATGTAGAGTTCATCATAGTCGCGCTTCGTACCGTCGGAGATATCCAGCAGGATCGAGGCATAGCGGACAGCCTCCTCGAAACCCGCCACGCGGATATCCACAGCGCAGCCCGTCAGATGGTTGCTCGTAGGCGATCCTCCGGCCAGCCGGTTCACCTCCGGCGAACGGTAGCCCGAGTTGATCACCAGTCCCTCAGGTTGGTACAGCGTATTATAGCTGTACCTTAAATCTTCCAACCAGTTCTCACAGAGATTCCTGAGGTTCTCAATCACCACCCTACTCGGGATATTCCCGTCAGCCGTCTTGTGATTCGTCTTCGTCATCTCTCCGAGTGTAAAGTGAGGCGATAAGCGAAGACCATTAAGCTCACTTGATTTCATGTTCGTATTCATTTCTACTTGTTTCATTTTTGCTTTTCTTATTTACATTAATTGGTGTACTTTTCGGGAAGGCGATGCTATAGGCCGCGTCGAGGGCTCTTAAATGAACTTTCCAATAACTGATGCCCAACCTTACCGACACGATAGCCCTTAACAACTCACGGTGCTGACGCGGATAAAGCGACGGCGGCGGCAGTTCATTCCAACCATCCTGCCCACACCTGTGGCACACTTCCCAGATACAATTATCGTTGGCTTCATGGCCGAACCACAATTTTAGTACATTTCGGATACAGAAGCGCTTAAACTGACCTCTTAGGAGGCGCCTCGTGCGCTCCAGCCGAAGCCAGAGTTGCACAAAGCATTCCTGATTGTTCTCAATTCTAAACATCATGATCAATATGCTGAAAACTTCCGCTTGTACTCATCCGTCTTGCAATATCTGCCGTTCACCTCGTCAAAGACAATGTGTCCGCGATTCTGCCAACTGCGCAGCGTACTCTCACCGTCGCCACTCTTACCTTGTTGCAGACGCATCTGGCGGTACTGCTCTTTGGTGAACTCATCAGACAAGAGTTCCAGCAAGTTCTGAGGACCAGACTGGCGCTGGATTTCAATCTCCTCGCACAGTTCCTTTTCCAGTTGCCGACCAAAATACAGCATCTTGCACCAGAGATTATACTGCTGACTCCAACGGACGAAATCCGCAATCTCCTTGCTCCATTTGTAGCCGTGAGCCACATAGAGCACCATTCCTTTGAGCCAGGCAATCACATTGGCACGATAACTGAACACACGATAAGCCTCACTGTCAAAGAGTTTTGCAGTATCACTGTTCTCCTGCTTCATGTCGAGTGACAGCTTCTTCGACTGCGCGCACTCAATCAGTCCGTTGGCAGCTTCCAGGCGGTCGATATAAGGCTTGAGCTCTTGTGCGAACTTGTGGTCGTAGATGCCAACCACGGGTGCCGTATCATTGTCATCATCACCCATGATAATCGTCGAGATATCCAGTCGGCTAACGGTTCCGTCGTTCACCATCTTGAAGAAGAATTTCTTAGCGTTGGGTGGAGTCGTCGAGGCGTTAAAGTTCCACCTTAAGGGGGCTATGCCACTGACAGAATCGGCACCTACGCGCTCCTGACCGGCATCAGAATTATCGAAGGCCTTACGAATCAGCAAGCCCACCTCATCCGCCGTACCCTTCGATGTCAGCTTCTTTAAGCCTTCTATCTCATCCACGATGGTGTAGATAAATCGCTGACCATTGTTGTTGACATCCACGATGCGCTGGTTGAAGACGGCATCGGTCAGATTATCAATCAACATCTGGATGCAGATATCCGTCGGTCGCGGGTCTTTCTTCGGCTTCGCGCTGGGGTTTTTCTGCTTCCACTCGGCCTCGCGCTGACGGTTAGGCAGGTCGCGCTGCTTGATGTCCTCCATGATGAATTCGATAGGCTTCTTAATCGTACTCTTACCGATACTCTGACGACCTATCAAGACATTCATAAAGGTTGCCTCGTGCTCCATATTATCCCAATAGCGGAACTTTACGCCGTGCAGATGAGCACCCAGCCCTGGAAACACCGCATTTGCCACAGCAGGCTTATAGAGCAAGGGCACGTTTTTTGTGAGCAGCTTCAGCAGCGGCGGCAATTTCTTAGGCATTGGTGGGGGCGTAGTCTGCGTACCGCCACAAGCCTTGATGCCTGCCTGCGACTTCAATGCCTGGAGCACCTGTTTGAGCCGGTAGTGCATACCCTTGCGAGGCTCATTCAGCGCATTCTCGATGGTTTTTCGCCACTCTGCCAGATCTTCCTGTGAACACGTACCGTCAGGCTTTGCCCAATAGTTGGGAATAACCGTCTGCAACTTCTCCAACGAGTAGCCGCAGATACTTCGGATGGTCATAGCCAGTTCGAATGTCAGCGCATTGCGGTCACCCTCTACAGGTGTCTTGCCGCCGTTGAACAGCTCCCAATACTTTGCAACGATATCCTTAAACAGCAGCTCGTTGTATTTAGCCTCGGGGTCGTATTTTGAACTGCAACACTGCAACGCTGCAACAGCGAGAGCAGAGCCAAGCTCGCTTGAGCTATGCCGAGCGCCTGCAGGGTCGATGGTAGTCAACGCTGCAACAGCGAGAGCAGAGTCAAGCTCGTGAATCTCAAATATCTCATCATCCAGGAAAACAAGTTCCTGTTCAGTAGTACTAAAGAACACGCGAGTGATATCCTTAGCCTGAGCATCATACGCTACTCCCAGCAACCCACTAACCCACTTCAGGTTCTCCTCCTGAGAAAGCTCGGGCTTACGCCTGAAAGCCAGATGATAGCCCTGACCGCGCGCACTTTCCTCTAACATCAGCAGCCCAATTTCGTCTTTCTTGGTGAGTATCCGCTCACGTACCGACTGCATCTCGTCGGCAGGGATATGGTCGATGTCCATCCCAACGGTGGTTGTCATCTTCTTGCTGCCTTTCAGCGAGCCGTCCTCGTTAGGCAAGCACGAGTAGTTCATCTGAACAAGATTGTATTTCAGGTTCTCTTCACCCTTGCGTATCCGGTTGAGATAATCATGTTGGCAGCCGCCGTTTCTCAGCTTCAGATACTCCTCTCTGGTTTGGATGGGGCGCATGAACTTTGCGCCACCATCCCCTTTATAAATCTCAAAAACACTCATCGGCCTTAATCCTATAGCAGTTCACGAATCACCTTCTGCGCGATCTCACTCGCCTGAGTGATCAGCTTCTGAGGCAACTGTTGTACCAGTTCTTCATCGAGCGTAAACATGAAGTAATACTTACCGTTCTGTCCTTTCGACAGCGAGCAGTTGTCTTCCCTGAAGATCGGTTTGTTTTTCACGCGCTTGGGTAACTCCGTGATATACATATTACCGTCTCTCATCAGCTGCACCTTGCACCTGCCTGAAAATTGCTCCATCACAGCTTCATCACAACATTCGAAGTCAGCCGTGTGAAGTCCGTTATCTAACATGCCGAGAGTCATCATACCCTCTAACGTTACTTGTCTCTTAGTTGTCACTAAAATTTTTGTTTCCATACCTTTTTAATTGTTACTTTTTTGTTCGCGAATCGAAGATCTTCTGATTTCGAGTGCAAAAGTAGGATGCGATTATGCGATTGAATCATGTTCAGTCAATCGCATTTTCAATCGCATGCAGAAAATGCTCGGAAGCCTTGTGTTTATCGGGAAAAAAAATCTCAAAAAAAAAGAGTGCGATTAGCTTTAATAGTCCAATCGCACTCTTCAATCGCATTTTAAGGTTTAACAGTAGTCATCAGCATGATCTTTGATCCACTGGGCATAGGGCTGTTCCTGACTTCCCTTACCAATATACTTACCGAAAGACCTGGTGTTATCCATGATGGCAGACAGGCGTGCTATCTCATCATTGGATATCTTGCCGCTGATCACACCCGCAGTTTTCAGGCAGCCGATGATGTAGCCCATAATCTGGCTCTTCTTATCCTTCCATACCTCCGTTATCAGCATACCATATTCTGAGCGCATCAATCCTCCAGCAAAAGCCTCTGCCCATTCCTTATTATACTTCTTGTCTGAACGGAGCGTTGCAAACCACTCTTGTTGCAGCATATTCTTGATACCCATATAAGGCGCGAAGAAAATGGTGTTCTCCAACGTCCCCAAGGCCATATCGGGAAGATGCTTCGCCAGTTCAGAGTTTAGCTTCACCATATCTTGGTGCATCATCTGAAGCAGTCTTTCGAGCTTGAAGAGCGCGCAGAATTGTTCTCCATTCAGTTTATCAAAATGCTTAAGCACATGCTTTAAGATCAGATCGTGTCTGAGCACGAGCATCACATTCGCCTTCAGCACAATAAACTTCTTGAGCTTTGCCCAGAGCTCCTTCAGATTGTCTGGAACCTTACAACGGGAATCCAGCATCTTATGGAGTTTCTCCTCATCCACATCTTCCGCATCTTCATTCGAGATCGACAGGATGTCGTTCAGCATACCCGACTTCAGAAACTCCACACAAGCCTTCACCTGCATCTTCAGATAATCATTCAAGGCGGGCTCTACGTAGTGATCCTTCATCTGCTCATACTCATAAACGATGTCATGCCCAGCATACTGCTCTCCCATCTTCTGCATCAGGTTCTCGTAAAGTTCCGGTTGATTAAATGTGCTTTTCACCTTCTTCAGGTTTTCAGCCAACTCAGTGACGTTCGACTCATACGAGCGGTAGAGATCCATTGAGGTCTGGTCGGCAGCGCCAAAGATCAGATACTCCTTCAGCGGCTTATCGCTGCAAGCCATCATGTCTTTTTCTATTTTTCCACTCAGCCAATGGTCCTTGTTGCAGAACTTGGCAAAATTCAAAGTCAGCACCTCATCACACTCACCCTTGCTGATTTTCTCCAGATAGTCGATGAGTCGGTAATTAGCAAGGTGCGCCCACTTAACCATACTCGCCACAAACGGGCATTTGACACCAGGATCATCAACAGGGATTCGGTCGTAAGCCGTTTTCGACTCATCCAGATATTCAATAAATTGTTTTAACGAGTAACGGAAACCAGTACTATCTGAAGCCTGAGTTTCCAACCTTCGGGCCAAGCAAGCCCCTTTCAAATAATCTCTTTTCATTGTTAATGGTTTTAATTAGTTAATAAAGTGAGCTATTGGTAATAAGCTCCGTTAGGTATAATTGGAATGCAAAATTACACCAATTTCATGAAATGCGCAAATTTACACTAAAAATATTTGGTGGTTCCAAAAAATCAGTGTACTTTTGCACCATCAAAATATTGTTGAACTTTTAAATCCATAGACTATGGACGAATTACAGAACATTCAAAATCTCATCTATGTCATTCGCGGACAACGAGTGATGCTCGACTTTGATCTGGCAAAAATCTATCAAGTAGAAACAAAAGCACTTAATCAAGCAGTAAAACGAAACTTTAAACGCTTTGAAGGTGAGGAGTTCATGTTTCAATTAAGTAAAGAAGAATGGATTTCTTTTACAAAACAAGCGCAACAAGTAGGTGACTCTGGTATTATTACTAACTCTTTTTCAGGCGATTACAACTTGCGGTCACAAATTGTGACCTCAAGATTTCACGACAAATGGGGTGGTAATAGGCATCAGCCTTATGCTTTTACAGAAATAGGAGTTGCAATGTTAAGCAGCGTATTAAAATCAGAGGTTGCCATACAAGCAAACCGCAGAATCATGAAAGCCTTCGTTGCCTATCGTCATTTGGCAGAATTACCTCTTGCTGCCACGTATCTTGATTTGAGGAAACAAATTGAGGATATCAGAAGCGAGGTCAACGATATCCTCGCTGACCAGAACGATATAAACGAAAGTACCCGAGCCCAACTCGATGCTATCAGCACCGCTTTGGCTGAGCTCCAAGCCAAGCCATCTGAGTCAAAGCCTCGCAAGCCCATCGGCTTCATACAACCAAAGAACGATGATGATAAGAAGAAATAAAAAAAGTTTTAGTGCGATATCCGTCGTGATGACGGGTTTGGTCTTTTTATTATTGGAAATTATTCAGGGCTCAGCGGAGCCCTTTTTTTATGTCTTTCACCGTGATTCTGAGGTCCTCCGTTGTTGATTTGTAAGACGTGCCTGGTAACAGGCACAATGGTGTCTGGCACTTCTGCGCCCCAATGTTTCATGACTTTGATATTATATCTGGTTGAAGCCGAAAAGCATTCTCATCTACACGCATTTGGTAGAGCTTTATATGCGGATTTAGCCTCTCTCGAACAAACTTGCTAACTTCTTTCTTCTCGGATGCATCAGTATTAACGCCAAAGTATATTGACTCAAAGCACTCTCCTTTCAACGGCATGTAATGATGTATTTCAAACCAATTCCACACCTCCTTTGGATGCTCGGCTTGCTTTTGTGTAAATGCTGCATACATAGGACCAGGATTTGGCATAACCAATCTCACTTCCTGCTCGTATTCCCACTCTTTTGCTTTTGTTTGCCATTGATAACAGAACAAATCTTCTTTGGAAGAATATGCGTTGGGGCGATCTATGATATCTTTGTATTGAACATCAAGGACAAAAGGTTTAACAAATATTGAGCCAAACAAAGGAGGAACCGACTCCAGTACTTTATCTAAATCTAGTCCAATACATATACCTTTATGATTATAGCAATAATGACTCCACATAAGTATAGAGTTATTGACCCTCGATAAACTGCAAAGCCATGTTTCGTTGCGACGATTGAGTGCATCGTTTTCCCTTTTCTCTTTCCACCATTCTTCTGGTATCCATCCCTGATGTTCACGCTTTGGCTTATTCGAATAGTCAATGAGTTTGGGATGGCAATCGAAAGGGTCATTCAGTTGTGTCGCATTAGTAAATTGAAGATTGTGGTGTTCAATCATACATTTTGCGCCATTTATATCCAAATATTTATAGAGAATACGAGACATCTACTTCAATTTATCTATTTCTGCAAACACTTCTTCAATCTTTGCCACTATGCGCTTTTGCTCTGCATGTGGAGGAAGAGGGATGGTTATATCTTTTAAGGCTGATGCGGAAAGACCTTGAATGGCAATTCCCTTTCCACCAATTAGCCCTGTGTGCTTATATAGCCACATTACATAATATATAAAACGAGTATAACCTGTAAAATACGGTCTTAATCGATGAACATGATTCTGTAAAAAGATTGAATAATCATAAGGCCATATTGCAGAACGTCCAATATCACCACCTTCACATACAAGCAAGTCTCCCTTTTGAGCAGTACATCTTTCTATTTCTGAATCTTTATAATACATCGATTTCAGATTCCCAAGTTCAAAATGATCCCAATATAGATTTGACGTTGTTATGTAAGGTTGAAGAGTTCCTTCGTTATCGCCACCCTTTAATTGTTTACCACTTGAATGGAGGAACAAAGCTCCTATTTTACACCACTCCCAGGTATCGGGGATTGCGAAGGGGATTTCGTCCTCGGAGATTGGGGTTTCGATGAGGTCTTTCTTTTTGAGTTTGCCTGCTTTGACGAGTTGCTGCTTTTCTTCGCGAATCTTATGCAGCAAAACGGAGGCTGGCTCGTCGTTGGGGTCTTGGGGAACCAGTTTACCATGTATGGCGAGGTCGAGGATTTTGGACTTTGCTTTATCTATAGCCTTCAACAAATCACCCTCATTGCTCTCCAATTCATCAATTAAAGTGAACCAACGCTCAATTTCATCAACTATACGTTTTTGTTCAACTATAGGAGGCAACGGTATTACCATATCGCCTAAAACAACCTGTGTAAATGTTGGAATGGCAGTTCCTAACACGAACTCATCGTAATTGTTTCTCGCATACCCACTTTGTAGCATAAAAGTAAGGAACCGGGAATAGCAAGTGATATATTTGAGAACTACAAACTGTGGGTTGATTGTTGCTTTTTGTGGAAGCCCCTCAACATAAGCACTCTTTCCAAAAGAAGAACCTGTTTTTACTATAAGTATGTCCCCATCAGAAATTTGTATTTCTGGAGATTCTTCGTACTTTTCCCAAGAAATATAGGTGCAATTATCATAGTTCATTTTCCCATCTATGATATTTGACGGACTAAGAGTAATTGCACCATTAAAAGCTACTAGGTCTTCTTTTGTATACCCTCTAAACCCAATTCTACCAAATATATGGCAGACGTCGATAAGTCTTACCCACTCCCAACTCTCAGGAATCTCAAACGGTGCCTCAATCTCGTCATCAGAAGCAGTTTTCTTGCTCCGCTTAATCTTTCCTTCTTTGATCAGGCGTTCTTTCTCAGCACGGATGCGCTCCAGCAATACGGAGGCTGGCTCATCATTCGGGTCTTGGGGAACGAGCTTACCACGTATGGCGAGGTCGAGTATCTTCTGGCGTAATTTCTTTGTATCCATACGCTACTCTCCCCCAATTTTCTTATACAGAGACAATCCCTTCGCCGTTAATAGGTATCTCTGGCGAGGATGACGTGGTGAATTAGGATACTTCATTTCTACAAACCCCTCTTTTATTGCAGGGACAAGATGGTAATCAATAAAATTCTTACGATCCTTCAGTCCCTTACAATCCATCATCTGTTTGACACTTAGCTCATCATGACCAATTACCCGTATAAGTTCACTAATTGTACTTGAGGGGGTACTTGAGGGGGTACTTGAGGGGGTGCTTGTTCGGGTATCCAAATTAGGTTGTTCGCTCCATTCTTTGCTTGGATTAATATGCAGATAGCGGTTACGCAGATCCCACTTTTCGCCAAGCAATAGGTTACGGAAGAAGCGCTCCAGATATACAGGTGAGTAATCTATGCCTTTTACTGCATTCTTATAGTTAGCACGCACCAAAGCGTTACGGAAATACCAAGAGTGCTGGGCAAACATATCGTTGCTAACCTTGAATCCTATATGGCGCAGATAAAGAATCGTAAACACTGCTGTTGTACGCGTATTCCCTTCACCAAAAGCATGTATCTGCCACAAGCCAGAAACGAATCTGGATAAATGAGTTATCATCGCGTCTTGCGAAATACCTTTATAGCTAAAATTACGTTCCTGCTCCAGATCATAGTTGATGGCACGACGCAAATCTTCAAAGTTCAGATAGTTTACGGTATCGCCCTCAAGCACCCATTCCTTCTTGGTAATATCATAATCACGCACTTTACCTGCATGCTTAAACACACCCTCGAAAATGCGACGATGCAAAGACACAAGTCCATTGGTGCTGAAGTCGAATGTCTTCGACGAGAGTATCTTGGTGATATTGGCCGATACCTTATCAGCCTCTTGCTTCTCGTCATCATCTGGTTCACGTACAGATTTGGATTGATAATAGGCTTTTATCAGTTCGCGTGCCTGGTCTATATCTATATCGCCCTCAATATGCTTGCGAGCCGTTTCTTTCAAATAGTCTGACGTCTCTATGGCTGTTTGCCAAATAGAAGCTTTTTCTTTCTTATCTGGCTCACCTTGGCGTATATACGCTTCGAAATCCATATTTTCGTTCATTCCTCAATTCCCTTTAATAAATCCTGCAACTGTGCAACAGCCTTGCTGATGTTATCGCTCTTCTGCTGGATGGTCTGCATCAGTTCTGTGAGTGTCATGTCATCGTCGTCGTTGGTTTCCTTGATCCATGAGATATCAAGGCTGGTCTTATCGCGTTTCAGGAGTTCTGCAACGGGATATTTGCGCCAACGGCCATTGGGATTCTGCTCACTATAGGTTTCCTGACGAGCAGAAAGATTATCAGCATGATAGCAGGCTACAAAGTCGTCAAGATGGTGACGAAGCATGGGCTTGGTTGCCAAGGTGTGCTTGATGCCTGTGCGATAGTCGTAGTACCACACGTCTTTGGTTGGCTCCCCCTTCTTGAAGAACAAGACGTTGGCCTTCACACCCTGGGCATAGAAGATGCCTGTAGGCAGACGGAGAATGGTGTGCAGGTTGAAGTTCTTCAGCAGTTCCTTACGAATCGTTTCACCAGCATTGCCTTCAAACAACACATTGTCGGGCAGCACCACAGCTGCACGACCAGTATTCTTCAGCATCACCATGATATGCTGCAGGAAGTTCAGCTGGTTGTTCTTGGTCTCTACATAGAAATCTGGACGATCAATATCAACGCTACCTTCAGGACGAGTGCCAAACGGAGGATTAGCCAGAATGACATCTACCAACTTCTGAGGCTGTTTCTCCAAAGAGTCCTCACACAAGATCGGACTGCGCTTGGTGCCAATACCATGCAGATAGAGATTCATGGAGGCCAGCGTCACCACAAGGGCTGTATTATCATAACCTATCAGTGCCTCTTCACGGAGGAAATCACGTTTGGCCTTATCTTGCGACTGATTTTTCATATAGTCGTATGCAGCCATCAAGAATCCTCCTGTTCCACAAGCAGGATCGCAAACCGTCTCACCAATCTGCGGACAAGTGACATCTACCATAGCAGAGATTAACGAACGGGGGGTAAAATACTGGCCTGCCCCACTCTTCTTATCCTGACCGTTCTTTTCCAGAATACCTTCATAAATGGCACCCTTCACATCGCCCTCCATCACCAACCATTGCTCTTCATCAATCAGTGTGATGACCTTGCGAAGATAGACGGGCTTGTCGATCTTGTTCTGGGCCTTCACGAAGATGGTACCAATGAGATTTTCCTCTTTGCTCAGTTTATCCAATGTCTTCTCATATTGGCTGATGAGGTCGAGGCCATCCAGCTCTATCAGGTCTTTCCAACGATAGCCTTCAGGGATTGCAGAATCTTCGCCAAACGTTTCCACGTTCTCATCGTCCATCTTCAGGAAGAGAAGATAGGTAAGCTGAGTGATATAGTCTGTAAAGCCGATGCCTTGCCCTGAAAGGGTTGTGGCAAGCGACCATACTTTTTTAGTAAGTGATGTTTCTTTATTTGTTGCCATAAAATGTTATGCGGTTTTTCTATATAGTAAGAATCTCGAGAGTGATACAAGTGCCTCGTCAGCCTGCTGCTTTCCACCAAAAGCTTTGATCAGCTGGGCTGCACGCGTCTTGTCATCGTCTATAATATCTTTAATGGTACAAGCGCCATTGGAAGCTATATAATCCACAATCTGACGGATGATGGCTATCTGACTTTCAGTCACCGTACGCTGCATCTGACCATACCAGAGGTTAAAACGCTGCTGAGCCTGAGGATACAGGCTCTCCAACTTCTCTATCTGATGGTTGGCAAAGCGCACCAACTGAATGATATTCGTGAGTGCTTCTTTCTCCTCCTTGGTGGTATGCTTCTTAACGGATTGCGGACTCACGATGGCATACGAATTCCAGATGCGTGAAGACTGGAATTTGTTGTTGGCTATCTTCAGTTTGTTCTCCAAATCCTTCAGGATGACGTAGGTTAAAGGCTCACCATCATTATTGTAAATCATGCGAAGGGCCTCAATCTCATCCTGATGTTCATCACAATATTTCTCAAAGGCAGAGGTCACCTCAGAAGCCTCCTCCTGCGAGAAGCCCTTGGAGATGAGCGTGTCCTCACCTGGTTGTAGAGTCTCCATAAAGCCTGCAGCCAGAATAAGCAGATAATGACGAGCCTCGGGGTGATGCGTCAAAGGAGCCACCAATCCCTTTCGTTCATTGTTGGGTTCATTGATATCCTCGTATGGTGGTAAAAGGTTCTTTTCGAAAGCCTCGTAAATATTTGAAGATATCTCCCTCATGCTGGCATGAGCCAACTCCTGGAAATGCTCACGCTGGCTGTCATTGCATTTTCTGTCAATACGTGGTAGCTTTGAAGCGAGAAGCAGCATGTATTCATCAGACACATTACCATGCGTCAGAAGCTCTAACAATCGCCTCAGGGTGATAGTAGGACCTTGCGGGCCTGTTCCACCTCCCGGCACAGTCTTATGGGACTCTGTTACACCAACCGCATCCACCAAGAAGAAACAGTCTTTGCTAAAGGCATTGGGGGTAACATTGCGCAACTGGTCGTCGCCAATGGTGCGAACACCACGACCTTTCATCTGAATATAAAGAGGCTCGGATGCCACATCGCGCATGAAGATCAATACTTCAAGTGGCTTGACATCCGTACCAGTAGCCACTAAGGTACATGTGACGGCAATACGGAACTCCTTATCATTGCGGAACCTTCGGATAAGCTCGTTACTATCGCCTGAGGAATACGTGATTTTCTGCACAAACTTGTCATCAGTCCTGCCAAATACCTCTTTGGCAATCTTGACAATGTTCGTTGCATGCACCTCGTTCAGCGCAAATATCAATGTCTTGGGCAGATAGTCCATATTGGGCTCACGCTGAGGATCAGTGAACATTTCTGTATAAACAGCATCACGATAGGTCTCAAGCACCAGCTTGATCTGAGCAGGGTTAATAACACTGCGGTTTAGCTCTTCCTTTGTGTAGCTTCTTGTTTCCTCGTTCTTGATGTTCTCTACATCGCCTGTGTATTTAGTTACGCGCTTCAGTTTCTGACCTTTGAGAATGGCGCCACCATTCTCCGTGACTTCCGTCTTGATGCGATACACGCGGCAATCGACATTAACGCCATCTACAATAGAACGCTCTAACGTGTAGTTCGCAACCCGGTTATTGTTGAAGAAGGCCAACGTCTCAGGTACGGGTGTCGCTGTCAAGCCTATCATCTTGGCAGAACTAAAATACTCAAGAACTTTTCGCCAATTGCCATAGATAGAGCGATGACACTCGTCAATAATGATAAGGTCGAAAAAATCAGGAGGTAACTGAAGGTTTCCTGTCAGCTGTACTTCCCCTGTAGCATTGTCTTCATCGTCATCATCATTGTCAACGATTTCCTGTCCTGTCAATAGGGAGAATAGGCGCTGAATAGTTGAGATAACGACATTGCTGTCAGAAGGTACTTTGCTGGACTTCAAGCGATTAACCGTATAAATAGTATTGAAGGGATCACCATTCTCTGTCAGGCGGAACATACCGAACTCACCTTCTGCCTGTTTTCCAAGGTTGTTGCGATCAACCAAGAACAGAATACGCTTCATGGGTGTATAGGCAAGGAAACGATAGGCTGCCATACACGCAGTATAGGTCTTTCCGGCTCCAGTAGCCAACACCAACAAGGCTCTGTTTTGACCAGCACGGAAGCTGTTTTCCAGTTCAGAGATCGCTTCATATTGGCAATCGCGCAGACCTTTGTTTTGTAGAGTTGGCAAGCCTGCATAGGGGTCTCCTATACCCAGCATCTTTACCATTTCCTTTGGGGTATGAATCCTGTTCATATCTTCATAATCAGAATCCTCAATACGGCAATCACGGAAAAGTGTCGTTACACCATTAGACTGATAGATAAATGGTAGCGGACGTAAATAAGCCTGGTAACACTCAGGAACATAACGAGTATACTTAATGGTCTGCTCACAAACAATATCCGAAGCAACATCAACCTCTTCACGCTTAGCCTCTAACACTCCAACAGCCTTACCATTGATAAAAAGGAAATAGTCAGCCTCACAATTACCTTCAAGTAAGCCTTCACGAATGGCAGCAGCAGTAATAGTAGGTGAATAGAAATCTCTATCCACTACCTTCCAGCCTGCGTCCTCAAACATCTGGTCTATCTTAACTCTTGCCTTTTCCTCTGGTTTCATGGGCGTATCGTAATATTTTGCCTACAAAGATAGCAATAATTATCCAATCCACCAAATGTTATGGGGGTAAAAAACTTCAAGGAGAGCGTTGCAGTGTTGCAGTGTTGCAGTTAAAAAAGAGATGATGTAAAAGCGTAAAAATATATCTATATTTTTATATATTATAATATATATAAATATAGAAGTTGTATTTGGCATTGACATAGAGTATTTTTAGAACTGCAACACTGCAACGCTGCAACAAAAATTGTAAACTGAGTCAGGAAAAAAAAATCATAGAAAAATAAAAAAAAACTTGTGAAGTATTCGAGAACCGCAATGAAAATTTCGTACCTTTGCAGTGTCAAATGAGAGAGGTGGAGACACCGCACTTTAAGGATAAAAATTGCGAGATTTAAATCTAGAAATTGCGCGCATTAATGGTAGCAAGTTTTTCCTTTAATACGGTTCAGACGAAGCACTCTCAGGCGACACGAGAGAACTAACATTTT
Source organism: uncultured Prevotellaceae bacterium (assembly GCA_902800595.1). GTDB lineage: Bacteria > Bacteroidota > Bacteroidia > Bacteroidales > Bacteroidaceae > Prevotella. The sequence continues at coordinate 5,350 of CADCFA010000021.1, read as the reverse complement.
TATTAACAACACAAAAACTAAACTAGATTGAATTATGGCTATTAAAGTAATTGCACAACTGCGTGAAGTGAAACTTGGTAAGAATCCTGGTAAGAAGTTCGTGATGCGTCCCGACCTCTACGTTCCGATTGCAGAGAAGAAGGTGTTTCAGGAGGCGGCTACCCACAGCGGTATCTCCGCTGGTGTGATCAAGGCGGCTTGGGATGCTGCTGGCGAGGTGATCCGCACCTGGGCGAAAACCTGATCAGCGTGCGCCGCATCATCTTCACCCCGAATGTGGATGTGAAGGACGAGTTGAAGAACACCTCTATCCAGATCACCTGTCTCGATGAGGACGGCAACGTGCTGAAGCGTGTGACCAGCGGTGACAGCGGTGAGATCGAGGACAATGAGAATGGCGGTAGCACACAGCCTCAGAACGGTGGCAACAGTAGTTCGCAGAGCGGTAACACCCCTACCCCTCCAGCTGATGAGCCTGACTACGACCAACCAAGCGGAGATTAACCAATAACCAATAACCGTTAACCAAGACTCCGAGCTCTGCTCGCCTGAGCACCTACGGAGCGCAAGAACCAATAACCAATAAACGTTATGACTAGGAAGGAGACTTTGAAGTTTGTGGTGCAGATTATTGCATCGATTGCAACGGCGGTGCTGACCGCCTTGGGAGCAGTGTCCTGCGTTGGAGTATAACCCCGCATTATAGCCGCCCCTTACCAAGGGGCTCTAAACGTGCGTAAACGCGATGTAGATGAAAAGAGAGGAGACTTCCCAACTGGGGAGCCTCCTTTATGTGATAGAGTACAATGAGGATTTGAATAAACCGCCAAAAAGTTTGGAGTATTACAAAATAATGCTTATCTTTGTCGCCGATGTTTGAGAATAAGAATTGTTTAAGTTTTCCAATAACCAACAAGCATATGAGTAAGACTCCTACTCCCCATATCGGGGCAAAATTTGGCGACATTGCCGAGACCGTCATCATGGCGGGCGATCCACTGCGTGTGAAACTGATGGCCGAGAGATATCTCGACGATGCGGTGCAGTTTAATAATGTACGTGGGATGCTGGGCTATACCGGCACCTATAAAGGTAAACGTGTGAGTGTGATGGGTCACGGTATGGGTATGCCCTCTATCGGCATCTATACCTATGAGCTCTACAACTTCTACGGTGTGAAAAACATCATCCGTGTGGGTTCTGCCGGTTCTATTAACAACGACCTGCATATCGGTGATCTGGCTATCGCCATGGGTGCCTGCACCAACAGCCGCTATGCCGACCAGTATGAGCTGCCCGGTACGTTTGCACCGATTGCCGACTTCGCACTGATCCGCAAGGCAGTAGAGGCCTGCGAGCAGATGGGCTATCACTACAAGGTGGGCAACGTGTTCTCGTCGGATGTGTTCTACAGTGAGAATCCTCACAACGACAAGTGGATCAACATGGGTGTGCTGGCCGTAGAGATGGAGATAGCAGCGCTCTATATGAATGCTGCCCGTTCTGGCAATCGTGCCCTAGGTATCTGCACGATCTCCGACCATATCCTCACGGGGGAAGTAACTACCGCCGAAGAGCGTCAGAACAACTTCACCCACATGATGGATGTAGCCTTCTCACTGATCTGACTCCGTGAGGCTCTTACACATGTTCTTCTAAAAAAACTCAATTTTGTCATTCTGTCGGTTTGATGATGACTCTGCGATAAGCGGGCAAGGCGTACTTGCTTTGGTCGTGCACCTCGCAGATGATGTGAATCTCGTCGTTTGCAAAGGTGGCAGGTGTTTCCACTTTGACTGTCGATGAGGTGGCATTGCTGACAGTTGCCTTTGCCTGACTGATGCCATCCTGTTGCCACCATTTGAAGGTGAGCGCATCACCATCGGGATCGAATGACGCAGAAGCGTCGAGACAGATGGTCTGCCCAGCCTTTGCCATGATGACGATAGCATCTGTCCCCTTCTCACCGTTGATGACAGCTACCGGATTGCGATTGCCTTGCCCCTTCTCAGCCCATTCGATGCGGGCGATGAAGTCGTTAAGCTGAGAGGGATAGAACTGTCGGTAATACCTTTCCGAGATGCTCTTCACAGGTTCCTGCCAACTGGTCCACGCACAGGTTGTCGAGTCCTTGGTCATTGTCCAAGTGTGATAGCCGCCCCAACCCACCTGCATCGGCTCTTCAGGATTGTGCAGACCATTGGGAATCACGTTCAGAAACGAAGGCGTATCACCCTCCACACCATATTTATAGTCAGGATACTGCCTGCCCAGTGCGGCATGTCCCTGAATCTGCGCTTTGATCTGCTGCCAGTAATCCTGTCCGAGACTGCATTGCAACTGCCATGTGCCTTCATCCCACACAAACAGAAGGTCTCTGGCAAACTCCCTTCGCATCCACTGATGAGAGCTGTAGGCCAGATCCATGCGCATCGCATACACCATATCCTGATCTGTGATGGTGTATAGACGGAGCTTATGCAGAAACGCCTTCAGCTGTTCGGGTGTGCGCGTCTGCTTCACCTTCCAGATGGCCTGCGCCAATGTGTTGGCACCACCCCAGGCACAAACCCAGATGGGGCGTTCGTCAGTCTCGTCAGCCAGACGGATGATAAGTTCGCTGCCCTCGCTGTCGTTGTCGCTGCCAATCACTTTGATACCAGCCCGCTGACTCCCCATCACGCTCCGGCTACGGATATACTCCACACTTGGCCAGTAGCCCATCTCCTGAGAGCCATTCTCCATCTCTAATCTGAGAAAAGCCTTCTGACCCGATCGTCTCATGAGGTTATGCACATCCGCCCCGTAAGCCTCTACCACCGAATCACGATAGGCGGCACTCTGCGAGGGATAAGGATCGCAGTTCCAGCCCGTCGATGTGATGATACCCTCAATCTCCAGTTGGTCGGCATAACAAAGCAGATGCACCAGCGACTCCGTATCGTCAGGTTCAAGATCAGGTTGCCCGATGTCAGTCAGGATCACCACACGAGGTTTCAGTTGTGCCTGCGCTCCCATTGTCAGGAGACAGAGCAGCAGGGAAATCAATAAATGCTTCATATCATCTAAAAGTCTGTTTATCTTTTTACGTTGCAAAGATACTAATAAATAAGGCAATTACAAAATATTCCACAAAAAAAACCTTCAGGCTGAGAGCTTGAAGGTTTTTTGATGTTTGAAGTAATATACTATAATAATTACTTGCTGTCGGCTTCTGCCTGCTTGGTCTCAGGTGCATCCTCACCGTAGAAGTTGTAGTAGGCGTTGTAACGGTTGTAGCCCCAGTTGCTCTGCAGACGGTCGGGATCGAGCTCCTTAGCCTTGTCGAAGTACTTGATAGCCTCCTGATAGAGAGCCTTCTTAGCAGTAGGATCTTCGGTGTTCTGAGCCTGAACAGAGATAGCTGTACCAGCATAGGTCTGGAGGGCTGCATTGTCGTTCTTCAGCTCACAAGCTTTCTTCAGGTAGTTGGCAGCTTCTGCGGGCTTCTCGTTGATGAGTCCGAGACCCATGTCAGCGAGGGCTACGAAGTTGTTGGGGTTCTCAGCAAGAGCATCGTTGAGCACCTTGTAGGCAGCGTCCTTCTCACCGATACCGAGGAGGGTGTTATAGAGTTTCTCCATCACGCCGTCGGTCTTGTGCTCAGCGTAGATCTCCTTCAGCTTGTTGCAGTAGCTCAGAGAATCGTCCTTGGTCTTCAGACCGTCACCGAGGATCTCGAGCTTCAGGTTGAGGCAGCCCTCATACTCCTGAGGATCCTTCATGGCGATGTCGGCCAGCTGGAGGGCCTTTTCCATATCCTTGTCCTGATAAGCATAGACAGCTGCGAAGCGTGCTACCTGACCGAAGAACTCCTTCTGCTGTGTGCGGTCGCTAGCGGCGAAGATAGGAGCTGCATCGCTCAGCACGAACATCTCCCAGTACTTGCGGGCACTGGCGTTGTCGCGGTTCTGAGCTGCCTCCTGACCTGCGTTCACGAGCTGGAAACGGGGAGCTGAGAACAGACGCTGGGCATTCTTGTCAGCGAAAGCGGGCTTTACCTTTCCCTTCTCATTAGGCTGCTGGTCGTACTTGTCGCACTCGATACCTGCGCAAACGGCATTGTAAGCTGCCTCTGTCATGGCCTTCTGGTCAACAGGCTTCTCTTCCTTACCCATCTGTTTGTTTACCTGGTTCTCGGTAACGATAGCGCTCTGGGCGTTGAATTCATCCATAGCGAGGTCAACGAGTTTGTTGTAGGCTTTTGCCTTCTCCTGAGCGCTGGCCAACTGATCGAGGCTGCTCTTCAAGAGGGTTTCTGCTTCTGCATAGGTCTTTGCCTTGAGGATTGCCTTCAAAGCGTCACTGTCACCGGCAAATGCTGTAGCGCTGGCTACGAACATCACTGCCATCATCATTAATTTTTTCATAAACGTGATAATTATTGGTTTAACACTAAATTTATTCATTGTTATTATTCTCTAATTCTGTCTCCTCGTTGAGAACTTCTGCCTGCTCGGCGTCGTCGTCGGCATCGTCGGAGTGCTGTACCTTGCAGACGCTGGCGATGACATCGTTCTTCTTGGCGAGGTTGATGAGGCGTACACCCTGGGTGGCACGACCCATGACACGCACATCAGCTACCTTCAGACGGATAAGGATGCCCGACTTGTTGATAATCATCAGGTCGTTCTCGTCGGTGACAACCTTGATGGCTACCAGGCGGCCGGTCTTCTCGGTGACGGCGAGGGTCTTCACACCCTTGGCGCCACGGGCGGTCTTACGATAGTCTTCCACCTCTGAGCGCTTGCCGTAGCCGTTCTCTGATACCACCATGATGGTCTCAGTCTGAGGATCGTTGACGCAAACCATACCTACCACCTCATCGTCGCCACCATCAAGGCGCATACCAATCACACCGGTAGAGACACGGCCCATGGTGCGTACGTCGCTCTCGTCGAAGCGAACGGCACGTCCGTTGCGGTTGGCGAGCAGCAGCTCATTGTGGCCATTGGTGAGACGAACGCCTACCACCTCGTCGCCCTCGTTGATATTGATGGCTATCACACCTGCGGCACGCACGTTCTTATAGGCATCGAGGCGTGTCTTCTTGATGATACCCTGCTTGGTGGCGAATACCACGTAGTGGCTCTTGAGGAACTCCTCATCGCCGAAGTTCTTGATGCGCAGTACGGCGTTGATAGAGTCGTCGGGCTCGATATTGAGCATATTCTGGATGGCACGGCCCTTTGAGTTCTTGTCGCCCTCGGGGATCTCGTAGCACTTCTGCCAGTAGCAGCGTCCCTTCTGGGTGAAGAAGAGCAGCGTGTTGTGCATCGTGGCGGGATAGATATACTCGGTGAAGTCGTTG
>CADCFA010000020.1:4032-39401 GCA_902800595.1 uncultured Prevotellaceae bacterium | reverse complement strand
GCAAAAGCCATTAGTAACTCTGTTCCTGCTCTGTTTGTTCCCTATGGGAGCACTGGCTCAGAACGTTGTAAAGGGAACAGTGAATGATGAAGCAGGCGAGCCGGTTATCGGTGCGACTGTGAAAGTACAAGGTACCCAGCAGGGTTCTATTACCGACTTTGACGGTAAGTTCTCAATCGAGGCTGGCTCTAACGCCACTCTTGAGATTTCTTATGTTGGCTACGTGACTCAGAAAATAAAGGTAGCTGGCAAAAGCGACATTACAGTCGTTCTGAAGGAAGACGCTCAGATGCTGAATGACATCGTAGTCGTAGGTTACGGTACAATGAAAAAGAGCGACATTACTGGTTCTGTTGTATCAGTCAACACCGAGGACATGATGAAGCGCGCTCCTGTGAACATCGCACAGGGTCTGCAAGGTGCTGCTCCTGGTGTGATCGTAACCATGCAGGACGGTTCTCCTGACGCCAAGGCTCAGGTTCGTATCCGTGGTGTCGCCACCATTAACGGTAACGCCTCTCCTCTCTATGTAGTTGACGGTGTACAGGTTGGTTCTGATGCCAGCTTCGTTAACCCCAGCGATATCGAGTCAATCGACGTGTTGAAGGATGCCTCTGCAACCGCTATCTACGGTTCTGCAGGTGCTAACGGTGTGATCATGATTACCACCAAGCACGGTTCAAAGGGTAAGACCAATATTAATATTACAGCTGACTTCGGTATCCAGACCCGCGGTTCTAAGCTGGATGTATGCAGTGGAGACCGCTATGCCGCTAACCTCCGCCAGGCCCGTATCAACGACGGTCAGGTAGATCCCGCAACAGGTAGAGCTCTCATGTGGAACCCCATCTGGACTGAGGAATACGACGGCAAGCGTAAATATACAGACTGGCAGGATGAGATGACGCGTGCCGCATGGCGTCAGAACTACAACATCTCTGCTTCTGGCGGTAATGAGAAGACCCAGTACAATGCTTCTGTAGGTTTCCTGCGCAACCAGGGTGTTGTTGTCAACACAGAGTACCAGCGTATCACTGCCCGTGCAGCCGTTAACTCTGAGGTCAACAAGTATATTGCCTTCGGTGCAGAGGTGTCTTGGACACATACCGACAACCACGGTTCTAACGTATCCGTAGGTAACTTCGGTAACCTGTCTTCTCTGCGTGACTACGCTTTCGCATGTCCTTCTATGGACTTCGTCACCAGCAACACCGTTACTTATGCAGGCGTTCCCGCCGGTACTTACGTTTCTCCTAACGTGGTGAACCCCGACGGAACCTATGGTGACGTGACAAATGGTAAGAACTTCAACGATGGTTTCTGGGGAACAACCCTGGGTAACATGTATGCTAAGCAGATGGAGCTGAACGGTCGCAACCGCAGCAACCGTACCCTCTCAAATGCTCACCTGACCATTAAGCCGGTTAAGGGTTTGGAGTGGAAGACCCAGATCTCTTATGACTACAATGCCAGCTCTAACGAGAACTTCTATGGTGGCATCAAGCGCTACAACCAGGTTAACGGCGTATGGCTCGACGTGACACAGGGTAATGGTGATGCTTACTACAACCCTGCAGAGAATAATAACTATCGTTTCGACCTGGGTAACAGCGACAACCAGACTCTCCGTATCCAGAACACTTTGACCTACAACTGGAGCAATGACATTCACAATGTGACCGTGATGCTCGGTAACGAGGTTTCTCGCTGGTATGGTCAGTGGGTAGGTGGTTCTTCTATCGGCTACGATTCTAAGGATGCTCGTGACCTTGGACTGACCACTCAGCCTACCAAGCGTAACGCCAATGGTGGTCTGAATCTTGAGAGCCGTGGTATCTCTTACTTCGGTCGTGCTTCTTACAGCCTGATGGACCGCTATCTGTTGACAGCTACCGTACGTCGCGACGGTTCTTCTAACTTCGGTCAGGGTAACAAGTGGGGTACTTTCCCATCAGTAGCCGCCGGTTGGCGTATCTCTGAGGAGCCGTTCATGAAGAACGTTGAGTGGATTGACAACCTGAAGCTCCGCTTCGGTTGGGGTCAGACCGGTAACTCCGGTGGTGCTACCGATATGTCTGTCATTGGTTTGAACCAGGATGGTGCGTACGTTTATTATAATGCATTATCTCCTATCGGTATGGGTACAGGTACCCCCGACGTATTAAAGGGTTTCTATTCTGTGCTGAAGGACACAAACCTGAAGTGGGAGACCAACGAGCAGTTTAACATCGGTATCGACGCCGCCTTCTTCGGCAGCGAGCTCGTAATCGGTTTGGATTACTTCGTACGTACTTCTAAGGACCTGCTGCTCTGGCGTAACATCCGTCCTTCATCAGGTTTTGCAAGCATCTACACCAACTACGGTGAGATCCAGAACAAGGGTATTGAGTTCATGGTTGGCTACAACAAGCGCATCAACAAGGACTGGTCTATCAACGCTACGCTGACTGGTTCTACTCTGACCAACAAGGTTAAGAAGATGGGTGATCCTATCTACAACACTAACTCAGACTCATCTGGTCAGGGTACCGGTGACGGTTCTAACACTGGTGCTGTAGGTTCTGCCGACGGTTATCACTGGGGTAACCACTCTATCTGTAAGGAAGGTGAGGCTGTAGGTTCATTCTATGGCTATCGCGTAGAAGGTATCATCAAGGACGAGGCAACTCTTGCCAGAGCTATCGCACAGGGCCAGAATGCCAAGATGGGTGACTACATCTTCAAGGATCTCGATGGCAACGGAACCCTCAACGAGTTGGATATGGACATCCTTGGTGACGGCTTCCCCGCTCTGAACTATGGTCTGACACTCGGTGCCAACTATAAGAACTGGGACTTCACCATGCAGACTTATGGTGTATTCGGCCAGAAGATCTATTCTTACTCAGCCATGCGTCTGACCAACATGTTCAGTTCAGATGATGGTACATCACCAAACATTCTGGAGACTGCAGCCAACAACGCATGGTCACCCACCAATCCTAATGGTTCTGAGGCTCGCCTGTCACTTCTCGACGAGAACTACAACATGCGCGCCAGCGATGCTTGGGTGAAGAACGGCGACTTCTTTAAGATCTCTAACATCCAGATCGGCTACACACTCCCGAAGAACATCTCACAGATGCTGCTCATCCAGAATGCACGTGTCTATCTCTCTATCCAGAACCTTGCATGTATCTCTGGTTACAACAAGTATGGTGATCCTGAGTGCGGTCAGGGTAGTGTGCTCTACACTGGTCTTGACACCGGCCGTTACCCAATGCCTCGTACCTATGCATTCGGTATTAACGTAACTTTCTAAGGAGTAAATAGTTTATAGTGAAAAGTTAAAAGAAAAAGAATTAAAGTATGAAAACAAGATATTTCATTTTAGGTGCAGCGTTGTGCGGTACGATGGGCTTGGGCTTGACCTCCTGCGACAACGAAAAGTTCCTGGACGTAACACACTACTCGCTTATGTCGTCTGATGCTTTGTATGAGAACGACGCTAACGCCATCAAGGGTATGACGGGCTGCTATGACCAGCTGCTTCCCCGTACAAACGACGATCCCTATAAGTATTGGATCTTCAACGGTTGCCACCCTACAATGGACTCTCAGGCTTCTGGTTGGGATAAGGACTTCATGACTCAGAAGTGGACTGCCCAGCAGGCACAGCTGAAGACCTTCTGGACCCAGTCTTATACCTGTATCCAGCGTTGTAATGACTTCCTGGCAGGTCTTGAGACCACTGAGAATATCTCTGATAATACAAAACAACATCTGAAAGGTGAGGCTATTGCCCTCCGCGGATTCGAGTTCTTCGAACTGGCTAACACCTTCGGACGTGTGCCCCTGCTGCAGACCGGTGAGAGCTATCTGACTGATCCCACCAAGCCCAAGGCTGAGACATTTGCTGAGATGTGGGACTTCGTGATTGCCGACTTCGCAGAAGCTGCTTCGCTGCTTGACTGGGAGCCGTTCCAGAATCAGTCTGGTCGTTGCACCAAAGGTATGGCTCTCGCATTCCTCGGTGATGCTTACATGTGGAAGGCATTTACCGTTCCCGAGACTGCCAATGAGTGCTATCAGAAAGCTTACGATGCTTTCCAGCAGATCATCAACAGCGGTACATACGAGTTGAATCCTTCGTTCACCACATTGTATGACGCAGCTGAGGCATGGCCTAAGGAGTGTATCTGGCAGATCCTGCTGAACTCTGGTGATGACTATGGTACATGGGATAACACCAAGAACGCTGGTGCACGTGGTTGGACAGGTTTCTACTTTGGTCCTACATCAAACGGTGCCTGGGGTACCTACCAGATGTCTTGGGAGCTGTATGACTCATTCGAGAACTATCTTGACGGTGACTACGCCGGCTCATTCGACAAGCGCCGTGACGGTTCAATGGTTACCGCTACCGTTCCTTACGAGCTGCGTAAGGAGCACCCGACATGGGAGCAGCGTGTAAAGCCTTCACAGAAATGGCTCGATGCCAACAAGAGCCACTTGCGTGGTTATGTCAACAAGGGTACGGAAGAGAAACCCGACTGGCAGTTCGATCAGGCTGAATATGACAAGTATGCAATCACAGATGAAGGTGACAATGGTATCTATGATCCTCAGCACCCAATCGGTTTCAACCCCTTCAACCAGGAGTTTGTAGGTTGGGACGGTTATCACTGGGCATCTGCTGACCCCGCTCCTACCGTATGGTCAACCAAGCACTGGCGTAACGGCCGTGGTTGCGACTGGTCAACAGGTATGCTCTGGCTGCCCGACCACATCTACTTCAAGCGTTATGCAAACGTACTGCTCGACCAGGCAGAGTGCTGCTTCCGTCTGGGTAAGGAGGCTGAAGGCTGGGCACTGGTTAACCAGATCCGTGAGCGTGCCTTCGGTAACTTGGAGGTTGGCAAGGACCTGTCTAAGTATGTCGATTACCACCAGAAGGTTGCTGACTTCTACGGTGACCAGGGTCACGGTGATGCAGTGGATTTGGATGGCAATTATCCTTTCCCATTCAACACGAAGACTGTGAAGGTGCCCGATGCAAAGGAGTACTACACCAAGGTTAAGGCAGAGAAGGGTTACACCTCTGAGGTATGGAAGATTGCTGTCAACAACGAGCGCCGTAAGGAGTTCTCTGCTGAGCCTCTGCTGCGTTCAGACATGCATAAGTCTGACTTCCTGGAGGAGCACGTGAACACGGTTTATCCGAAGAACAGTCTGCCCGAAGCTGGTCCTACAGTGATCAAGGAGTGGCGTACAGCTCGTAGCTTCGACTTCAACATGGATAAGATGTTTATGCCGATTCCTGAGAATGAGATCTTGATGAATCCTGATTGTAAGCAGAATGATGGATATTAATATTAAACTATAAAACGTGTTTATCCCCTGCTACCGCAATGGCAGGGGATTTTCAACGGCACGTTTTGGTTTTGTTAGTTGGAGGTGCTGAGTCGTGAGACCCGGCACCTTTTTTATTATTATACGATTTCTATAATAGAATTTGCATAATTGGAAAAGAATATATACCTTTGCCGCACTGTGAATATGAAATACAAAGATCTGTTTGTCGATTTCGACGATACGCTGTACGATACGCATGGCAACTCCGTGATTGCACTGGAAGAGACGTATGAGGCTTTCGGACTGGGAAGGTATTTTGCTGATCCGCAGGTGTTCTACGACGCTTACTGGCAGACGAACATCGACCTGTGGACCCAGTATTCGAAAGGTGAGATCACCCGCGACTACCTGATCGTGGAACGGTTCCGCCGACCGTTAAGTGTGGGTGAAGGTCTGGAGGCGACTGAAGCCTATTGCCTGGAGATGAGCGACCGTTTCCTTGCGTTCTGCGCATCGAAGACGGGTGTTGTGGATGGTGCGCACGAGCTGATGGACGACCTACGTCGGAAAGGCTACCGGATGCACATGTGCAGCAACGGCTTCCACGAGGTGCAGTACAAAAAACTGGAATCCTGTGGACTGAAAGACTACTTCGACACCATCATCCTGAGTGAGGATGCCGGTGTGAACAAACCCTCGCCACTGTTCTTTGACTATGCCCTTCGACAGTCGGGTGCGCAGCGCGAGACCACCCTGATGATCGGTGACAACCTGCAGACGGACATCATGGGGGCAATGGCTGCAGGCATCGATGCGCTGTTCTTCAACCGCTATCCTGAATATGAGAAGACGACGGCTCCCACCTTCGTGGTGACAAGCCTCCGTGACATCATGAAAATCTTGTAAACCAGTAAAATCCCGATACAATGATAGACGAAAAGAAAAAAGACGTGGCCCTGGTGCTGTCGAGTGGCGGTGCCAGAGGACTGGCACATATCGGTGCCATCGAGGAACTGGAGGCAAAGGGCTATCATATCACCTCTATTGCCGGCTGTTCGATGGGGGCACTCATCGGCGGCGTCTATGCCGCAGGCAAGCTGAAAGAGTTCCGCGAATGGATGAAGACCATCGACCGGAAGAAGATGCTCGGGCTGACGGACTTCTCGCTGTCACTCAACCATCTGGTGAAAGGTACGCGCATCATCGAGGCAATCATGGAGTTTGTGCCGGATATGGCCATTGAAGACCTACCTATCCCCTACTGCGCCGTGGCTACCGACCTGAAAGCAGGCAAAGAGGTGGTGTTTAACAAGGGGAGCCTGTTTGAGGCGATCCGCGCCAGTATCTCCCTACCCTCCTTTTACGAACCCGTCCAGCGTGACGATATGATCCTGATTGACGGCGGCGTGCTGAATCCCATCCCCCTGAACCGCGTCTATAGGCATGGAGGTGATATCCTGGTCGGCGTTGACGTGAGTGGCCATAACTATAAGACCCAATGGGAGGAGATGGAGAGACTGGCAGAGATACAAAAGCAGGACACGTCGCTGAAAACAAAGATTCTCGACATGCTGATGCCCGACAATATCGGATTCAACTATTACACCGTGCTCTCACGTGCCACCTCGCTGATGATCCGCCAGAACTCCATCCTGATGACCAAGCTGATGGCACCCGACATGCTCATTGACATCCAGATGAACCGCTACGGCACCTTTGATTTCGACAAGTCTGAGAAGCTCATTGCCATTGGACAACGGAAAGCTTCTCAGACAATCTGTAAATTCGAACAAAGGTTATAAATTAATCGTCAGCAAGTGTAAAATCGAGCTGTTTACGCTCCAGATTGGCGCGTGCCACCTGAATACGGATGGGATCGCCCAACTGGTACTTCGTGTGATGACGGCGACCTACGATCATGAAGTTCTTCTCGTCGAAGTCGTAGTAGTCATCACCCAGGTCGCGGATGGGAATCATACCCTCACAATGGGTCTCATCGATCTGGGCATAGATGCCATAAGAGGTAAGACCGCTGATATGGGCATCATAGGTGTTACCGATCTTATCCGCCATAAACTCCACCATCTTATATTTAATAGAGTCACGCTCAGCGTTCTGGGAGATCTGTTCCATATCGCTGCAGTGCTCACAATACTCCTCGTACTTCTCCTTATTGGCAGAGCGGGCACCATCCTGATACTTCGTCAGCAGGCGGTGCACCATCGTATCGGGATAACGGCGGATGGGCGAGGTGAAGTGGGTATAGTAGTCGAATGCCAATCCATAGTGTCCGATATTATGAACACTGTATTTCGCCTTCATCATCGCACGCAGGGCGACGGTTTCGATAGCGTTCTGCTCACGGGTACCCTCGGCATCTGACATCAGGGCATTCAGCGACTTCGTGATAGCGCCTTTCGTGCCACTGGTCTTCACCTTATAACCGAACTTCGCCACAAACTGGCGCAGGTTCTCGAGTTTGGCAGGATCGGGCTGGTCGTGGATACGATAAGGCAGCGTCTTGGCTTTCCCGCCTTTCTTCACACGGCCGATCGACTCTGCCACCGTCTTATTCGCCAGCAGCATGAACTCCTCAATGAGCTTATTGGCATCCTTCGAGGTCTTGAAGTAGGCACGGATAGGCTTGCCTGTCTCGTCGATGTCAAAATGCAGCTCCTCACGGTCGAACTTCACAGAGCCGTTCTTGAAGCGGGCGGCACGCAGTTTCTTGGCGAGACTGTCGAGGGTGATCAGCTCTAAGGCGTTCTCACCTTTATAAGGATTTTTCTTAGTTGCAGGGGGCGCAGGCTCACCTGTGCCGTCCTTCACACCGTTATCCTCCAGGATCTGCTGTACCTCCTCATAGGCATAGCGACGGTTACTCCTGATGACGGTATGGGCGAGATGCCACTTCTTGATGTTAGCCTCATCGTTCATCTGGAAGATCACGCTATAGCAGAGTTTCTCCTCATCGGGACGGAGTGAGCAGATGAAGTTGCAGAGGCGTTCGGGGAGCATCGGGATGGTGCGATCCACGAGATAGATACTCGTCGCACGGGCATACGCCTCCTTGTCGATGGTGGAGCCTTCCTTCACATAGTGACTCACATCAGCGATATGTACACCCACTTCCCACAGACCACTGTCGAGTTTACGGATACTCAGGGCATCGTCGAAGTCCTTGGCATCCTTGGGGTCGATGGTACAGGTGAACACATCACGGAAGTCCTCACGACGGTCGATCTCCGCCTGGGTGATGGTGGCATCGATCTTCTCCGCTGCCTCCTCCACGTTCTTAGGATACTTATACGGCAGGTTATACTGCGCGAGGATGGCATGCATCTCGGCATTGTTATCACCGGTCTTTCCAAGGATATCCACCACTGCACCGATGATGTTCTTATGCTCGCTATCAGGCCACTGCACCACCTTTACCACTGCCTTGTCGTCGGTCTTACCGCCTTTCAGCTTACGCTTGGGGATGATGATATCATGGACGAAGGTCGCATCCTGAGCAACCAGGAACGCCATATCCTTCTCCACCCGCAGACGACCCACGATCTGGTCGTGGGCACGCTTCACGATCTCTATCACCATCGCCTCCTTGATATGTTTGTCGCGACGCGCCATGTAAGACACCTTCACACGGTCGCCATCCATCGCCGACATGGAGTTGCGCTCCGCCACAAATACAGGCGTACCGCCATCATCCGGCAGGAACGAGTTACGACCGTTCGCCTTACGACGGAACACGCCCTCCTGCACCTGCGTCTTCAGGTTCAGACGATAGGACGTGTCGCTCACCTTTGAGAGGAAGTCATCCCATGCCATCTCCTCCATGGTGTCGATGGCAAGCATCTTCAACGGATGCGTGTCAAACTTCAAGACCTTGAAAATCTGCTTGAACGAGAAAGTCTCGTTCGGATGATGCTGAAAGAGGTTCTGCAGCAGTTCAACAACCTGCTTCTTCCCTAATCGTTTTCCACCTTTCTTCTTTCCCATAGACTTATTTATTTAAGAATATTAATAGCGACGTTTCGGATTCTTGGGGAACCAGCCTTTCTCCACACGTTTCTTCTGATGGAAGAGTTCTCCTATCCCCCAGAGGGCAGAGGCGCCAAAGACGCCCACGACAGCCGAGATGACCGTGTTCTCTATGAACAGTGCCGCCACCAAGGATGCCACCCCTATCAGGAGGTAGATGATCCAAGGGCGTGTACCCCAATAGTATTCCGTCTTGATGACGATCGGATGCCAAATGCCGATTGTCAGGAATGTGCAGATTGCTATGATAATGCCTGTAAAATACATCTTTTTGCGTCAATATTTGTTTCTTTCGATGCGCAAAGATAACAATAATTCACCAATTATCTACAACTTTTCCCAAAAAATATGTACCTTTGCACCCAAAATAAAGAAAAATGAAAATACTAATTACGGGTGCAAGCGGTTTTATCGGCTCATTTATCGTGGAGGAAGCCCTCAACCGAGGCTTCGAGACATGGGCTGCCGTACGCAGGAGCAGTTCGCTGGATTTCCTGCACGATGAGCGCATCCACCTCATAGAACTTAACCTCTCATCGAAGGAGCAGCTGGTAGAGCAGTTGCGGGGAAAGGGCTTCGACTACGTGGTACATGCCGCCGGTGTGACGAAATGCCTGAACAAGGCTGATTTCCGTCGCATCAACACAGAAGGGACGAAAAACCTGGTTGAGGCACTTCTGGAGGTGAAGATGCCCCTGAAGCGACTGGTCTATCTGAGCAGCCTCAGCGTCTTCGGTGCCATCAAGGAGAAGATGCCCTATGATGAGATCCGTGAAGACGACACACCGCAGCCCAACACCGAATACGGACGCAGCAAGCTGGCTGCCGAGCAGTATCTGGCATCGTTAGACTCAAGACTGCCTTATGTCATACTCCGTCCGACAGGTGTCTATGGTCCTCGTGAGAAGGACTATTTCATGATGGCTAAGAGCATCAAACAGCATATCGACTTTGCCGTGGGTTTCCAACGTCAGGACATCACCTTCGTTTATGTGACCGACGTGGTACAGGCTGTGTTCCTCGCCTTAGAGAAGGGGAAGACGGGGCGCAAGTATTTCCTCTCCGACGGGGAGGTCTATCAGAGTACCACCTTCAGCGATCTGATCCACGAGGAGTTAGGCTGTCCCTGGTGGCTGCGCATCACGGCTCCCACCTGGGTGCTGCGCATCCTGACGTTCTTCGGCGAATATGCCGGACGGATCAGCGGGAAGGTAACGGTACTGAACAAAGACAAATACAATATTCTGAAACAGCGCAACTGGCGATGTGACATCACACCAGCCCGTAAGGAACTGGGCTTTCAGCCTAAGGTGAAACTGAAGGACGGCGTGAGAACCACGATTACCTGGTATAAAGAAAACGGATGGTTGTAAAGAGCGAGCAATGAAAGGTTTAAAGCTATTCGAGATAGAGAAAAAGCCCCATAAAGGTCTGCTCACCTGTGAGTGGGTTGTCTTAGGGTATTTGGTGTTGACACTGCTAATCACATTCTTCACCTATACGAAGCTCTCCCATCCTGAGGACATGATCTGGGGACGTGCGAGAATCGTGGCTACGACTGCCGCCCTCTGGGCTGTCTATCGGATGGTGCCTTGTCGCTTCACGCTCCTCTTCCGTGTCTGTCTGCAACTGCTCCTACTCGGCTGGTGGTATTCCGAGACCTATGAGTTTAACAAGCTCTTCCCGAACCTCGACCACCTCTTTGCCAGCTATGAACAAGGGATCTTCGGCTGCCAGCCTGCCCTACTCTTTCCACAGACCATCGACAACCCTATCTTCAGTGAGCTGATGTATCTAGGTTATGCCTCCTACTTCCCGATGATTGCTACCGTAACGCTCTTTTACTTTTTCTGCCGGTACGCAGAATTCCAGCGCACGGCATTCGTCATCCTGGGGGCGTTCTTCCTCTATTATATCATCTTTATCTTCCTGCCTGTCACGGGTCCGCAATACTACTATCTGGCAGCAGGCATGGAGCATATTGCCAATGGCATCTTCCCCAATGTGAAAGACTACTTCCTGACACACGATGAGATGCTTATTATGCCTGGCAACAGCGAGGGGTTCTTCTACCAGTGTATCGTCAGTGCCCACGAGGCAGGCGAACGCCCCACAGCTGCCTTCCCCAGCAGTCATGTCGGCATCGGCACCGTGGTGATGCTTCTTGCCTGGCGCGCCAAGAGCCGTCCGCTGTTCTACATCCTCCTGCCCTTTTACGTGCTGATGTGCTTTGCCACCGTCTATATCCGCGCCCATTACGCCATCGATGTGATTGCCGGCTGGCTGTCTGCCGTGTTGTTTTACATCGTGCTACAGACCTATTGGACGGTATCGAAAAGACATTATTAGCATTTTTTCAGCTTAAAATTTGTTTGATTCAGAAATAATGTCTATCTTTGCACTCAGATTAAGTAAGGATACGACATATTAGAAGCAAGGATTCCGACACGACAACTTTGTCGGAATTCTTTGTTTTATGTCTATCAAAGTTACGAAAAGTAAAACAATAAAAAGGTATAAATTATGGCTTATATGTCACAAGAAGGCTACGACAAGCTGGTAGCCGAACTCAAACAACTGGAGAGTGTGGAGCGCCCAAAGGCCTCTGCCGCCATTGCTGAGGCTCGTGAGAAAGGTGACCTCAGTGAGAACTCTGAGTATGATGCCGCCAAAGAGGCTCAGGCTCATTTGGAGGATAAGATCAACCGTCTGAAGATGACGATTGCCGAAGCAAAGGTTGTTGACACCTCTCGTCTCAGCACCGATGCCGTGCAGATCCTGTCGAAGGTGGAGATGACCAACCTCACCAACAAGGCGAAGATGACCTATACCATCGTGAGTGAGAGCGAAGCCAACCTCCGCGAAGGCAAGATCTCTATCAAGACCCCGATTGCTCAGGGTCTGCTGAACCACAAGGTGGGCGACGAGGTGGAAGTGAAGATTCCCCGTGGCACCATCAAGTTACGTATTGACAAAATTACCGTCGGTTAACGGTTATTGGTTATTGTTTAACGGTTATTGTATATGGATATATTCAGTAAGATCGCTGCTGGGGAGATTCCCAGTTACAAATGTGCCGAGAATGAGGAGTTCTATGCCTTCCTCGACATCAATCCGCTGGTAAAGGGTCACACTCTGGTGATTCCCCGTCGTGAGGTGGATTACATCTTCGATCTCGACGATGATGAGCTTGCCCGTTACCAGGTGTTCGCCAAGCGCGTGGCCAAGGCCATCGGCAAGGCTTTCCCCTGTAAGAAAGTGGCTCAGGTGGTGCTGGGTCTCGAAGTGCCCCACGCCCATATCCACCTCATTCCGATGCAGTCGGAACAGGATGTGGACTTCCGTCGTGAGAAGCTACAGCTCTCAGAGGAAGAATTTAAGGAAATCGCCGCTAAGATTCGTGAAGAGTTTGTCTGATCAGACAAACTCTTCACCATATTTAATCAACACCTCGTTGGAGAATTTCTTCACCAACGCTGAGGAATCCCCCCTCTTACAGATCAGCAGCACATTGTCTTTCTCTACAATGATATAGCCATCCAGACCGCTGATCACGCCCAGACGCCCCTTAGGCAGTTTGATGATGTTATTCCTGCAGTCATCGAGCTCCACCTGTGAATCGAGCACCACATTCTCCCCATCCACTTTCTGCATGGCCTCATAGATGGCATGCCAGGTACCCATGTCAGCCCAACCGAAGTCGCACTTCATCACAAACACACCTTCCGACTGCTCCAGGATGGCATAGTCGAGCGAGAGATTGGGATAACGGGGATAGTTCTTCTCCACGTACTCCAGTTCTTCTTCCAGGGTGTAGTCAGGCATCTCCACCTTCAAGTTGCGAAGCACCAGTGGGAAGATATGCTCAAAGGTGTCTATCAGATGACGGGCATTCGAGATAAAGATACCTGTGTTCCAATAGAACTCACCGCTCTCCATAAACATCTTCGCAAAGTCGCGCTCAGGCTTTTCCGTAAACGACTTCACCTTAAACACCTCGGGCTTGCAACTCAGGTCGCCCAACTGGATATAGCCATAGCCAGGTTCGGGGCGCGTCGGTTTCACACCCATTGCCAACAGCACATCGTTCTCTGTCACATAACCCAAGCCCACGCCAATGCTGTGATAGAAAGAGTCGAGATTCAGCACCAGCTGGTCGGATGGGGTGACGACAATGTTGGCCTGAGGGTCGCGCCTCAGGATACGCATCGTGGCCCACGCCACACTGGGGGCCGTATTACGATGAACCGGCTCCAACAGGATGTTCTCCTCAGACAGCTCCGGTAACTGCTCATGCAACAGATCCAGGTATCCCTTACATGAACATATATATATATTCTCCTTGGGCAAAATCTTCGCAAAACGCTCATACGTTGTCTGCAACATCGTCTGTCCCGTTCCGAAGAAGTCGATAAACTGCTTAGGATAGTTGTTTCTACTTGCGGGCCACAATCGCTGACCCCTCCCACCTGCGAGTATAACGCAGAAGTTATTCTTTTCAGTTACTTCCATGGATTAAGTCCAAACATTTTTCGACCGCGAAGGTAATCATAATCCATGATATACACAAGTATTTTTAAGTTTTTTATCAGAAACCTTTGGTATTTCAAATTTTTATATTAACTTTGCAGCCGATTTCGGAGAAACAGCGACGAAAGCTACTTGCCCAGATGGCGGAATCGGTAGACGCGCTGGTCTCAAACACCAGTGGGGCAACCCGTGCCGGTTCGACCCCGGCTCTGGGTACTTTAAGTACAAAACTCTCCAAAAGCAAAGTGCTGCAAGCTCACCGCGTGCAGCATTTTTTTATTCTCAAGTTAGAAATTTACCACGAACGAGCCGCCAAGCACGAAGTTGTTCATGTTCTTCTTGGTGCTCTGCATGGTAGCATCCACACCATCGGGGTTATAAGTCATCGTATAGGTCTTGCGGGCATAGTCGTAGTCGAGGTACAGCTTCCAGGCGTAATTGTTCTTGTAGGCATAGGTCAGCGAGGCACCCGTACCATATTTTATGGTCTTGTTACCACCGACAGTGAAATAATCCCAGGTGACATCAGACTGTGAGGCTTCCAGATTTACCTCCTGCATGACGCTTCGGCCTAACAGCAGTTTTGAGCCAAGGGCAAAGCGTTCAGAGATCGGCAGGTTGAAATATGCGCCAAAGTCTGCGGAGAACTCTGTCAGATGATCGCTCTGAATGATGAATTCTGCATCATCGAGCGTCTCGTTCTGCCATCCGTAGTCGATAATCCTGCCCCACCCTTTGATAGGCATACTGTTCAAGCGCAGACGACTGCCGACACCAACGTACTTGTTGAAGAAATAAGCACCTTCGGCAGACACAGAGGTTGAAGTGCCGAATTTCAGGTTCATCACGTCCTTGTCGTCATCTTCACACTCCAAGCCTTGGATGGCATCCATGTCAAACTCTATATTCCTGGTTCCGAAACCCATACCCATCGAGACACTGAAGAAGTTAGGGTTCTCGATGATATTACGATCACTGTTGATGTTACCACGCAGCAGTCCCTTACCCTTGAACAGCAGGTCGCAGAGCGCATAGGCGAGCTCTCCTGAGATGATACCAATACCGGCACCAGAGAGCACATCGCTGATCCAGTGGCGGTTATTCAGCACACGCATCACACCGGTTGCCGTAGCCGTACCGTAGCCGAGCACAGAGAACCAGGGTGAGTGGGTCAGTCCGTATTCCTTATGCAGGATGGTGGCACCGACGAATGCCGTTGCCGTATGCCCTGAGGGCCAGGAGTTAGCACTTGTGCCGTCGGGACGCATCTCCCTGGTTGAATATTTGATAGTGTTGACCAGACCAGCCATGATACCATACGACAGTGCGGTGCCTGCAATCAGACGTGGCCAGTCGCTGCGACCTTCATAGCCACCCAACTTCATGCCGATGGTGGTTACCGGGCCGACGTACTGCAGATAGTCGTCGAGGTGTGTTCTGAAATTTGTGACCAGCGAGTGTTTCTGCTTCTGGCGGAAGCCATGCTTCTCGCCTTTGGCTATCCAACCTGCCACAAACAGAGGGATACCGACAAACGTCAGGTCGTCCATAAACTTATAGGGCTTCACATCGGGATTGGTCTTCTGCTTGAAAAAGCTGAAGTCCATCTTCTGCGATGGGATTGGGTTGGTATTGACGTAATAGTCGATAGCTTTCGCAGGTTGAACGGAACACCAAGACACGACGACACAAAGAACAACGCACAGAGCTCTAAAACTCTGTGTCGTTGTACCCTTGTGTGCAAAATATATCATTTCGATTAGTTTTTGTGTACAAAGGTAACATATTCCCCTCAAAATGTCCTATTTCAGAAACGCCTTCCTTCTGTTTTTGACGATTTTGAAACAATTATTGCTGATTTTGTAAGAATGATGATGCACAGGAGGGGTTACGCATCCTGGGAGTGGCGTATCCAAGCCGTTACGCTCTGACCCATACGCTGCTTGAACGCAAGACTGAAAGTGCTGTAACTACGGTAACCGCTTTCGTGAGCCAGCTGCTGAGCCGCAACGGGGCGCTGGCTGGCGACAGCCTCATGATAGAGACTGATGAAGTGGTTGATGCGGAGGTTGTTGATATAGGCATTGTATGTGATGCCCTGACGGGAGAAATACTGGCTGAGATAAAAGCGGTTGGTACCAACAACCTGAGCCAGCTGAAGAAGGCTCAAATCGTGCTGCAGGTAGAGTTTCGGGCCCACACAGCGCTCTTCCAACAACTTTTCGATATTGGAGGGGATGGCCAGGGACTTCTGCTGCTGCGGTTCCGGTTCCACCGACAGTGGTTCTTCCAGTTGCTGTTCAATGGGCGCACTCTCCAATTGGGGCAGAGTCTCTACTCGCCACAACAGGAAGAAGAACAAGGGGATTTCGATGAGCCTCACGATATAGCTAATGGTCAGACTAACACCATCGATCTCGCCGAAAGTGAATAATAACAGGACGATCAAGATCAGCACATGACTTACCCACACCTCTTTATGCTCCAGATCGGCATAATTGTCGCGCAGCCAATGCTTATATTGACTGACGGCAAACACCATATATATAGAAAAGCACAAGAAGACAGACATAAGGTAGCCAATGGCGAGTTGCAAGAAATAATCTTTGGGAAAGGCCACATTCAAGGTGAGAATTGCCGCATAGGGGATCATGGCGACTGCAAGGGGCCAGACTGGTCGCTTACGATCCTGCAGCATCGCAAACATCGAGCCACCGATAGAGATCAGCAGTCCCACGTAGTCGATCACCGCAACCACCAGCAAGAACACCGAATAGAGATCGTTGGAAAAGACGTAGAACAGAAGCCACCACACATGGCTCAGAAACGCTAAGCCAAATAAAGCGGCAGCCCAGCGGCGCAACGAAGTCGGCGGTGTGGTGCCAGGCGCGATGGCATTACCTTTGCGCAAGCAGAGGTAAAGGCAGGCGATGAGAGCCGTAAATGCTGATCCGCCGTAAAGCACGAAAAGCAACGTGTACGCTGCAGGTAGCTGTTCGATAAACATAGATTACAACTTAAAAATTAAGGTGTTGACGGTGCAAAGATACGAACTTTCCGCAAAACCACCTAATATTTTCGCAGATTTTGAAAGTTGCTTAATCCGTCGTATTGGCAGATGGCTTGGCGCCAGGCATTGGGGATTGGCATCGACTTGTGTTCTACCAGATCGTAGAACACCATCACGGAGAAGCAGCGGCACTTCACCTCCTGGGTATCGACGTCGATGATTTCCTGTTCCAGATGGAAGCTCTTATTACCTACTTTTATTACGCGCGTGCGAGCGGCAATATGGTCGCCTGCCTTGATTTGTGAGACAAAATCAGCCTCGATCCTCACTACCACAATAGCTACCTGCTCCCAATCCACATCCTTGCAGACTGTAGCGATATAGTCGGTCTTTGCTGTATCGTAAAACTGGAAATAGACGGTGTTGTTCACGTGGCCGAACTTATCCACGTCGTTGAATCGGATCTGGATAGGCAGTACGTGCCTGAAACCATTGTTTACTTCTTGTGTCATCCCTGAAAACGTATATAATCGATGAAATCGGCTGCAAAATTATAACTTTTTCTTGAATTTAGCAATATTCTTTCGAAGAATTTTATTATCTTTTCAGTCGGGAAACACTCCTTCGTCCAGGGGCAAGGAGCATATCTACACAGAGATTTAAAAGTTTTGGGCTACTGGTAACGGATGGCAAGCATGGTCAGGTCGTCGCTTTGTTCGGCATTCATGGCAAAATGATGCACCGCTTCTGTGACGGCGTCGACAATCTCCTGGGGTTTCAACTGCTTCTTCATGCAGTCTTCCAGCACCTTTTGAGCACGTTCCGTTCCAAATTCCTCTTTTTTCGTATTGTTTGCCTCAGTCAGTCCGTCGGTATAGAGGAAGATAGTGCTGCCAGGAGTCAGCGTGGTCTCCTGCAGGGTAAATTCCACATCCTCCATCGGGCCGATGGGCTGGTTGGGGTCACAATCAAGCATCGTGAGCTTATCACTTAATATATAAGGTGGATTGTGAGCTGCATTACAGTATTGCAGATGACCTGTCGTCAGGTCGAGCACACCGAAGAAGAGGGTGAAGAACGCACAAGAGATATTATCCTTGCTAGCCACCTCATTGAGGGATTGTATGATACGGGCAGGATTGCTTTCGTCGCGTGAGAAAGTCCACAACAGCGAGTGGGCATACGCCATGAGCATGGCGGCGGGGGCTCCCTTGCCACAGACGTCGCCCACACAGAAGTAGAACTTCCCGTCACGAATCATATGGTCGAACAGGTCACCACCCATCTCACGGGCGGGTAACAGTGTTCCGTAAATATCCACTTTGTCAAAGACCTTATGTCCAATAGGCATCATGCTCTGCTGTATCTGACTTGCCAGATGCAACTCGGAAGTAATGCGACTCTTTTCTGTGTTTGCCTTACGGAGTCGCTTCAGCTCTCGCAGGGTACGGTAGTGGCTATAACCAAGTGCCAGCAGGCCAGAGCCTGCGATAATATTGAAAATCTTACTTAGATATGACATATTTTAATTTTTACATTTTTACATTTTTACATTTTTCACCACCGTCAGTACATTCTCGCCTCCCGAGTGTTCGTAAGTCACTGAATCCATATACTTGATAACCAAGAAGATGCCAAGTCCTCCGATCTTACGGTCTTCCAGCGGCAAGGTGAAATCCGGTTTCTCTTTTTCAAGCGGGTTAAACGGCTTGCCTGCATCGCGGAAACGCAGTGTGATGCTCTTTTCGTCACGCATGATTTCCACATCGAGATAGTCAGAATTGGAATAATCAACAATATTCAGCACAATCTCTTCTACCACCACGTAGAGCTTTTTGTAGAGGTCGTCTGCCGATGCCACCTCTTCATGCTTGATGATGGTTTCAATGATGTCAAGCGCCTTGCCCTGAATAGGTTGAAAATGCAATCTGGTCATAGCCTCAAAGCATATTCGTTAATCATCGTCTTGTCCCAGTCGCATGGAGTAACACACCACATCGTTGTTGGCAGAGAATTCATCAAGTGACTTCTGGCTGCGTACTACTTTCTTATTGTCAACCTTCAGAAACTTGATAGAGGGAGCAAGACCGATCATCTTGAGTGTATTATAAATCTCCTTGGCACAGTTCACGAAGACGATTTCTGGTTGATTGCCCAACCTTTGTTTGGCAAAGTAAACCACCCTGAGACCACTACTAGAGAGTGCCATCAACTCAGAGGCATCGAAAACAACTTTCTCTATATTCTCGCCCATAAACTTGGCGAGCTCTTCCTGCAATACTGGTGCATTGGAAGTGATAAGATCCCTGCCAAGAGTGATAATCAGTGCCGTACCGTTTTTTGATACTTTAAAATCATTATTCATTTTGTTTACACATTTATCTCATTAATTGAAAAGTGCCTCGATCTCGGAATCGTGAGAGATCTCCATCTCGCTGTTATCCGCATCTGATTCATCATACTGGTCGTTGTACTCATTCAGGTAGCGCTGGTAGCCCTCCTCAATCTCGTTTTGCTTCTGCTCCAGCATCTTGTCACACTGATCCCTCGCAGTATCATAAGCCTTCTTGAAGGCTTTCCTCGCCTCGTCGATTTCTAGAACAGGCATCTTGGCGTATGCCTCAACGAGTCTTGGCTGCAGTTCAGCATAAGTGGCATCCAGGTTAACCTTGCACTCCTTGTGGAAGATCTTGGCTGTCTCATCCAGCAGTTTGCGGCGGTTCTTGTCCACCGGCGGCATGGTATAGAGCAGATGGCTTTTATCCTCCCCTCCCTCATGCTCTGCCTTATCAATCTTCAGTTCCATCTTGAACTCCGGATGCGCTTCGAAGATGCCGCCAATGACCTCCTGCAGATTGTTCTGGTTCTTTGGATAGACATCGAAGGAGAAATCGTCGGGTCTCATGATGTTTGCCACTTCTTCCAGATTGTACTCCGTGTCGGCCACAAAGACCGATACGGGCATCAGGGCGGTAGGTTCTGCCTTGACACAGAGGTTTGACAGTCGATAGTTGAACAGCATGACATAGCCCTTCAACTTCTTCGCAAGGTCAGTTAACTCAAATGTAATATAATTATTCATAACTATTCACTTTTCACTCTTCACTTTTCACTTTCACTCTTTCGGGGCATCTTCTGTCTTCAGCTTTGCACTCAGGCTGCCACCGCCACCGCCGGCACCCATGCCGTCCTGGATGTTAGGCGACTTGAACGATGTCTTCGCCTCGATGTTGTCGATGGTAGCCTTGGGCGACTTCAGTTCGTCCTTCACCTCGGTCTTGCCGTAGATCTCTGTCTTGCTGCCGCCCAGAGAGGCATTGCCGCCGTCGAGCTGCACCAAGGCCTTGCCCTCGTCCTGCTGGATCTCCAGCGTCTTGTCGGCAAAGGCACCGATTTCCTCCGACATCACCTGCACCTTCTTCGACTTCACATCCTTCGACTTCGCACCCATGTACATCTTCTCCGACACGATGGTCATCGTACTGCCTTCCGCCAGTTTGTCGTCGGTGCGCTTCTCCTTCTCCACATCCATCGACTTCAGGCTGACAGCCTTGGCATTGATGTTCACGCTGCCCGTAGCCTTACCTTCGGTATCGGTGGCCGATACATCGGTCTTCTCGGCACGGATAACCACCTTGCTTTCTGCCGTGAGGGCTTTCTCCTTGGCCTCGCCGTTCTCTATGTCTGTATCGACACTCTCCATGGTGAAGGTCTTCGAGTGTACGATGATGTCACCCTCCGAGGTGTAGTTCGCCTTGGTGATCTTGCCTTTCTCATCCACCTCCATGTTGGCGGAGTTTTCGGTAGATACCTCGATGGTCTTGGCACGCAGTTTGATCTTGCTGTCGTCAGTGAGCTTCTTCTCCTTATATTTCTTGTCTGCCACCTCATAATCAACAGCCTCGATGGTAATATTCTTCGATGTCAACTTGAAGTCGCCCTCAGCAGTAAAGGAGCCTTTCTCAAGTTTACCCTCATCGTCGAACTTCAATTCAGCCGCGCCTGCCGTATCCATCTCAATGTTCTTGGCCACAACGCGCACCTTGCCTTCCTTGTTCAGCGCACCTTCCTTATCCAAGGAAGTGATGCCCACCGTGTTAGCCTCGATGGTGACACCCGATCCCTCGTTGTCACGCAGGTTGTGCTCTCCGTCGGCAGACACCAGTTGGATTTTCTCACCTGTGATGTTGACAGCAGCACCCGTCGGTTTCTTCTTGAAGTCGTCGCCCTTCTTGATCTTCGACTTCTCCTTTTTGAAGCACTGCAGCCTCCGGTTGGTCTCTGCCAGCATCGACAGGATCTCCGCATAGGCATAGGTCTCCTCGGTAATCGACATGGAGAGGGCTTCTATCTCTTCAGACACTTTCCTGATGTCCCTATAGTTCGTGCGGACGTCGGAATAGTCGCCTGACAATTTGTCTCTCTTCTCCAAAAGCTCTTCCATTTCTTTCTTCAGATTCGTGAACGCCTCCTTATGGGCGCTAGCCTGCTCCTTCAGGTAGTCTTTCTGCTTCTCAGTGGCGCTGATGAGGTCTGACAGGCGTTCCTCACGGCTCTCTGCCGTCATGGCGGCATGCACGTCGATGGTCTTGTCGGCATGGATGCGCACACCGCTGCCGCCCGTGGGGACGGCGGGGGCAGAGAAGGCTCCTTCCGCATCGTCGCTCTGGATGATGATGTTACGGGCCTGGCTCACAACCTCGGACACGGACCCCACTACATGCTCGCGGCCGTCGGTGCCGGGGTCTTCGGCAATCTCTCGGATGCTGGGTGCCCGGAGCTCCAGGCTTCCTCCCTCACCGGCACCTTCGACACCCACCTGGGTGCCGCGGACGATGACCTTCGAACCGCCGGCAAAGAGGGTACCGCTGCGGTCCACATTGCCGATGATGATCTCGGGTGCCGACAGCACCAGCCGCTGGGTATCACGTATATAGCGGCCCTTCTGCAACTCAGCCACCACGTCGAGTTTCATCTGCTGCATCTCCGCCTTGCACTTCCTGATCTCCGCCAGATCTTTCTCTACGCTACTCTCAAAATTCGAGAGTTTCTCTTCCCAATCATTAAATATGTAGTCCATCTTACCTTTTTTACCTTTTTACCTTTACTTGATGGCCATGAGCTCTTTCTTCAGGTGATCGAGTGTACCGATGTTCGAACTGTTCTCCTCGTGGAGACCCTCGCCCTGGAAGTTCAGGGTTGAGTTCTCATGGTCGGAGAAGAGGATCTGTCCGTCGGTCTTGTCATTCCAAATGCCACGGTCGAAGGGTACAAAGTTGCTCTTGATCTTATTCCACATCATTCCCAACGTGTTGTCCCATAACGTGCGCCCGTAGCGGCTTTTTTGGAGCCGTTTGTCTCTGTCAAGGTTGACCACCATACGGTTCCAATAATATTCCTGACGAAGTGACTGAGTCGTCATCACATAATCCATCTTGAGGTTACACTCGAAGTACTTGTTTTGAACATTCTGCGGAGAATGAGCCACCTCGTTAATAAAAGCCAGCAGCAGTTTGCGCTTGTGGAATGTTTTGTTTTGCATCGCAAACTTGTCTGCTTTGGGGTTAGGATCCAAATCATTGAAAAGCTGATGTTGATTACCATCGTTATATACCGCTTTCCAGCCTTTTGCCCATAAGATCTTTTCATCCAGGTCAATAAGCGCAGCTGAGAAGTTTTTATCCATCCACTGAAATTTGCCTAATGGAAGATCTGAGCCGTCATTTAAGAAACGATCGAAAGACTCCATATGTTGGTACATCTTGAAAGCACTCTCGCCAAAGGCCCTTGCAGAATCCTTGATGTAGTCGAACTTCAGGATGGGGCTGGTTGTAATCTGATTGTGCTTCGCTCCTTCTCTGAACAGAATACCTGTCTCAACAAAATGACTCTCAAAGGTGTCCTGGGTAATCTTCTGATCGTCCCACTCATTGGCTTTTGATGCTATCTCAGCCAAGTCAGGTTGCTTCTCATCCTTCAACACCCATCCGGCCTTTTCAAGGTACTCGGTCTTCTTCTTGTAGCCGTCTATCCACAACGTCTCATAGGTATCGTAGAAGAGATCAACCTTCTCACTGATGAACTTCACACAGGTGAGCAATGCCTTGTAGAATTCCTCCTGCGACTCCTTCTTTTCTTCCACCGCCTTGGCATAGCGGTCACGGCGTATGGTGGCATTGCCCTGACCAGCCTCCAGCATCAGATAGCGCTTCGACTTGAGTTTCAACGTACCGTCCACGGGGCGCACGAACACCTCTACGACATGACGGATATATGACAGGTCAACTATAGAGCTGAACATATACTTATTGAGCTCTCCAGGGACAATCTCGGCGAAAAGGTCAGTCAAGATTTTACCTGCTTGATTCGCCTTTCCATCCGGATCTCCCAAGCCAGGGTCTTCGATATTCAGTCCCGAGAGGATATTGACCTTGTTGCCTGCCTCCAGGTTGATGTTCTTACCCCTAATGGTGACATTGCCGTTGGGCGCACTGATGGTGATGCCCGAGAAGGCGTTGATAGACACCGTACCAAAAGGTGAGTTGATTTCGATGGAGCGCTTGTGGCTCTTCATATCAATCTCGTACATCCCGTAACGGTCACCAATATGGATACCACCTGACAGATCCTTGGCACCTGGCAGGAGATTGTTGAATGGCGCTCCCACTATCGATCCCCATAATCCCAATCCCGGTGATATTAAATTGGCCAGGAAGTTGGTGCCAGCCTCGGGGTCGGTAAAGGTGATATGATGGCCGTTGGGTGACACCATCGATATGGAGACATCTTTTCCTTGCAACTCAACGCCACGCTGGCGATACATCTTTTCGTCGGGGGTAAGGTTGTTCTTGGAGAAGACGCTGCCCATGACATAAGGACGCTCCACATTGTCGTTCTCAAAGTTCACCAGCACCTCGTCGCCTACTCGGGGACGGAAGAATGTGCCACCGCCTGGTGTAGCCATCGGCGTGACAACGCGCACCCAAGGCGTCGCCATGGCATTCACCTCCTTGTCAATCCGTTCCTGCAGTTTCTTGCTTTCCCCCTGCTTATCCTTTTTCTCACCCTCGGTCTTTTCCAAGTCAGCATTTGCCTTCAGGTACGACTTGTTCTCCTTGACATAGATTTTTTTATACTTACTGATGACCGTATTATCCTTTTCAAGATCATTATAGCCGGCCTTGCCCTTCTTCTCATCGTGCTCTTTGGCTGCCGCCTCAAAGTCGGCTATCTCTTCCTTGATCTTTTTTATCTTCGCTTCCTTGTCCTGACTGCCAGTACTGGTCTTTAATGCCTTGAGTTCCTCGAGATCTTTTTCAAGTTCCTCAATTTTACTATACCTCGGCTGAAGCTGTTCTTTACGCTCTTCTTTCGTGGCTTTTACATATGTCTTCAGCTCTTCGATATATTGTTTGGCTTTTGTCGCCTTTTCCAGAAGCATTCTCTCCTCTTCTTTAAGAGTCAAGACCTGAATCTCCAACTTTTTAAGTTTGCCTTCTACTTCTTTCAGCTTGAGCCTTTCCGGACCTTTTAGTGACTGCCATGGGAAGGCAATGCGCACACGTCCCTGGAACTTCGGGTCTTCATTGTCGGTCACGAAGGCTGCCTGAGGTCCCACCTTCCTGACGACAGGCACCGGTTGTACCGGAGGAATGAACTTCTTGCCATCATCATACGCGGGAATGGCATAGATCTTCAGCGAGCGCATGCCTGAATATTTGTCATCAGCCACCATGCCATATCTGTCGTAGTCGCGGTCCCAGACCTCCTCGGAGTTCTGCTGTATCTGAATGATGACATAAGTATCGTTGAGGCCTTTGATCTTGATCTTCTGCCCTAACTTCACGTTGATATAGTTGGTGCCCATGTTGATGCACACGATCTTCCGCTGCTGTTCCTCTTCGTGCTGAAGGATATCCTTATAGTAGTTCAGGGTGGTCCATCCGTCACTGTTCAGCGTACCGAACTGCACTGCTTTCTCTTCGCTGCATTGTTCGCTATTCTCTTGCACGACAGCCATATACCGCTCGGCCTGAGAAGCGTTGAACGTGAGCACCCTCAAATTAGCCAACATGGTTGGGATAGCTTCGCCTATGAGTCCTTCTATCGCTAAAAGGGCAATTCCTCCTACTGCTCCGTCTATTTCACTGCCCAACAGGGTCTTGGTGAATGGCATCATTCTGGCCAAGGCTGCCTGACCAGGCGTGCCGTCATAGTTCAGCTCACGGAGTCTATTGGTGAACTTGCCTACGTAAAGCGGGAAGATGTATTCATCCTGAGCCTGTTCGACATTGCTCGAAGTGGCGGCGGGGAAGGCATCTGTGGGGAAACCGGTTTTCTCTTTGGCTATAGCTGAAATATTGAGTTCGGGATATGCATCGCCTGTGGCGTCTGAAGTCCCCTTCACTATACCTTTTCCGTCTTTCACGCTGTCGCGGGCATAGCCATTGATTTTCAGCGGGTCGAGAGACCTCTCCATGGTTGTCACCGTCACAAAGTTATCGATGGCATCAGGCAAGGAACTGTCAGGCAGGCCCAACACCAGTTTGCCATCCTCAAAGAAGAGGAACTCTCCACAGCGGTTGGACGTGCGCACCAGGAAGTCATAGAACGACTCATTATACTGTACCAGATAGGGTTGTATGAACTCCAGATTGTTGCCTGACACATTGTACATCAGATGCTGTTGACTTTTGACGTCGGACTCTATCAAGGGGACACCTTCAGACACGATTCCGAAGTACAGGCTCTCCGGCTGCAGGATCTCAGAGCCGAGCTTACGGGCTACGTATGCCTTGCTGTACTTGTTGATGGTCATCAGTTTATCCATGCTGAAGATGCTCAACTTCACATACATCTTTGTGCCGTTGACATCATTCAGCAGCTGGGGGATCATCTCATACACATAGCAGTTCCTGACAACGTTGCTCACGGTATTGCTTATCACGATATCGAGCGTCACCATTCTCTGCAACAGCAGTTTTCTTACGTCGTCGAACTGTGGCGCAATAGTCTCTTGATGGTATGTGTCGCGATTATTAACCTGCATGAAATCCATCTCAGCCTCTATCTCTGTGGGCTGATAGATCTTACGGTTGACCTTAATACCACGAAGCAGTAGGTTATAGCAATTGGTATCGTCGGAGACTTCCTTTTGGATCCCCTGGTCCAGTATAAACTCTTCGGGCTGCCTGCCTTCAAAAGCGATGATGTCGCCGAATGTCAGCCTATAGAAAAAGTCATTGTTCGTAGTTCCTGTATCCATTATATATATTCTGAAGATACTACTTTCTTGATTACGAAGACGATGTTAGATCCATCGTTATATCTACATCTCACTCCAGCGGGATCTCCGGATGCTGAACAGCCAGGGGCAGATCTTTCTGCGAGAGATAGAACATGTAGAGGATTACGTCCTTCTTGCCTCGGTTCTCGCCGTGGTGGATGGTGTTCACCATCTCGACAACGGGCTCGCCCTCATGCACGACTTTCTCCTTACCGTCCTGTCCGATGATGGTCAGCTCGCCCTGCACCAAGATGCCATAGTTCATCACGGGATGGTGGTGCCAGCCCAGCTTCTTACCTGCGGGGAACACATATTTCACGGCCACCAGCTCGGGGCGTCCCTGCAAATAGTCGGGCAGTTCCACGCCATCCCAGCTCTGGCTGGTACGAATCAGTTCGGTACTCTGTACTTCCTTCACGGCATTGTCTTCTTGAGCACGTGCCTCCTTGCAGGAGGTCATAACACTTGCGCCGCAAATGAGGGTGGCGGCAAGCACCCATTGGATTATTTTATTCATTTTATAACTTTATAGGTTGTTAACACTTCAAAGACATTCTTTAGCACATAATATAAATGGTCAAGAATTCTTATTTTCATCATGAGCACTCATGTTCTTGATAAACAGATTGACAAGATGCTTCGTGATAAAGGTATTCCTGACGGCATAGCGTACCTTGTCAGCCAATGATTTCTTGCCGCCAGATGGATTAGCCGCCGCTGCCTCTGCTTCAGCCATTTCCTGCTCGCGCTTGTCAATCTTAGCCCGCAAGCTCTCTGGAGCGTGATTATAAAAGAACGTATAGCACGGTATGGCAGCCTTCATAATATAAGGCGTAAGGAAGGTGGTCACCACACTGGATGCTACGATGATGCCAATCTGCACAAACGAGAAGCTGGTAAGCATGGAGTCGCGCATCGTCTGACCGCCCCACCAGCAACCCAAGGTGGCAAAGACAATCATTCCGATGATAATGATCAGGCTGACATAGACGACACTCATCCAGTATTCCGCCAATGAAGCCGGATCAATCATCATACCCACAGAGATGAAGAAGATTGCAGCAAAGACATTCTTTAGCGGTGTCATCAGTTTTTCGATACGATGCGACTCTACTGTCTCGGCAAGGATAGAACCCATCACAAAGGCACCGAGTGCACTGCTGAACCCTGCTTCTTCTGCCGACAGCACCATACCCAGGCACAGACCCAAGGCGAGGATGATAAGCGTCTCGTCATTCAAATGATTTTTCACTTTGCGTATCAGTGTGGGAATAATCAGTATGCCGCAGACGAACCATGCCACAAGTGTAATAACCAGATCGACGACCTTACCCGCCAACTCAGCGCCATCGAACTGATGGCGGATGGCAATACTCGAGAGCAGTACCATCAGTACCACAGCCACCACATCCTCCACGATAAGGATGCTGGTCGCACCTTTGACGAAACGCTCCTTGCTCATGCCTGCCTCGTCGATGGCTTTCATCACGATAGTGGTGCTCGACATACAAAGCATACCTGCCAGGAACAGGGAGTTGACCATGTCAAATTTAGCATCCACTCCCACAAGGTAGCCAAAGAGCATCATGCCTCCGATAATTGTCAACGCACCTATTGCTGCCACCTTACCGCTGCTGATAAGGTTCTTCAGACGGAACTCCAGACCGATGCAGAACAATACGAACAGCACACCGATGTCGCCCCATTGCTTCACGTTGTCTGGATTCACAAGGCTCTTGCCAAACAGATACGGGCCAACCAAGACACCAGCAACGATATAACCCAGCACCACTGGCTGCTTTAATAACTTAAACAGAATACTGACTACAGCTGCCGTAATCATCAAAACGTATAAATCTTGTACCATATTTAATAATTTTTATAGAATAGGCTTAACGTGGTATCAATCACATGGAGACAGTCCCCGTGTGAGGTTACGGCTACAAAGGTATGAAATTTTTGCCAAACAGCCAAATATTTGCTTCTTTTTTTTCTGCGCCACCTCATAGGTTGAAACGATCAAATGGGATAGAAGCTGCAACGCTTGTTTCAGAATTAGCAAAACGAGTTTCAAAATCAGCAAAATCGTTTCAAAATCAGCAAAAATTTGCTTTTTGTTGCCTCAAAGTAAGGTTATTTAAGAAAATTCACTTATCTTTGCAGAAGATTACTTTAA
Source organism: uncultured Prevotellaceae bacterium (assembly GCA_902800595.1). Classification (GTDB taxonomy): domain Bacteria; phylum Bacteroidota; class Bacteroidia; order Bacteroidales; family Bacteroidaceae; genus Prevotella. Next base: position 11,021 of record CADCFA010000020.1, on the reverse strand, counting down.
TAATTATAATATTGTTTAATTTAAAAACTATCTAACATGAGAATTTTAAAGAAATGGATGTTTGCCGCCATCCTTGCTTGCGGCGTAATGACAGTTCCTACCTCTTGTACTGTCAATGATGACAATCCTTCATCGTCATCATCAAGAGATATTCCAGAGGGCGCTGACCCCAGTGATTTTGAGCCTAGCGACATCAACGTAGCTTTGTTAGGCTCGCTGAAAAGTAGTGCTGATCATGAGGTTATCATGTATTGGTTTGAGAATGTGACCACCCAAGTTGATGACGAGACGACGGTGGTGATTACCGACCAGATTACTGAAGACAACAAGGCTGACATTGCCAAAGTGCTGAATCATTATGGTCTGCTGCTTCTTATGGAACCCAGTGAGGACAACGTGAAGAAGTATGCCGAAGAGCTGGGTATTGACCCCAATGCCGATTATTCGAATCTGGAAATTCTTGGTCTCTCTGGTTTCGGTGATCAGTTCGTTAGTTACCTTGATGGAGATTCAGAGGCTGTAAACGACCCCGTGGCTCTCAATTCGGGTAACATCTGGGATGTTGCCCCTATGGAGAGTTTGGGAATGAAAGCCTTTGTTCGGTGGGCAGAAGATGTTGATAAGAAATATGACGAGTGGCAGAAATACCTTGCAGAACTTATGAAGGATGAGATTCCAGAAGATGATGCAGAAGAAGATGCTGCTGGAACCAGAGGAACTCCTGCCACTGCTGCTGAAGCTGGTCACTTGGATATTAAGAAATTGCCTGGTGTTGACAGATGTGCTCAGTTGAAGGCAGAGCCCCGCTTTGCCAGTTACAATAATAGTGAAGGTATCAGACATTATGATAACTGTTATCTCAGCGTAACATGTAACTATCACCTCATTCCGGTATATCAGTTCTCGCAGTTAGATAATGCGGGAGCAGATTACTATATTATCAAGACAACAGTGAACTGGGATCTCTCAAAAACTTTGAAAGGATATGTTGAAGACTATTGGAAAGGTCCAGTTAATCGCGACAGCTATCGCTTCTTCCCACATCAGTGCGAGTTCTATACTGAGCCTGTAGTTACCAATAATGCCTACGCTGTGCAGATAATTACGACTGAAAAGGGTGGAGATGTTTTCCCCGAGAGCATGCCACATAAAACAAGTAAGAGTAACACACGTTCGTTTGACATTAACGGTAATGTATCGGGTGGTGCCGATGGTGGTATTAGTGCAGAAGGACCTTTCGCCAGTGCAAACTTAGAAGCAGGTATTGGCGTTGGCGCAGGTTGGTCAACGACTGAGGAATACGAAGTGGATGAGTGGTCTATCGGCAAGATATCTGATGGAGCGAAGGCCGGTCACTCAATTTCCATACCCAACGAATACCGTCCGACAATGGGTACTGATGGCAGAAAATTCGATACAAAAACAAACTTTAATAAGACCATCAGCGTGAATGAAAGTTGGGTATATAAGGCTACTGGAACCAAGACGGATTCACATGATCCTGCTTTCAAGCTTAAGTTCTATGCTAAACCCAGAGTTGGCTGGTACAGCTATTACCGTGTAGCTCTAGGTATGGATTGCGAAGAGAGTTCTCATGAATTTTCCACAATAGTTGATATCCCTGCTCCTAACCGTCAGGATATCGGATTCTTGAAAATAGTTGCTAACACAGTAGAGGGTGGCAAGAATCTTAAGATCTTCGGATTCAAGGCTATTGACAAGGAGAATCCTAAGCGCGTTTTCGAAAAGAATAAGTACACCAGATTTGGCGATAAGTTGTCAATTGCCCTGCCAGCAGGAAGAACCTATGATCTTGAGTTGAAGATGGGCTCTGTATTGACCAAGGCAAAGACTTATAAGTGTGAGAATTATAAGGTTGTAGGTGGCTTCAATGTTGAAGATATTGATTCCGATGCAATGTTTGAGTAAACCTCGATATAGCTCACAGAGTGCTTGGCACTCCGTGAGCTATTAAACATAATTGTAAATCAACGGGGATCCCTGCTCATCACTGAGCAGGGGTTCTTTTTATAAACTCACCAGACCGTCAGCAAATTGCATCCTTATCTTGTACCAACCCGATGAGACCATCAGGCTGGAAGTATCAGCGGAACCGACCCCTGATCACGTGCTTCTCGCTTCTTCCCACCCTCGCAGCATGGCGAAGTAATCTAACGAATCTGTTCCATTTTCCTGAATCGCCATCGCCACGCCAAGCATCATCCAGCGCTGGGGCTGATCCGAGGGGATGCCGATAGGCTCGTCGGGGGCGATACCCGACAGGCGACTCACGTTCTGGACATACGTAGCCGTGAGATTCTCATTAGGCGGAGCCCACTTGTTGATAATCATCCTGATTGTATAAAGACGGTACTTATGATAATACGTACGTGTGAGCAGCACGAAGGCAGCCCGCCAACCATACTCTAATGTCTCAAACTGGCAAAACTGAGCGTCTGTCTGTTGGGCTCTCAAGCCCTGCCACTGATCTTTACCTCTGCGGATATTCAGTGGATTATTGTTTCTAATTCCTCTTGGTAACATAATTTTTACATTATTACATTTTTAAATTTTTACATTTTTTGTTAATATTAATCGGTGTACTGTTAGGGAATGCGATGCTATAGGTTGCGTCGAGGGCTTTCAGATTGATTCTCCAATAACTGACGCCCGTCTTCACGGCTACGATAGCACGCAAGAACTCTCGATGCTGGCGCGGAAAGAGCGAGGGCTCAGGCAGTTCATTCCAGCCTTCCTGCTCGCATAGGTGACACACCTTCCAGATGCAATCATCATTGGCTTCATAGCCAAACCACGACTTCATGACGTTCCGGATACAGAAACGCTTGCACTGACCTCCGAGGAGGCGCCTCGTGCGCTCCAACTTCCGCCAGAGCATCACGAAGCATTCTTGGGAATTTTGAATCTCAATCATAATGACCTTGACATTTTGACCGCATTACAACTTCCGATAATTCCCGTCCTCTTCCTGTACCACAAGCCCCTGCTTGCGCCAGTTCTTCAGCATCTGCCGCACGGTGTTGTGGTTCACATTGGCACCCTTTACCGCAACCGAATGCTGCATCGCCTGCTCGAACGAGAACTGGATATCCAGTCGCTCAAAGATCGAATCATTCTTGCCACGCTTCTGTCGCTCCCCGCTCAGACCGCCTGCATAGTCACGACTCATGAAAGCGTTCTCAATACGGTCACGGAAGAAGTAAAGGGCATTTTCAATGAGCGAGTCGGCTATTACATCGTAGGCCTCCAGCATCGTGGGTGTCTGCGCCTTTAGCAACATCTCTTTCCACAGGTTCGGATTTTGCTTTAATTGCGTCTCGGCACCATTCAGGCCGTGCTTCTGAATCAACGTCTCGCACACCTTACAGAGCATCAGACAACAGGTCATGCGCTGAGCCGTGACACACACTCGGAAACGCTGACGGGCTTTCGTCCTATCGTCGTTCTTCATCGTTTCCAGACGGATACGCTCCACCCATTCACGACCTTTCGCCTCCAGTTTCGGCAGCACCACCTCACCATACATCAAAGGCAGAAGGTGAGCAATCTGCTGGATGCGTTCGCGCTGGCGATCGGTCAGTACGAAAGGCTTGTCTTCCAGCGGTGCAAACGTGTTGTCGGGTGTGCGCGCCACGGCGATACGGCTCTGGAAACCGTCGGTGTAGTTGTTCACCACGCGATAAAGGGCATCGGGCGTACCGCACATCGTGACGTTCCACAACAGTTTGTCGATATGCACATTCACGGCATCTGCTGATCGGGCCTCACGCTCATATTTAGTACCGTCATAACTCTGACGCAGCATCACCGAGAAGTCGCTCATCGTCGATTTCCACTTCTGCGCCACCGTGTCGGCCTCAGGAGTGAACGAAAAGGCATGTTTACCTTCTGTATTAGCCAGTCGCTCGGCGAGATTGGCAACGGTGTTGTTCAGTGTCAGACAGCGCACGGGCAGTTTTGGTTCCTCGGGCTGTTCCTTCTTGTTCTTCGCCGCCCGTTTCTTGGCACGCCACTCGTCTTCCTGCATCTGATACATCTTGTCGAGTGCCGCCACCTCACTCATCCAAGCCTCCACCACTGGGTCGATCCCGCCCTTGCCGCTGGCAAAATCACCTGCGATGTACGAGATCAGGTTCAGCCCCTTCTTCTGCCCGTGAACATCGAGCGTCACGCCCGTTGCCAGCGTACCGATACAAGGACAAATCGCCGTCACCACCGGCATTGCCAACTGAGGGCCCACCGCATCGATACTTTCTTTAATACCCATTGGCATTTTCTTCAAGCCCCCTAAGTTAGGGGGTTGGGGGTCTGAACAATCATCGATATCAATTCCCTCGTTCAGACCCCTGTCGTCCCCTCGCTCGGCTATGCCGCTTTGCTTTGCAAAGAACTTAGGGGACACAGCCAAGAGATTCAACACATTCCTCAGCCTCACTGGGAACCCATTAAACTCCGACGCAAGCGCACTCTTGATCTTCGCACGTTTCTCTTCCAACGGGAACCCCTGATCGAGCCACTCGAACGAACGTCCGCAGATATGCCTTAGGTCGCAAGCCAACTGATAGGTCAGTGTATCGCGGTCGCCCTCGGTAGGTTCAAAGCCTCGGTTATTCACCTCCCAGTACTTCTTGATGATCACCGTAAACGGAATCCCGTGATAATCCGTCGGGAACTGCTTAGCGCTCACGGTCTCTGAGACGGTTCCTGAGCCTGCCGAAGGATTAATCTTAGGGTCTGTCCCCAGTACTAAGTCCGCTGCCTGAATCTCGAAGATCGCATCGTCGAGATAAATCAACTGATCGCCTGATGTCGTAAAGAAAACCCTTGTGATATCCTTGGCCTGAGAGTCATAAGCGACTTCCAGCAGATCGCTGGCCCACTTCAGATTCGCTTCTTGCGACAGGTCAGGACGGCGCTTGAACACCAGATGATAGCCTCCGCCACGGGCACTCTCTTCCAGCATCAGCAGTCCCAGTTCATCCTTCTTGTTGAGGATACGCTCGCGCACTACAGGCATCTCATCGGGCGATAGATGGTCGATGTCCATCCCCACCGTGGTACTCATCGTCTTCGAGCCTTTCAGACTGCCGTCCTCATTCGGCAGACAGGAATAGTTCATTTCCACCAACTCTGATTTCAACTTCACCTCACCTGCCCTGATGCGTTTCACAAAAGGAATCTGTTCACCGCCGTTGCGTAGGCTCAGATATTCCTCGCGGGTGTGGATGGGGCGCATGAACTTTGCGCCGCCATCCCTTTTATAAACATAATGTACGCTCATAGTCGATTTAGAAATTAGGATAACCAAGTTTGGAATTCAAGAAACGCACGCCATCAAGCGTCCACGTCATATAGATCTTCACTTTCTTCTTGCCTTTCAGCGAATAAGAGACGTGTGTACGCATGCGCACCAGATTGCGGTTGGCGAGATCATCAGAGATGTTCCAGTGGCCATCGCGACGGAACTGAATGCCCATGTCGCTAAGCACATGGTTGAAATCAAAGACCGTCATGTTAAACGTCTTCGCTACCTGCGTGGCGGTCAGCGTGTCCTCAGCGGGTTCGTTCAACAGTCGCAATCCCGTGCCGATGATCTCGTCCGCCGCAGCGAGGATTTGCTTCGGACTGGGCAAGGCCAATTGCTGGTGGCATTTCTGTTCCTGCAGTTCGAGTTCCTCCCAGCGCAGCACCAACTTGGCACGCGCCTCGTCATTGAACTTCGTGGCGATGTAAAGACACTCGGTTTTGGTGAGTTGGTAACAGGGATCGCGACGAACCGCTCCATTACCAATAGCTACCTCTCGGAACATCAGCCGAAATTTCGACCCATGTACTTTCACCCATGCAGGCTCCATCTTTCGGATGGCCTCCATCAAGTGTTTGTGTTGCTTACCTGTCAGCTCGGCAATCTCGAGCGACGTCATAGTTTGGCAGAAATCTTTATTCTGCTCTATCTTAATAATTTTCTTCATTGTTTTGAGTTTTTGTGAGAAGAAGGTTGGAATCTTTGCGCATTTACCCGGGAACATCCTCCTCACTTCAACTCAGGTTTTTACTTTTTTACCCTTTTACTTTTACCACATCCGTAGCCAGTATCTCTTGGAATACCTGTCCCTGATACTCGTGTGTAGAGAAACGAAGGGTGGCCGCAACCACATCACCTTCGTAGAACTTGCACGCCGCCAGGTTACCCAGCATAGCGCACACATACTCGTTTTCAAACTTTGAACCACCCAACTCGCGCAACACGATGTTGCACTTCTGGATGGAACCATTGTCACTCTTTGATGACTGTACGCTGAAGGCCTCGCCCTGGCGTACCACTCTTAAAATTTTTGTTTCCATTTCTTTTGCTTGATTAGATGAATAATGTTCGCGCAGGCCTGCCTGCCGTGTCCTGTGTAGCAATTAGTTTGAGAGCACCGCCGATTAATTTCGACAGTGCAAAAGTAGAATGCGATTATGCGATTGAGTCATGTTTCCTCAATCGCATTTTCAATCGCAAGGCAAAAACGCTCGAAAGCCCTGTGTTTATCTGCGAAAAAAATTTTTCAATAAAAAAAGTGCGATTGACTTTGATAGTTCAATCGCACTCTTCAATCGCATTTTAAGGTTTAACAGTAGTCGTCAGCATGCTCTTTGATCCATTGGGCATATGGCTGTTCCAGACTTTCCTTGCCTATATACCTGCCGAAAGATCTCGCTTTATCCATGATGGCGGCTTCACGTGCTATCGTCGCTGTCCTCACCCCATCCGCCCGAGGGCGTGGGTATGGACGTTGCAAAAATACTAAAAAATTGGGAATTAAACGTTCTTGGGGGTAAAAAATGAAAATAAAATGCGAAATACTTGCAACTTTCAGAAATAATTGGAGCAAGGCATCACGATACTACTCCATTTTTAAAGCCATCCCCGCAAGGGATGGTTTTTTTATCGCTCATATGCTTTCTTAAACATATGGAAGAAT
>CADCFA010000020.1:0-4002 GCA_902800595.1 uncultured Prevotellaceae bacterium | reverse complement strand
TTTGAAAATAAGGACTTCGACCGCTTGGCTGTTAATTTCAAAATAGCTTTTGATGGCATATGCCAAAGAACGTGTATTATAGTCTCTTGTCATATTGATTCTGAGTTTTAATTCTTTCATAATAGTATTTGTTTAAAATATTGAATCATTCTCTGATGAAATGTTATAACGGGATCCACATCCAGAAGGTCGAGCCCTTGTCCTTGCCCTCAGACGTCATGCCGATGTCGCCGTGACTGGCATTGGCGAAAGCCTTGCAAATCGACAGTCCCAGACCGGTTCCCTGGATATAGTCGTTCACTTTGTAAAAGCGTTCGAAGAGCTTCGGCTGAATCTCCTGGGGGACACCTTCGCCCGTGTCCTCGCAGTAGATGTAGAGCCCGTTGCGCTGCTCGCCGTCGCTGTCTCTCGCCTCCAGGCGGTAGCGGGTCGACCTTGATAGGCAGGGTGGTGTAGGGATTGTCTTTGATGAACTCCACTCCCGGTGTCTGCACTCTGGGGCGGAGCGACTCGAACCACTCGTTGAACGACTTGGCAAAGTCGACATCGACGGGCTCTATACTGATCTGCCCTGTCTCCAGCGACGATGCCGTCAGGATATCGTTCACCAGTCGCAGCAGCATGTCGCAGTTGTTCTTGATGATCTGTATCGACTCCTTCTTCTCCTCCGACGTCGTCAGCATCGAGAGCACCTCCGAGAAGCCCACGATGGCATTGATGGGGGTACGTATCTCGTGCGTCATGTTGGCCAGGAAGAGACTCTTCGCCTCGCCCGACTCCTTGGCGCGCTGGGTCTCTTGGCGCAGCAGATCCTGCTTGTGCATCAGGTCGTTGATGTTTCGCCATACACCGAAGGCGCCCTTCAGCTGTCCGTTCTTGTCAAACTCGGGGATGCAGTTGATCTGTACCCATTGCGGCTCGGTGTTATTCTGGGTCACCAGCGGATGCATCTGGCCTACGTACACCAGCGGTTCGCGCAGGGCCTCTTCCGGGTTCGACAGGGCTTTCACGAAGTCTTCCTCCTGATCGACGAAGATCTTCCGCATCTGCTTCAGGTCGAAAGAGCGTTCGACGGTGTCCAGGCCGCTGTAGAACTCCAGGACGTTGCGGTCGAGGCTGATGCGCCACGTCTGCATATTCGAGGCCTCCAGCATGTAGCGCAGCTCGGCCTCGTAGTTCTTGATCGACTCGTTCATCTTCTGCATCCTGGCGTCGTTCTCCATCACGTTGAGATACATGTTGCGCTCCTCCGTGATGTCGTTGGCCGTCACTGAGAGATACATCAGCTGTCCGTCCTCGTCGTAGATGGGGTGAACGCTGATTTCCAGATACACATACATGTTCTTCTCGGGTACGATGCTCAGCGAGCAGGCCCAGTAGTCTTCGGGATGGTATCGGTCGAGCACCTCGTTGAACGGCATTATGTCGAAGAGGTTCACCTTATAGTAGAACTCTTTGTCTAGATCTTCCTCGAAGTTACAGATCTTGCGCATGATGCGGTTGGAGTCGAGCAGCCAGCCATCAGGTGTATAGAACGACTGCCCGATGATGGAATTCTCGAAGACGGTCCAGTATCGCTTCGACAGCCGCTCAATCTCGCGCTCCTTGCTTTTCGTTTCTGTCTCATCGATCAGTGTGGTAATGATGCTCACGGGCTTGCCGTCCTCAAACTCGGTGAGGGCGTGCCCGTGGATGTCGCGCCATATCGGGGCGCCCTGGCCTCCAAGGTTGGCGTTCCAGCGGTAGTGCCATTCTGTTTCTGTCTCGCTGCCGCTTCTCATGCGCTCAACCATAGCGCAGAACTGTTCCAGATCGTCGGGATGGAAGCCGGCGTAATACGCCTCGATGCCCATTTCTTCACCAAACACAGCCTTTCCGAACAGGTCGTACACGCGGTTATCCTTCAGGTCAAGGCACACCACGTGGTTGCCGCTGATGTCGAGTGCCATCTGCATCGCCTGCTGCTCGTCAAACATATTCTTCGTCTCCATACCTCAATTACTGTTCAAGATTCCTTTTCTTTTCGATCACTAAGGCGGTGCAGGGGATCGACACCCATGCACTCGTGCCCTTTCCGTAGTCTGACTGGATATCGATGGTACCGCCCATCTGGTGCGCCAGCAGCTGTGCAATCGCCAGATCGAGACCCGAGCCTATCAGTTCGCCTTTCTCATCGCGCGTGAAGTGGTCGAAGATGTGCGACATCATTTCCTCTGTGACTCCTTTGCCCGTATCTTCGAAACGGAAGGTCAGCTCGCCGCGATGATACTCGTAGCTGACTTGGATCGAGCCTTGGGAGGTCAGCAGGCAGGACATGCTACACATACGCTGGATGAGCTCCGTCACATGCTTCATGTCGATGTCGACCACCAGGCGGTTGTAGGTCTGTACGATGATGGGCTGCACCTCGGGCTTGATAGCCGACAGGCCTGCGAGGCAGAGGGCCTCGAAGGCTCCGGCAAAGTCGGTGGGCTCCTTCGTGTACTCCTCCATGTTGGCCTCCAGGCGCGAGATGTAGAGGATATCGTTCACCAGCAGCAGCAGTTCGCCCGTGCTGCGCTTGATCTGCTCCATGAAGAAGGGCTCGTCGTTCGCGTTGTGGTCGCCCGTAAAGAGGCCTGCATAGCCTACGATGTTGTTCAGCGGCGTACGTATCTCGTAGCTCATGTTCGTCAGGAAGGTCTGCTTCAGCAGCTCCGTCTCCTGCGCCTTCTTCGTCTCTATGGCCAGCTGCTTCTCAGTCTCCACCATGTCGGTGATGTCGCGGTAGGTGCCGAAGTAGCGCTCCACGCGGCCTTCTGCGTCGAACATAGGCACCATGTTGAACAGCAGCCATATCTGTCGGCCTTTCTTGTCGCGTATCTCGATCTCGATGGCCTGTTTGATGTCGTGCCTCGTCAGGTGGTCCATCCTGTTGAGCACGCTGTTCACCGTCCGTCTGAAGGGCATGGTGGCCAGTCGGATGCAGCGCAGTTGCGACATGTGCAGCTTGCTGTTGGTCTCCCTGTTGATGAGCTCGAAGGTGTAGGAGTGGGGGTAGTAGTTTACCAGCTGCACACCGCTGACGCTCAGGGCGTAGTCGATGTTGGCGATATACTGCCTGATGCTGTCGGTGCCCTTCTGCAGTTTCTCGACGCTCTTCTGCAGGCGATGGAATGAGTTGACCATCTCGGTGATGTCGAGCCCCGACATATAGACGCCCTCCAGCTTGCCCTCCTCGTTGCGGATGGGGTTGATGGCCGATTCGTAGTACATCTTGCCCGTCAGTCCAATCTCTTCATTGCGGTATCGCTCTTCCGTCAGCTTGTCGAAGTCGATGATGCTGCCTGTGTACGAGTCCTCTATCTGGTCGAACTGTAGCTGGTTGAAGAAGGGGTTGTTCTTCAGCAGGAAGCTGCCGTCGAGCACTTGTTCGCGGCTCTTGAGGTTGAAGTTCTCGCAGGCTCGCTCGTTGATCTCTCGAAGCACGCCCTTGCTGTCGTAGTAGAGGTTGTCGAGCAGCGATGAGTTGAAGATGGTCTGATAGCGTATGAGCAGTTTCTTGATCTTCTCCTGTTGGCGGTATTCGTCGGTCACGTCGTGCTGGATGCCCATCAGCGCGGTAGGCAGGCCGTTCTCGTCGCGGCTTATCACGGTGATGGATTCCTCATAGTGCTTGCATTCCGACTCCTTCTCGGCTCTGCTGCGCAGCTTCACCTTGCCGCTGTCCTGCTTGCCGTCGCAGATATCGAAGACGAGGCTGCGCAACACCTCAAGGTCGGTGGGGTGGAAGGCCTGGCCAAATTCGGAGGGGTTGAATTCCGGTCCGAACTCGCCTGCTTCCGAGAGGTAGCGATAGTGGCGAGTGGCGGGATAGTAGAACCACAGCCGCAGTCGTCCTGTCTTCAGGATCAGCGCTAGACGGGCTTTTTGTTTTTTGCTATCTATCTGATTCGTCATAGAGTTGATGATTGCTTGTAGTGAATATTATTTTAGTAAGTCTTTTACTGCCTGCAAAGATAC
>CADCFA010000019.1 GCA_902800595.1 uncultured Prevotellaceae bacterium | reverse complement strand
TGGAGGGAACCAAGAAGCCTCCGCGTGCTTACGTACCATCTCAACCCGCTGTCAAATCCAGTCAACCCCAGGTGTCGAAACACGTATTTCGGCTGCAAATATACGAAATAAAAACTAATCTCCAAAATTTTCTGCAATATAACGCTCGATAATTCCTAAACTATTTTAATATTTGCTGCAAATTTGGTGAATTTAAGGCAAAATGAGTAACTTTGCCCTAGATTTTAACAAGTACATCCTGATGATATTATGGTAAGAAAGGCAGATAAAGGAGACGTCCAGGCAATTATAAAGCTGCTGCATCAAGTTAACATGGTGCATCATGTCATACGCCCTGATTTATTCAAACCCGACACGACAAAGTATGATGAGCAGGAACTTGAAGCCCTGCTCGAAGATGAGAGCAAACCAGTCTTCGTCTTCGATGACGGTCAAGTACTTGGTCACGCCTTCTGTGTGATTACGGAGGTGAAGGATGACAAGTTGCTCCAGAACATCAAGACGCTGTATATTGATGACATCTGCGTAGATGAAGAGGCTCGTGGCAAACACGTAGGAACTGCTCTGTATGAGCATGTCCGTGACTACGCAAGAACTATCGGTTGCAACAACATCACCCTGAATGTATGGGAAGGTAATGCCCCCGCACTTTGTTTCTACAGGAATATGGGTATGAAGGTGCAAAAGACAACGATGGAAATAATCTTGTAATTTCAACTCTTACGGAAAGTTAAATAATGACTGTTTCCTTCGATAAACTGAAATAATCTTCGTATTTTTGCAGCCGCATCCCATAATAATAAGGTGTGAAATACGTTTGATACAATAAAGATTAGACATTAGAATTAGAATGAGAATCAGAAACCTGACAGGAGCGGCAGTTACGGCTCTGATATTAGCCAGCTGTGCCACGCCGAAAAACTATAATTATCTGCAGGAGCTGAAAAACGGTCAGCAGATAACGACACCCACCGACGGCATCATCCGTCTGCAGCCCAACGATATGATCACCATACTCGTGAAAAGCAAGAACGTGGAGATGGCCAATATCTTCAACAAAGGCCTTATCACCAACGTGAAGGCAGGGCTGGCTGACCAGAGTCTCTACACCATGGGCTACACTGTGGATCCTGAAGGTAACATCGACTTCCCAGTGGCTGGCAAGATTCACGTGGGTGGTCTGTCGCGCTATGAGGCTCAGGAGGCTATCAAGAACAAGCTGATTGACTCGGAGCTGCTGAAGGATGCCAATGTGACGGTGGATCTCATGAACCTGAGCTACACCGTGATGGGTGAGGTAAACAAGCCCGGCAACTATAAGATCGACAAGGATGCCGTGACGCTGTTGGAGGCATTGGGCAAGGCTGGCGACCTGAACGTGTATGGTAAGCGTGACTCCGTGCTGGTGATCCGTCAGAAGGGTGCAGAGAAGACCATCTACTCGCTCAGTCTGACTAATGCCAGGGAGATATTCTCCTCAGAGGCATATTACGTGCAGCAGAACGATGTGATCTACGTGAAAGCCAATGAGACCAAAGCCCGCCAGTCGAACGTGCCTGGCAACGAGAGTCGCACGTTGTCGTTCTGGCTGACACTGGCATCGGTACTCACCGCCCTCGGCGTACTCATCTTTAAGTAAGACATTATGGAAAAGACTTTTCTTAGAACTTGTATAGAGAAATGGAGATGGTTTGCTGTCTCCGTGACCACAACCCTTGTGACAGGCATCCTGTTCCTGCTGGTCTATGCACCGCGCTATGAGCGCACAGCCACCATCCTGATTAAAGACGAGAACGGCGGCGGCGGGCTGCTGTCATCGATTGCCACCAACATGGGTATGCTCTCCGGACTGGGTATGGGCATGCTGAACATCTCATCGAACGTGAGCAACGAGATGGAGATAATCAGCTCTCCTGCCATGGTGATGAAGGTGGTGGACAGACTGGCACTTGATGTGAGATACGAGTATTACGACTTCATGATGAAACGTGAGCTCTGGGATGAGACATTGCCCGTAAAGGTGACCTTCCCACAACTGAAAGAGAAGGACGGCGGCTACATGAAGATGGACCTCAGAAAAGACGGTACGTTTACACTGTATAAATTCCGCAAGAACAAGGACAAACTTGACGGTGAGGTCAGCGGCAAGGTGGGTGAGGTATGTCAGACACCACTCGGCAAGGTGTCGGTCATCAAGACCAAACATTTCGGCAACTGTTTCAACGAAGACAGCGAACGCACCATCCGCATCACCAAAGAGAAGAAATATGACCAGGTGGAACGCTGCCTGAAGCAATTGGAAATTGATCTGGCAGACGATCAGACAAGCATTATCAGTCTGACATACAAAGACCAGAGCAGCGATCGGGCAGAAGCCATCCTGAACACCCTGATAGAAGTGTATGAGGAGGAATGGCAGAAAGACAAAGTGAGTGATGCTGCCATCTCGACAAACTTCATCAACGAGCGCATTCAGGGCATTGAGCAGGAACTCAGCGGACTTGACACAAACATTGCCCAGTTCAGGGGGAAACACTTGCTGCCTGATTATGAGGAAGCGGCAAAGATGTATATGAAGAATGCATCGCTGACCTTTGAAGCGCAGATGAAAGTGAACAACTACCTCTATATGCTGGAGCAGATGCGCCAACAGGTGAAGAGTGTAGAGGGTAAGAATGTGGTGCTGCCTGCCAACCTGCTACCTGACAATCCCAATGTGGCACTGGAGATTTCGGAATATAACAAGTTGCAGACAAAAAGGAATGCGATGGCCGCCAACAGTAATGACCAAAACCCGCTGGTACAGGATCTCGATGTGCAGTTGAAGGGCATGAGAGACGCTATCATCAACTCACTCGACCAGGGTATCGCACAGTTAAAGGCTCAGCAGAGAGGTGTGAACATCGACGACCAGAAGCTGAAGGGAGAGATGGCTGCGGCACCTGGGAAGATCACGAAGATACTGCCGGCAGAGCGCAAACAGAAAATCATCGAGGCACTTTACATCTACCTGCTGGAGAAACGAGAGGAGAACAATATCACTCAGGTATTCAATTCCAAGAACATCCGGCTGGTGTCACCACCGCTTGGAAAGCTGAAACCTGTTTTCCCCAAGAAGGGCATCACCCTGTTGCTCTCGCTGTTGCTGGGTTTGATGATACCGGTACTGGCCATCTACACCCGCAGGAACGTGAAGGCCATCTTAGCTGAGGAGTAACTACTGAAAGGGCGAAGCATGGCGGTTATCTTCCTATATTTCGCACTGTTCCTAGGTGTGCATTTTCTGGCGAAACGGTTCGTAAGACGAGGTGCAGCCCGTCTGATGCAGCTCGTGGCCTGCTTTGTCCTGCTGTTTGGATTCTTCGGTTTCCGAAACATCACGGTACTGAACGACACACCCCATTACTACGGCGCCTATTACCAGCTGACCCATCTGAAGAACTATGTGGAGTCGTCGATCTTCACCTATCGCATCCTGCTGAGCTTCGAGTATGGCTATCAGGTGTTTCAGCACACACTCATCAAATATGTATCGAAGGAGCCGTTCACCATTATCATCGTCTCATCACTGATTATCAGTTGGGGAAACATCAGGTTCATCTCCCGCCAGACACGACATATTGCCTTGGCGTTACTGATGATGCTATTGTCAGGCGTGCTGTTCGATCAGTATTGTCTCATCCGCCAGTCATTTGCGCTGATGTTCTTCTATGCTGCCCTACCCTATCTGAAACAGGAGCGCTGGAAGCCCTATGCGGCATTGGTAGGCTGTGCCGCCTTTTTCCATTTGTCAGCACTGGTACTGCTGATCCTGCCCTTCCTGCAGCGCATCCGTATCTGCAAGCGCAATGTGGCCATCATCCTTACCATCGCCCTGCTGATTTCCGTGACGGTGTATGAGCTCTTCAATCTGGCAGGACTGGGTGAAACGAAATATTTCCTGATGAACATTAAGCGCAACACGTTTCCGATAGGAGCTGTGCTCGACGGCACACTGATGCTGGCGCTGCTGCTCACCTGCCTCTGGCTGTATAAGAAGATGGGGATGACAAACTACGACAAGACCACCTTCTGGATTGGCATCAGTGGTCTCTGCGTGTGTATCATCACCCCGTCGTTTCTCTCCTTTTTCCGTCTGAACATCTTCATATGGCCTATTATCTATCTCACCTTCTTCAGGTTTGTGGATGCCGACGACCCGATGACGGATTATGGTGCACAGCAGCAGTGTCAGCCTCTAAGACGACAGATCATGCTGACAGCATTAGTAGTGCTGGCTGTCAGAATGGCGATGATCCTGATATTCAGAAACGAGTGGTATCACCTGGTGCCCTACTCTTTCTATGATTTCAGCGACAGGTTCCACGGGTTTAATATGTATTGGGAGAACAACTTATGATGAAGGTAGCCATTCTCTATATCTGCACAGGGCGCTATGCCCAGTTTTTCGACGGATTCTACAAATCTGCCGAACAGTATCTGTTGCAGGGTGTGGAGAAACGCTACTTCGTGTTCACCGATCAGGAACAGCTGACAAAGGCTGAGAACGTGGAACTGCTGATCAGACCTTGCCGAGGATTCCCAGAGGACTCGCTGTTCAGGTTTGACCGGTTTCTGGAGATCAAAGATAAGTTGAAGGACTACGACTACACCTTCTTCTTCAACGCCAACATGCGTTTTGTGGCTCCTGTGGGGGAGGAACTTTTGGAAGAAAGACTCACGGCTGTATTGCATCCTGGCTATTTCGACAAACCAGAGTGGCGCTACCCCTATGAACGCAACAAGCAATCGAAGGCTTATATCCCTGCCCATGAGGAAGACTACCATTACTATATGGGCAGTCTGAACGGTGGAAAGACAGCCGACTATCTGGCATTAGCAGAGACTTGCAGCCAGCACATACACGAGGACTGGGAAAAGGGCATCGTGGCATGCTATCACGATGAGTCACACCTGAACCGCTACCTGCGTGAACACCATTGCAAGGCATTGTCGCCTGCCTATGCTTATATAGAAGGAAAGGAACTGCCGTTTGAACCGAAGATCCTGTTAATCGACAAGACCAGACTTGACCCTTACTTCAACAAAGGACGTGACTTCTCACTATGGGGACGGCTGAAGAAAGGCTTGGGGATAGTGGCAAGTGCCACCTTCTGGAGTATGACGGAGCGTATAGCAAAGATAGGCATACAGGTGCTCTGCACATTCATCATAGCCCAGTTTGTGGCACCATCAGCCTTCGGACTGGTGAGTATGATGAGTATCTTCTTGGCATTCTCAACCATCCTTATCGACAGCGGATTCTCACAAGCCATCATCCATGAGCAGAACGTCACCAGAGAGGATGAGTCGTCGATATTCTGGTTTAACATCCTGTTAGGCGGTGTGGTCTATGGGGCTTTTTATGCCGTAGCACCACTGATAGCTGCATTCTATCACGAGCCTCAACTCACATTGCTGATACGAGTGGCTTTCACAGCACTGATCTTCCAGTCGTTTGTTGTGGTACAACAAGGACTGCTGTTCAAGCAGATTGACTTCAAGGCTGTGTCGAAGATCTCGTTCTGGTCGGTACTGCTCTCCGGGGTGGCTGGCATCGTGGTAAGCTATCTGAGGCACGACGTATGGGGACTGATCGTACAGAACCTCACCTTTGCCGTGCTACAGACTGTCTTCTTCTGGTTCTATAGTCACTGGCGCCCTCAACTGAGATTTAGGATGGCATGCGTAAGAAAATACCTGCGCTTTTCGATGAACTTGTTAGGTAGTAATATGCTGGCAGCAATCACGGATAATCTGGCTAACCTCGTGGTGGGACGTGCCTACAGCACCACCGTCTTAGGTCACTATACCATGGCCAATAAGATTCCTTATCTCACTTCCGGCACCGTATGTTACGGCATCAAACGGGTGAGCTTTTCGATGATGTCGAAATTCCAGAACGATGATGCACATCTGGCAAGCTACAGTCAGCGCGTGGTGGGTACTGCCTTCTGGATACTGGCTCCCATCATGGTGCTACTCTTTGTGTTTGCCAAGCCTTTCATAGCACTGCTGTTTCCTGAGGCATGGGCACCCGCTGCCATCTATCTGCGCTATTTCTGCGTGATAGGTTTTGTGTTTTGTTTCTCCGATGTGAATCAAGATATCCTGCTTGTGAAGGGGCGCACCGATCTGCTATTCCGACTTGACATCGTCAGAAGAACGATATTGGTTATACTGCTCATCATCGGAGTACAGTATAACGTGGAAGTGCTGCTGGCATTACTCACGGGCTATAATGTGCTCAACGGACTCGTGGTAAGCTATCTGGCAGGACGACTGATAGGTTGCAGTCTATGGCAACAGGTTTGTTATGTGCTGGGCACACCCATGTATTATCTCACCAAACTGCGACAAAGGCCATGAGAATCGTTAAGGTGTTAGGTGGTTTGGGCAACCAGATGTTCCAGTTTGCGCTCTATGAGGCCCTGCGCAGACAGCATCCAGAAGAGCGGGTGCTGGTAGATCTCAGATGCTTCAACGGCTACCATAAGCATCGCGGCTTTGAGCTGGATAAGGTTTTTGGTGTCAGCTATGAAGAAGCCACATGGCAGGAGGTGGCAAGGATAGCATACCCCTACCCTAACTTCCAGTGCTGGCGCATCGGCAGCCGACTGCTACCCCCCAGAAAGACAATGCTCTGTGAACAGTCCAACTTTGCCTTGGAACCAGAGGCTCTGACCAGAGCAGGCGATACCTATTACGATGGTTACTGGCAGCATGAGACATACTTCAAGAGCATCAAAGATGAACTGCAGAAGCTCTATCATTTTCCTGCCTTTGAGGACGAAAGGAATCTAAAGTTAGCCCAACAGCTCTGTGAGTCCGACAGTTGCAGTCTGCACATCCGGCGAGGCGACTATCTGACAGATCCCCTGCGTAAGGGTACTACCGGCACCGACTATGTGATGAGAGCCGTCAACAAGATGCAGACAGAGGTGAAGCCTGAGAGATGGTGTATCTTCTCTGACGATGCAGGATGGACCAAGGAGAATGTGATTCCTCTGTTACCTGAAGGTAAGGTCTGTCTGGTAGATTGGAACAAGGCTGACAGAAGTGTAAACGACATGCACCTGATGTCGCTCTGTCAACATCATATCATAGCCAACTCCTCCTTCTCCTGGTGGGGAGCATGGCTCAGTGAGCGACAGGAGAAATGTGTGATAGCACCAGCCTTCTGGATGACAGGCAAGAACGTATGTTCGCCTGTGGCCGAAGGATGGATAAAGATATAAGCCCATGAAGTTCTCTGTACTGATAGCTGTATATGCCAAAGAGAAGCCTGCACATCTGATGCAGAGTCTGGAGAGCATCTTCCGTCAGGATTTGCCACCCGACGAGGTGATACTGGTGGAAGACGGGCCTCTAACAGCTGCTCTCGACAAAGTGATAGCTCATTACAAAGAGCAACATGAGATTCTTCACACCGTGAAGCTGCCTCAGAACCAAGGATTAGGGTTAGCCCTGAAGGAAGGTCTTACCCACTGCCAATACGACATCGTGGCACGTATGGACTCTGATGATATCTCGAAGCCGGAGCGTTTCAGCAGAGAGATGGCTTGGCTGGAGGCACACCCGGAGACAGATGTTGTGGGGACATGGACGGATGAGTTTGCCGATGACTCGGGTAAGATCATCAGCACGCGCCGACTACCAGAGACACATGAGGCTCTTTTAATGTTCAGCCGTTATCGTAACCCTATGAATCACCCTACGGTGATGTTCCGCAAGAGAGCTGTGGAACAGGCTGGCGGCTATCGGCATCGTGAGCTTTTCGAAGACTACGACCTCTGGGTGCGTATGTTACAGCAAGGGGCACAGTTCCACAATCTGCAGGAGTCGTTACTGTTGTTCCGCCTGTCGTCTCAACTCTACAGTCGTCGTGGCGGCAGTCACTACATCCGTCAGGAGATAGCTTTCCAGCACTGGATGTATAAGGTGGGACATATCAGCGGGATAAGACTGGTGGCAAACATCGCTGCAAGAACCTTTATCCGACTCATACCGGGTGGGTTGCGAAAATACGGGTATTTATTTTTCCTCAGAAGACAATAATATATAACCAACAGCGTTAATAAGAATATAAAGTTGAACTAAAAGGTACTGGATGGAGAGAAACTTTACGTATGTTTATGATGGTATGAACGCTTTTGAGAAGGAAGTCAAGCGACTGCTCGATTTTCTTCTGGCTACGGTGTGCCTCATCATCTTCTCTCCCCTCTTCCTGGTGTGCTATATCGCTATCAAACGCAACCATGACGGTCCAGTCATCTTCAAACAGGAACGCATCGGACGCTTCGGACGCCCCTTCTACATCTATAAGTTCCGCAGTATGCGTACGGATGCAGAGAACGACGGACCACACCTGTGTGGCGACAATCGTGACAAACGACTCACCAAAACGGGCCGATTCCTCAGGGCACACCACCTGGACGAGTTGCCCCAACTCTGGAACATCTTCACAGGCGACATGGCGTTTATTGGTCCGCGCCCTGAACGTGAGCACTACATCAAGATGATTATGGAAAAGGATCCGCGCTACCAGTGCCTGTATCAGATAAGACCAGGCATCACCTCGATGGCAACACTCTATAACGGTTATACCGACACCTTAGAGAAAATGCTGAAGCGTCTGGAGATGGACCTTGACTATCTGGAGCACCGATCATGGTGGCTCGACGCCAAGATCCTAAGTCTGACGTTCCTGAAAATTATGTTTGGAAAAAAGATTTAATACTTACGGAAATACAGACTCTCGCTGCTACTTTCCAGATGCATATCATCTGAGGTAAGCTGCTTAATCTGGAACTGTTCTTCCTCTAAGTTACTGATACCATAAGCACGCAGATCCTCAGCCTCACTCTCTGTCACAGGCAGATCGCCAGCATCACGGTCCAGCTTACGGAGATCATAGACAATCAACAGATTGCCTTCATGACGGAACTTAGCCATCAGGTCGGGATGTATCTGATTAACATCACGGAATTCAAGAATCTTACCTTGAAACGACCAGGAGAGTCCAGGTCTGCCTGTCATGAGCCAGAAACCATCAAGATCACCATTGTTGGAACTTTCTGAGCTGCAAGACGTGAGCAGCCCCATACCTATTATAATATAAAAAAGAACCCGTTTCATCATTTTTTCTTGCCAATTATACCAGTTTTAACTATCGAGAGCTGCACGCCGTAACTCTCACCGCGCAACTTACCACTATCCATTGCCAGTGCACCTTTCAGGCTCCAGCCATCACGAAAGGCGTAGCTGGCTTCTGCCAGCAGACTCACGTTCTCCATAGGTGCCGGCGGCAGATAATAATAGGTACCGAAACTGCGCTGCCAGGTGGCCAACACGCGGTAATGCAGATTGGCAATGGGAGTACCATTGAAACCCAGATGCCAAGCCTTGAAACGATTATGCTCCACCTCGATATGTCCATCGTCGTTGTAGAGGGGCGAGCGGTAAAGGGGATTACCCATCACCTGTCCCCAGTGCTGCCAACCTGTAAAGAGGTGGTGATTATAGTAGTTGTCGCGCCCGCTGATCTGGATGTCAACATTCTGTGTGTGGTCATGATACACTGGACCTGCCTGATACTTCGTGTACATATACTCTATGACAATACCCTCAAGCCAGGGGTTCTGCTTCAGCTTCAATTCTGCGCCTAACAGCCAATCCTTGAAGTCATAGCGGAAATAACCATCACCACTCTTGCTGAAATGAGTCATCATCGAGTGGTCCTCAAAGAACTGATCGGCATATATACCTATATTCCATATGGGGCGGTCAAAGTTCAGACGCATCACCCAGGAACCCAACTGATTACCCTCCACATTCTTGAAGTTGCCGTCAGTAGCATCAGAGCCACCGGGAATCAAGGCATTCCAGAAAGCTTTCAGATTGGCACTATTGTCATAGACCTGCTCTACACCGTTCTCATACGTATAGGATTTGCCACCAAACTGACTGGCCATCTCAAGACCAAATTCGAAGGTGATGTCCTTAGGACCGATACGCAGATAGCCAGCCTTGCTGTGGTAAAGCGTATTCTCTGTATAGCGTGTACCTGGTGCCTTGAAGTCTTTCTGCCAGCCGTCATCGGTGGTCTTACCATAGGCAAGGTGACCTTTCAGGGCAAGCCAGTTACGAGTGCCGGGAATCGACCAGTAGTCAGGTAGCGCAATTCTTACCTGTGGCACAGGACGGGCATTGATACCGAGTGTCTGTGAACCAGAACTCAGTTCCTGATTCTTCAACTCCATCGGCTGCTCCTTGGCTCCTACGGTGAGAACACCTTTCAGCCAACGGGCTTCTATATAGGCTTGATGGAGCACCACAGTACTCGTAAACCCAGCAGCCAATGCCATATCGACACCGTAGCCAATGCCCCATCTGCGCCCTTCATCATTCTTTAAGGGACGTGCCAGCGAGCCTCTGACGTAGCCATTGGCCTTCTTCAAGGAACTCAGACCATACTTATTGGCATTAAGCCACAGAGGACTATGATCACCACCCGACAGTGTGGCCTGCAACTCAGCCCGGTACTGCAGTGAATCAAAGAGTGAACGCTCTTGGGCAGAGACTGCCATCGCGCTGCAGAAACATAATAATGTGAATAATTGTCTCATATCGCGGACAAAGTTAGTGCAAAAAGGGCAAACTACCAAAAATAAGACCTCAAAAATGAGGATATAGGGATTTTCCCCTGCCCGTTTAGGGAAAATCCTTTGCAAACCTCCCCTTTTTGTCGTTCCTTTGCAGCGTGAATCAATTAAAACGAATGTTGAACGATTAAAATATTATCATTATGAAGAAGATGTTTTTCGCACTGATGACCATGCTGACAATCAGCATCTCAGTAAAAGCTATGAGCTATGAGCAGGCTCGCAATGAGGCCCTGTTCCTCACTGACAAGATGGCTTATGAGCTAAATCTGACTGATGAGCAGTACGAGGCAGCTTATGAGATCAATCTCGACTACCTGATGGGTGTTACAGGTCGTAACGATGTGTTCGGAACCTATTGGGAGCGTCGTAACCTCGATCTGAGTTACATATTACTCGACTGGCAGTGGAAATCCTTTATCGCTGCCACCTATTTCTATCGCCCACTCTACTGGGACGCCGGTTACTGGCACTTCGGTATCTATAGCCGTTATCCGCGTCGCGACTATTTCTACTTCGGTCGTCCCCACTTCTATGTGACCTATCGTGGTGGACATGCATGGCACCGTATAGGCGGACATGGCTACTATCATGGGCGCATCGCTCACTTCCGTGCCCCACACAGAGAGCACTTCGGCATGCATGACCGTTGGAACCGTGGCGACTTCCGTGGTCCCCGCTACAGCTCTACACGCATCACCAGTCATCACGAAAGACCAGGCAGAATGGGATACGGTGGTGGAGGCAGCTTCGATGGAGGCAGGCATAACGGCAACTTCCATGGACGCAGAAACGATGGCAACAACGGATACAGCGGTGGTGGTAGTTTCGACAGACGCCCTAATAACGGTAATAACGGTGGATACAGCGGTGGTGGCAACTTCAACGGAAATCGCGGATCAGTTAACAGTTCACGCTACGAGGGACGTATAACCCGTTCGATTGGTGATCACTCAAGTATGAATCGTGGAATGGACAGAGGACGCTCTGTTGAATTCAGCAGCAATCGTGGAAGCAGTACCCGCAGCACAGTGAACCATAGCATGGGTGGAAGCTCACGCGGAGGTTTCTCACATAGCGGCAGTGGATCATTCTCACACAGCGGCAGTGGATCATTCTCACGTGGCGGCTCATATGGTGGTGGCGGTTCATTCTCCCGTGGTGGTGGCTCTCACGGACATGGTGGTATGGGTGGACGCCGCTAAGCTTAAAGCTCCAGCACCCGCACCTCAGCATTCATCATGCGCTGCACTTCGCTCATCGTTTTATGATAATATACTGCCTGTATGGCCTTGTTGATAATGCCATGACCTACAGCCAGCACCTTCTTTCCCGGGAATGTCTCCTTGACATAGGTGATGAATTCGCCAGCCCTGGAAAGAAGGTTTTCTAATGTCTCAATATTATCGGGCCACACCTCATTTTTCAGGTCAGGAATAAAGCGACCTGTAAAGTCGCCCCAGTCACGTTCACGCAACAGGGGAGTCGTTATAACCTCCAGCCCGCGAGGCTCAGCAATGATGCGGGCTGTATCTATGGAACGTTTCAGATCGCTGGCAATCACCACGTCAATCTGCCGGTCTTTCCAAGTCTCGCACACCTCCTGCGCCTGTCGAATGCCGTTCTCATTAAGTTCCCCTTGTGTCTGTCCCTGCATGATCTGATTGGCATTATCTACCGTCTCACCATGCCTTACTAAATATAAAGTTGTCATATTGTCTCTTAAAAATTGCTGCAAAATTACACAATTATTTGCTCATTCCATTCATTTTTCCTATCTTTGCAATCGCAAACCTCAAAAAAAGACGATAATACAATTATGAAGATATTACAAAGTTCTGTATTCCGTGCCATCAGCGCCATTGCGATTGGCTGTCTGCTCATCAAGTACCCTGACAACACGGTGACGTGGATTACAGTAGCCATTGGCGTTCTTTTCCTTTTGTCTGGACTTATCTCACTGATCGTGTATGTGAATGCTCGCAAGAACATGTCAGAGTATAAGATTACGGATGCCAACGGGCAAGTCCTCTATGGAGAGAAGCCAACCTTCCCGATTGTGGGAGTAGGTAGTCTGATTCTTGGTGCGATGCTGGCCCTGAGCCCCAATGTGTTTATCACAGCGCTGATGTACATTATCGGCGGCATCTTGATATTAGGAGCTATTAATCAGTACATCAATCTGCTGAATGCCCGCAAATACGGCAAGATAGGCTTTGGTTTCTGGGTGTTCCCCTCTGCCGTCCTGTTGATAGGACTCTACGTTATCATCAAGCCGATGGCTCCTGCCAGCATGGCGATGCTTATCTTAGGTTGGTGCTCACTGCTCTATGGTGTAACGGAACTTATCAACTCACTGAAGTTCTATGCCAACAAACGTAAGTTCAGACAGGCACAAGAGATTCCTATGGCAGAAGAGGTCATCGACGAGTCTGTTGCTATAGAGGAGATGAAGGAAGAAGAACCTTCTGATAATACGCAGCTTTCTGTTCCAGCTTCATCGGATAAGCTCTAGAACTGCTGGGCATACGATAGAGCCGCAGCTGGCGCCCTTCGAACATGAAGGACACTGACTCACCAACCTTTGGAGGATTTACGCCAAACTGATTACAGGCTATCTCTGTGGCCAGTTGTCCGGCAGTGACAATGCTTTCACAACAGGGAAGACGCCGCAGCATCTGGTGGAGATCTGTCTCTTCTACAATCTCAAGATCCTTATCTGAAGCAGTTCCTGTGGTTCGCCGGATACGTGTAGCCGTATCGAATAAGGCGATACCTTGTTCCTGCAGAAACGGAATCAGCAAGTCGAGTCGGAAGCGCTTTTGGGCTGTATCCACAAAGTGATCCTTATCCTGAAAGAAGAGCAACCCCACAATCCGCCACATGTCATTGATAAAATTCGGATAGTAGAATTTCACGGACCACCGTTTCTCCGACGGCGGAAAAGTGCCAAGCATCAACAGCCTGGCATGCTCAGGGAGAAAGGGTTCGAAAGGATGAGTCTCAATTTCCATCAATTCCTCACTTCTCACTTCTCACTTCTTGCGTCTTTCATCTCCTCTCTCACTTCCTCGGAGAAACCTTGGATATAAGTGCGCAGGATATCGATACCCCGTTTATTCTCACGCCCCCAGGGAATTACCAGGTCGGCAAACTTCTTCGTGGGCTCGATAAACTGTTCGTGCATAGGCTTCACGTCATTCTCATAATGGCTGAGTACCATTTCCACAGTACGTCCACGCTCCACCACATCACGACGAATATTACGAATCAGGCGCACATCACTGTCGGTATCTACATAAATTTTCAAATCCATCATGTCACGCAGTTTCTTATGATGCAACGTCATGATGCCTTCTAGTATGATGACAGGTTTTGGCTCTATATGAACGGTTTCCGGCAGACGGTTGGAGATGACATAAGAATAGGTGGGCTGCTCCACAGCTTCGCCATTTCTGAGCTTCTTGATCTGTTCCGTCAGCAGTTTCCAGTCGAAAGCGTCGGGGTGATCGAAGTTAATCTGCTTACGTTCCTCATCCGTCAGATTGGTGGTGTCGTTATAATACGAGTCTAAAGGGATGACTGCCGCACAATGAGGAGGCAGCGCCTTGGCAATACGCTTTACGACGGTGGTCTTGCCTGAACCTGAACCGCCAGCGATTCCGATGATAATCATATCTTCTTTTTTTACCTTTTTACTTTTTTACCTTTTTACTTTTTTACTTTTTCAAATACACCACCGTAGGCAGATGGTCACTATAGCCGTTGAGCCATTTTCCCCCTCCATGTGTACGCAGAGGCGTTCCTGCATAGGGACCTTCCTGACGGATGAGATAGTCGCGACGAAAAATCTCATGCGAGTCGTAGGTCAGCGAGCCTTTCTCCGCACGGAGCAGCGACGAAGAGAGGATAATCTGATCGAACAGATTCCAGGCTCCTCTGAAACTCAGTGTACCTTCACCAGATGCCAGCACGTTCCACCAGGGGTTATATAGGTCGCCCTCTCCCACCTCACTGATCTCCCGTTTGGCTCCCAGGCACTCAGCCATCGAAGCATCCTGCGGATCGTCGTTCATATCCCCCATTATCAGGAGTTTTAGCTCAGGATCCTCCTTTAACAGCGAGTCTTTTACTGCCTTCAGCTGTCTGCCACCTTCTTCACGATAATAGGAAGTGGCACCACGCGATGGCAGATGACACACGATAATCGTCACATGCTCACAGGCCAGCACACCACTCACCACCAGAAAGCCTCTTGTAGCTCTCAGAGAGTCTTCAGGCTTCTTATATATATAAGGTATTAGCTTCACGTCACGAATTGAAAAGAGTTTAGGATTATAGAGCAGACCGCAATCAACACCTCGCTGATCAGGTCCTTCCACATGCACATACTGGATATGACGCTGCTTCAGAGGTGCCTCGTTACAGAGATCAGCCAGGCACTTTGCGTTCTCCACCTCTGCCACCCCAATGGCGGCACAGCCTTCCGGCAGACGGTCGGAAGCCATCTCAGAGAGCACACGGGCCATGTTATGCAGTTTGTTGGTGTATTTCTCTAGCGTCCACTTAAACGTGCCCTCAGCCAAATACTCGTAGTCGTTCTTGCCTTCATCGTGACAGGTATCGAAGAGATTCTCAAGATTATAGAAGCCGATGGCATACCTACAGCCTTTCTGAGGTTTACGGGCAGAACTGATCACGGCAATCAGGAGCAGACTGAGAATTAAAAAGGTTATTCTTCTCATATATTGTTGTTTTAGTTTGCAAATATAAGGCAAAAATCTGATTAATATTTTAACTCAAAATGAAAAAAGGTATTCATCCAGAAAACTATCGCCCCGTCGTGTTTAAGGACATGTCCAACGGCGATATGTTCCTTACGAAATCTACCGCTAAGACAAATGACACCGTAGAGTTCGAAGGCGAAACTTACCCAGTGGTAAAAGTCGAAATCTCAAGCACCTCTCACCCGTTCTATACAGGTAAGAGCAAGCTCGTTGACACCGCAGGTCGTGTCGATAAGTTCATGAGCCGCTACGGTAAGGCTGCGAAGAAGTAAGACTATACTTTCTAAGGATTTAGAAAAGGTGCGTTTTTGGTAGTTGCATATGCCAAAGCGCACCTTTTCATTTTTTCGAAGTAAAAAAAAGTAAAAACATACTTCTTTTCACTTCTTTTTTTGTATCTTTGTACCCAAAGTACGATTATATATAATATACTATATTTTTTTAACTACTAGAATGAAAACCGTTTATGATTTCTCTGTCAAGGACAGAAAAGGTAAAGACGTATCTCTGAAAGAGTACGCCAATGAAGTGTTGCTGATTGTCAATACAGCAACCAAGTGTGGATTCACCCCACAGTATGACGAGCTTGAAGCACTCTACAAGAAGTATCATGCTGAGGGATTTGAGATCCTCGACTTTCCCTGTAACCAGTTCGGACAGCAGGCTCCTGGCACCGATGAGAGCATTCATGAGTTCTGCAAGCTTAATTTCGGCACAGACTTTCCACGCTTCAAGAAGATTAAGGTAAACGGCGAAGATGCGGATCCCCTATACAAGTTCCTTCAGGAGCAGAAAGGTTTCGCTGGCTGGGATATGAACCACCCCATCGCCCCGATTCTCGAAGACATGCTGTCGAAGGAAGATCCTGACTATAAGCAGAAACCCACCATCAAGTGGAACTTCACCAAGTTCCTCATCAACAAGAAGGGTCAGGTTGTAGCTCGTTTCGAGCCCACAGAGAACATTGAGAACATTGCTAAGCAGATTGAGGAGTTGTTGAAATAATCCATCCCGCTCTTAGCGTAACTTGCAAAAACAATAAAAGGCCCGTTTCACAACGAGCCTTTTACTTACTTAAAAAACTAAATTAATCAACCATAAACCTTAACCATTAAAATCTTTTTCTGATGCAAAGATATAACTCTTTTTCTTATCCGCTGTTTACTTTATATTATTTTATGTTTAAAATTCGTGATTTCACTTAAATTAAACACAAAATCACGATTTTCAAACAAAAATAAGCTAAAACAAGTCGATTTTATCGCCAAAAGCTTGCAAATTCGAAAAATAAAACATATATTTGCACGGAATTTAAACATAATCGCGATGAACCTATACATCCTATTCAACCTTGCCATTGTGGTTTCAGCCTTCATTTTAGCCTTTATCATCAGGCTCATCTATATGCGAAGTATACGTCTCCGACAAAAACTCCGCATGAGTTATGTATTCACCAATATCACCCACGAACTGCTTACCCCTCTGACTGTGCTTTCTGCCTCTATCGACAAGATGAGAGACGAAGCACCACAGATGTCACACGACTATGATCTCATGCAGATCAACATCCAGCGTATGGTGAGAATGCTACAGCAGATTCTGGAGACCAGTAAGTCACAGGCAGGCGAACTGAAACTGCTCTGTGCCCAGGGCGATGTGATGCGCTACATCCGCGAGACTGCCCAATATCTGGAGCCTTTGATAGTGAAGAAGAAGATGAAATACACCATCGAGTGCCAGCCAGAAAGCATGATGGGCTGGATTGACACCGACAAACTCGATAAGATCATCTATAATCTGGTGTCAAACGCTGCCAAATACTGCAAGGAGAACGGCGAAGTGAGCCTACGGGTTACCACTAATCCCCATTACGACCGCATCCGCATTGTGGTCAGCGACACAGGCATCGGTATTCCCAGAGACAAGATGAAAAACCTCTACCGTCCCTTCCAGGATGGTTCTTACCGTCAGAACAAGAATATCGGTACAGGTCTGGGACTCGCCCTCACCCACGACCTCGTGTATCTGCACAGAGGCACCATCAAGTGCGAGAGTGAGGTAGGCGAAGGAACCACCTTCACCATCGAGCTGCCTATCAACAAGGAGGCTTACACAGCAGACCAGATTTACGAGGAACGCCAGATAACCTTTGACAACTCCAAGAATCCGTATATCGAGCATAAGGAAACCACAAACGAGATCAACGCAGTTCTCAACCTGAACGAATTGCCACAGAAACACGACATCAGCCTGTTGATAGTAGAGGACAACCCAGAGCTGCTGATGCTGATGCACCAGCTCTTGGCCACCTATTACAATATATATATAGCCCAAAATGGCTACGAAGCCCTCGAGATGATCCACCAAAAACCCATCGACCTGATTATCTCCGATATCATGATGCCAGGGATGGATGGCTATGAGCTTACCAAACAGATCAAGGAAGACCCAGACTATGCCCATCTGCCTATTGTGCTGCTGACCGCCAAGCGCGATATGGATGACGAACAGCGAGCTTTGCTCTTAGGAGCAGACGACTTCCTGAACAAGCCTTTCAAGCTGAAAGAGCTTAAAATCCGCGTGGATAACATCATTCAGAACCGTAAGCGCATCAAAACAGAGAATAAACACGTCGAAGACCTGGAGGAAGAGCCACCACGTGAGCTCACTGCCGACGAACTCTTCCTGCAACGGACTCGTCAAATGGTACTCGACCATCTGGAAGACGACGATTACGATCGCGACGCCTTAGCTTCTGACATGGGTGCCAGCGCCTCCACCTTATATAATAAGTTGCGCGCCATCGCCAACATCAATGTCAGCACCTTCATCCGGAGCATCCGCATGGACGAAGCCAAGCGCATCGCCACAGAAACCCCCGATATCCGCATCAGCGACCTTGCCTATCGGGTTGGATTCCGTGATCCGCGCTACTTCTCAACCACCTTCAAGAAACACTTTGGCATGCAACCCACCGAGTTTCTCGACAGTTTGAAGAAAAAATCATAAAAAAGCTATCCAGTTTGGTATTTTTTCACGCTTCACTTTTCACTTTTCACTTTTATTTTGTACCTTTGCACGCGGATATTACCAATCCTAAACTTTATCAATTATGACGAAACAGAAAAAATTCATCCTCCAAGAGAGTGAGATTCCTACACAGTGGTACAACATTCAGGCCGACATGCCCAACAAGCCCATGCCGCCAA
Organism: uncultured Prevotellaceae bacterium; assembly: GCA_902800595.1. Classification (GTDB taxonomy): domain Bacteria; phylum Bacteroidota; class Bacteroidia; order Bacteroidales; family Bacteroidaceae; genus Prevotella. The sequence goes on along the minus strand of CADCFA010000019.1, from coordinate 24,779 downwards.
TTCATCCTGTCACCAAGCAGCCCCTCGGCGTTGACGATTTGGCACACATATTCCCACGCGAGTGCTGTGTGCAGGAGTTGGATACTGAGCATCGCTGGATCGACATTCCTGAGGATGTGCTCGAGAAGTATAAATACTACCGTTCTACACCGCTGGTACGCGCCTATGCCCTCGAAGAGGCCCTTGGCACCCCCGCCCACATCTATTTCAAGAACGAGAGTACGAACCCCTTAGGTTCACATAAGATCAACTCTGCCCTGCCCCAGTGCTACTATGCCAAGCAGGAAGGCACCACCAATGTCACCACCGAGACTGGTGCAGGCCAGTGGGGCGCTGCCCTCAGTTATGCTGCCAAAATCTACGGTCTCGACTGTGCCGTCTATCAGGTGAAGATCACCATGCAGCAGAAGCCCTACCGCTCCAGCATCATGCGCACTTTCGGTGCCGTGGTCACAGGCTCCCCCTCAATGTCAACCCGTGCCGGTAAGGACATCCTGACCAAGGATCCCACCCACTCCGGTTCATTGGGCACAGCCATCTCTGAGGCAGTAGAGCTCGCCACCACCACGCCCAACTGTAAATACACTTTAGGCTCCGTGCTCAACCACGTAGGTCTGCACCAGACCATCATCGGTCTTGAGGCTGAAAAGCAGATGCAGATGGCTGGCGAGTATCCCGACATCGTGATCGGCTGCTTCGGTGGAGGTTCTAACTTCGGTGGTATCTCGTTCCCCTTCATGCGCCACAACCTGAGCGGCGAGCGCCACACTGAGTTTATCGCAGCCGAGCCCGACAGCTGTCCGAAGCTCACGCGCGGACAGTTCCGCTACGACTTCGGCGACGAGGCTGGCTACACCCCACTGCTGCCGATGTACACGCTGGGACATAACTTCAAGCCCTCCAATATCCACGCAGGCGGTCTGCGCTACCATGGTGCAGGTATGATCATCAGCCAGCTCATCAAGGATGGTCTGATGCATGGTGTTGACATCCCACAGCTCGAGACCTTCGAAGCTGGTATGCTCTTCGCCCGCACAGAGGGTATCATCCCTGCGCCAGAGAGCACACACGCCATTGCAGCCACCATCCGCGAGGCTAAGAAGTGCAAAGAGACTGGCGAGGAAAAGGTTATCCTCTTCAACCTCTCTGGTCACGGACTCATCGACATGCCGTCTTACGAATCATTCATCAAGGGTGACCTGCAGAACTACACCGTCACCGACGAGATGATTGCCGAGAACCTCGCAGAACTCGATAAACAGCAATAATCAATATATTTCTATATTACATTAGGCTGTTGCGGCTAAAAAACAAAGGAGATATGAACAAGAACGAGAAATTTGTGATTACCATCAACCGCGAAGTCGGTACTGGTGGACGTACGGTGGGACGCAAACTGGCAGAGAAGTTAGGTGTAAAATACTGCGATAAGGCCATCGTTGAGGGACTAACCCATAAGTTCGGGCTCACCATTGAGCGCATTGAGGAGATCAAGGCACAGAAGAAGTCTTGGTGGAATGACATCAACAACTACTATAACACGCTAGTAAACAGTACCCATCAGCCGATGGAAGCCGAGGTGAAGCTCGACAACCAATCTCTGTTCGAAACCGAGAAGCGCATTCTGGAGGAAGTGGCAGTGCAGTCATCGTGCGTTGTAGCAGGTCGTACAGGATTCATGGTATTCCGCGAGTGGCCCAACCACCTGAACATCTTCCTTCAGGCTTCGATGGAGCATCGTGTTCAGCGCATCATGAGTCGTCAGAACGTCAGTGAGCAGGAGGCTCGTGACATCATCGAGAAGATGGATACCAGCCGCGAGACTTACATCAAGAAATATGAGGATACCTCGCGTTACGACACCCGCAACTATGATCTCGTCATCTCAACGGACGACCTGACCGAAGATGACGCCGCAGAGATCATTATGGACTTCATCAATCGTACAAGTAAATAAGGTACATAGAAACATTAACGGGGCTCACAGTGATGTGAGCCCCGTTTGCTATACAATAATACTAAATTTATACGATATCAATCTGACGTGATACCTTTACTTTCTCTTCAATGACCTTGGGGAGTTCTATGGTCAAAACACCATGCTCAACCTTGGCTGAGATATCCTCCTTCTTCACATCGTCTGGCAGAATCAATGTCTGCTCGAACTTTGAGTAAGAGAACTCACGACGCAGGTAGCGGGTGTTCTTGTCTTCCTCCTTCTTCTCATTCTTGCTCTCCATCTTGATGATCAGGTTGCCCTCATCATTGATATGTACATTGAAGTCCTCCTTCTTCATGCCCGGTGCAGCAAGCTCTACGGTGTAAGCCTTGTCACTTTCTTTTACGTTGATAGCTGGTGCTGTGCAGTTTGCCTTCGGCATAAACTCTGTATCAAACAAATCATTGAACACACTGGGAATCCAGCTGTTACTTCTCATTACTGGCATCATAATCTTTACCTCCTAATTATATTTTTTAAATTAAACATGTTAACTATTTTAACGAGTTCCTTGCGGCGCTCATTAAGCTATTGGCAATAAAGATGCCAGGAGGTTTTTATATGTCATTCTGTCGCAATTGCACGACAAATTGTCAGTGCATCACCAACAGAAGCTACTGGTGTGATGACCACGGAACGCTTCTCGTTAGCCTCACGGAAGTTGCACTGACGCGGATGACTCGACACATAGTTGAGAATCTTGCCAAAGGCTTCGCTCTGGAAGTAAGGACTATTGGTGTTGCTCACGAAATAGAGGTACATGTGACCTTGTTTCAGCATGATCTTCTCGATGCCCAGCTGCTTGCCATAGACACGAAGCGGCACCACGCGGATGAGTTCTTCGGCAACATCGGGGATCTCGCCAAAGCGGTCTCTGAGACGTGTACGATAGGCCTCAAGCGATGCCTCCAGGTCATGACGACCAGCCAGGTTGTCAAGCTCGCGATAGAGCAGCATACGTTCTGAGTCACTGGGGACATACTGATCGGGAAAGTACATCTCGATATCGGATTCGAGGGCACAGTCATCAACGAAACTCAGAGACGAGAGATCAGCGGCGAGAGGTGAGGACTCTTGACTTTCTGCTTTGAGTTCCGGCTCCTCGTTACGCAGCTCCGCCATCGCCTGATTGAGGATCTTCTGATAGGTCTCATAGCCGAGATCGGAGATGAAGCCGCTTTGCTCAGAACCCAGCAGATTACCTGCACCACGGATATCGAGATCCTGCATGGCGATGTTGATACCTGAGCCAAGGTCGGAGAAGTTTTCGAGAGCCTCCAAACGACGACGACTATCAGCAGGCAGGTCGGCTAATGGTGGTGCCAGCAGATAACAGAAGGCTTTGCGGTTGCCTCGTCCCACACGACCTCGCATCTGATGCAGGTCGGAGAGTCCGAAGTTATGCGCACTGTTGATGATGATAGTATTAGCGTTGGGGATGTCAATACCGTTCTCAACGATGGTGGTAGAGAGCAGCACGTCATAATCATAATTGGAGAAATCGAGGATAATCTTTTCGAGTTCCTCGGGTTTCATCTGTCCATGTCCGATAGCCACACGGGCATCTGGGATGTATTTATGAATCATCTCCGCGATGTGGGTGAGGTCGCTGATGCGGTTGTTGACAAAGTATATCTGTCCGTTGCGCGACATCTCGAAGTTGATGGCATCGGTGATGATCTCTGCACCAAAGGTGTGGATCTCCGTCTGGATGGGATAACGGTTGGGCGGTGGCGTCTGGATGACACTGAGATCACGGGCACCCACCAGCGAGAACTGCAACGTGCGGGGAATGGGGGTAGCCGACATGGTGAGAGTATCAACATTCGACTTCAGCTGGCGCAGTTTCTCTTTGGTAGAGACGCCAAACTTCTGTTCCTCGTCGATGATGAGCAGTCCGAGATCCTTGAACTGTACGGACTTACTGATAAGTTTATGCGTACCTATTATTATATCTACCCTACCCTCTGCCAGATCTTTCAGGATGGCAGTGGTCTGCTTGGTGGTTCGGGCACGTGTGAGATACTCGACGCGTACCGGCATATCCTTCAGTCGGCTTGTGAACGTACGGAAGTGCTGATAAGCTAGTACTGTGGTAGGCACCAGCACAGCCACTTGCTTACCATCGGTAGCAGCCTTGAAGGCGGCACGGATAGCCACCTCGGTCTTACCGAAGCCCACATCACCACATACCAGACGGTCCATCGGCTTCGCCATCTCCATATCAGCCTTCACATCCTGCGTAGCCTTCAGCTGATCGGGGGTATCCTCATAGAGGAAGCTGGCCTCCAGCTCGTGCTGCAGATAGGTATCGTGACTGAAAGCAAAACCTTTCTCACGACGGCGCTTGGCATAGAGCTTAATCAGGTCGCGGGCGATATCCTTGATATGCTTCTTGGTACGTTCCTTCATGCGCTCCCACTGGCCTGTGCCAAGTGTGGAGAGACGAGGGCCCTCACCCCCATCCTGCGACTTGTATTTCGAGACTTTATACAAGGAGTGGATGGTCACGTAAATGCTGTCGCCATGCTGATAGGTGATCTTGATCATCTCCTGATAGGTTGCCTCGCCCTTCGCATTGGTGACGGGCATACGCACCAAGCCGCCAAACTTACCGACACCATGATCAACATGTACCACGTAGTCGCCTATCTCGAACTGCTGGATCTCTTTCAGCGTGAGTGCCATCTTGCCACTGCGGGCCTTGTCGCTCTTCAGGTTGTATTTATGGAAACGGTCGAATATCTGGTGATCGGTAAAGAAACAGACACGCAAATCATCATCGACGAAACCTTCATGAAGGGTATTTTGAATGGGGGTGAATACGATGTCCTTAGCCTTTTCGGCGAAGATGTCCTTCAGGCGTTCGTTCTGTTTCTGACTATCGGCGAGGATATAGATCTGATACCCCTGCAGCAGATAGTCCTCAAAGGCTTGGGTAAGCAAGTCGAAGTTCTTATGGAAGAGTGGCTGAACAGAGACATGGAAGGTGAGCGTAGAGAGGTGAGCGGACAGATTTGAGGGACGATGACCAAACTCAATGCGACGGAAGGTGTCGGCAGCATCCCTGAACTGGGCACCTGTTATCAACTGCAGGTCCTTGCGCATCTGAAGCTCTATCTCATGCTGTTCCAACTCTGTGGCACCACTCATCTGCTCAGCCTTTGCCTGAGCAGAGAATCCCTCTTTGTAAATACGGTCGATGGCATCACGCACAAAATCATAATCCTTCGTTACCAACAGCATCTCCTGAGGTAAGAAAGAGAGGAAAGGCACCTTATCGTCTGTACTCACCAGTTCAGGTACGATCTCCACTCGGGTGCGCTGATCCTTCGACAACTGATCCTCTACCTCAAACGTGCGGATAGAGTCGATATCGTCGCCAAAGAAGTCGATGCGGTAAGGATATTCGCAACTGAACGAATAGACATCAAGGATGGAGCCACGCACGGCAAACTGACCAGGTTCATAAACGTAATCAACCTCACGGAAGCCGAAATCACGAAGCGTCTTCTCAATATCATCCACCGCTATGGTCTGGTCCTTTTCAAGAACCAGTGTACGAGAATCGAGATTCTTCTTAGAGACCACGAGTTCTGCCAAAGCTTCTGGATAGGTGATGATATAAAGGTGAGAGGCAAGAACCGACAGACGTGTCAGTACTTCGGTACGCAGAATCTCACTCGCGGCATCGCGCTGGGCATACTTCACGGCACGCCGATAGCTGGAGGGGAAAAACAATACATCGTCTGTACCCATCAACTGGGTGAGATCGTGGTAGAAATAACCTGCCTCCTCAGCATCCTGAAGTACGAAAAGTAACTGCGCCTGACTCTTGGAAGCCAGACCAGCAAACAGCATCGGGGCTGAAGAACCCAACAAACCATCGAGGAAAATATGCCTTTCGGAAGATTTCCCCAACAGTTTTGCCAGAGCCGACACTTGCGGCAACTGGACGTATAATCTCTCTAATTCCTGTATATTCATCGCGTAATCGGGTGCAAAAATACTAAAAAATTTGGTATTTTGCTCACTTATTCGTACCTTTGCGGCGTAAATCTGAAAAAAAATGCATCAGAGCGATAGTATTGTCATCATACCGACTTATAATGAGAAGGAAAACATCGAGAAAATTATCCGTGCGGTGTTTGCCTTGGATAAGTGTTTCCATATACTTGTCATCGACGACGGCTCCCCTGACGGAACTGCTGCCATTGTGAAAGTGCTCATATCAAATGAGTTCTCAGACCGTCTGTTTATTCTGGAGCGTAAGGGCAAGCTCGGACTGGGCACAGCCTACATCACTGGTTTCAAATGGGCACTTGAGCGCAATTACGAATACGTGTTTGAGATGGATGCCGACTTCAGCCATGATCCCCACGACCTGCCGAGACTCTATGCGGCCTGTCATGATGAGGGTAACGACGTGGCTATCGGCTCACGCTACGTGACAGGTGTCAACGTGGTAAACTGGCCCATCGGGCGCGTGCTGATGAGTTACTTCGCATCGAAATACGTGAGAATAGTAACAGGGTTTATGGTTCATGACACCACAGCAGGTTTCGTGTGCTACAAGCGTCGTGTACTGAAGACCATCGAACTCGACAAGATCCGTTTCAAGGGCTATGGTTTCCAGATTGAGATGAAATATACAGCCTATAAGATCGGCTTTAAGATCAAGGAGGTCAGCGTGATATTCGTGAACCGCTGCGAAGGTACCAGCAAGATGTCGGGTGGCATCTTCGGGGAGGCGTTCTTCGGTGTGATGCGCCTGCGCTGGGACGGCTGGACGAGGAAATATCCCAAGATTAAAGATTAAACATTAAAGATTAAATGTTATCTCTATTATATAAGCTCTATCAGATTATTGTAGGACTGCCGATACTGCTGTTTATCACCATCTTCACGGCTTTGGAGGTAGGTATTGGTACTACTATCGGCAATGGCCACTTCTGGGGCTATTATCCTGGAAGATGGTGGGCTAAGGTGATTGTAAGAGTACTGCTGATACCCATCAAGATAGAAGGAAGGGAGAACCTGGAGAAGGATCAGAGCTACGTGTTTGTGGCCAACCATCAGGGTATCTTCGACATCTTTGTGATCTATGGGTATCTGGGGCGTAACTTCAAATGGATGATGAAACATGAGTTGGGCAAGATTCCGTTTATCGGCTATGCCTGCAGAAAGTCGCATCAGATATTTGTCGATAAGCGCGGACCAAAAAAGATACAAAGGACTTACGAACGTGCCCGTGAGATTCTGCAGGAGGGTTACAGCGTGACGGTGTTCCCGGAGGGTGCCCGTTCATTTACAGGTCACATGGGTACATTCAAGAAAGGAGCCTTTGCGCTTGCCGACGAGCTGCAGCTGCCTGTGGTGCCGCTGACCATCAATGGCTCTTTCGACATCCTGCCACGCACGAAGGGATTCATCAATCTCATCAACTGGCATCCGCTCTCACTGACTATCCATCAGCCTATATACCCTGTAGGACAGGGGCCTGACAATGTGGCTGCTACCATGCACCAGGCATACGATTCCGTCATGTCTGGACTGGTTCCTGAATATCAAGGTTTTATAGAAAATCCAGACCAATGATTGCAAGAAATGTTTTTTTGTTCCTACTGCTGAACATTCTGCCGTTCCTGTACTACTATCTCAGAAACTTCAGGCATATGGCTCTTTGGAAGCAGGTGTTGTGGTGGTTGCCCAGTATCGCAATGGTAATCTATACCATCTATCTGGCAATGGAACCCAACTTTATTCCAAACAACGACCGTATCTACATCTTATACACCTACCTGATGCTGTTAGGACTGGTGATTGTGCCGATATGGGTGTTCCTACTCAGTTCACTTGCTGGCAGAGGCTGTTCCGCACTCGTCAGGAAATACAATGTGAAGCGACAGTCTAAACCGCGCAGGAACTATGGAAATTTTGTAGGCATACTGCTCATCCCCGTCATCTGGTTTATCCTGCTCTGGGGTGCCTTCCCAGGCTTCAATAAGTTTGAGGTGAACCACACGGAGTATGTATCGGCAGAACTCCCTGAGGCCTTCGACGGTTATCAGATCGTGGTGTTCTCGGATGCCCATGTAGGTAGCTACCAGAAGCGTAACACCAATGTGCTTCAGGAGGCTATCGACAGCATCAACGCCCAGCATCCGGATATGATTATCTTCGCAGGCGACCTGCTGAACATCCAACCAGCTGACCTCTATCCCCACATGAACACCCTGAGCAGACTGAAGGCCAAGGACGGCATTTTCTCTGTGCTCGGCAATCACGACTATGCGGAATATCTGGGTTGCAGTGATGCCATCAAGGCGGCAAACTGCAAGGAGACAATTAGTTTGGAGAAGCAGTTGGGTTGGACGTTGCTGAACAACGAGAGTCAGATTCTCACCCGCGACAAAGACCATATTGTGGTGGCAGGAATGGAGAACGACGGCGACGGCAAGCACTTCCCTCAAAAAGGTGATATCAAGAAGACGCTGGCACAAGCGCCCGACAGTGATTTCATTCTTCTGATAGAGCACGACCCCTCATCGTGGAGGCGCAAGATAGTGCCTGACGGAAGAGCCCAACTCACCATCAGCGGACATACGCACGCCATGCAGTTCAACATCTTCGGATGGTGCCCGATGTCACTCTTAGGCAAGGAGTTCTGGGGCTGGTATGAGGAAGGCCGACAGAAACTGTTTGTATCGGCAGGTCTGGGTGGTCTGATCCCCTTCCGTTTTGGCGCAACGGGTGAGATCGTGATCCTGACACTGAAAAAGAAATAGTAATCCTTATCAACAACTTAAAACCAAATAATTATGAGAAAGAATGTTTTCAAGCTGGCCATGATCGTAATGGCACTATTCCTTTCCACAGTCTGTTTTGCTCAGGCAGGCAATGTGAATAACTTCCGCATCAAGCGCGGAACGAATGTGAGTCACTGGCTGTCGCAGTCAGAGCAGCGTGGTGAGGCGCGTCGCCTCCATATCCAGGAGGATGACTTCGCACGTCTTGAGTCGTTAGGCTTCGACTTCGTGCGTATCCCCATCGACGAGGTGCAGTTCTGGGATGAGAAGGGCAACAAGCTGCCTGAGGCTTGGGATCTGCTGAACAATGCCCTCGACTGGAGCCGCAAGCACAATCTGCGTGCCATCGTGGATCTGCACATCATCCGCTCACATTATTTTAATGCTGTCAACGAGGGAGGTCAGGCTGCTAACACCCTCTTTACCTCAGAGAAGGCGCAGCAGGATCTGATCAACCTGTGGTATCAGCTCTCTGACTTCCTGAAGAACCGCAGCTGCGACTGGGTGGCTTATGAGTTTATGAACGAGCCTGTGGCTGATGAGCACGAGCAGTGGAACCAGTTGGTGGCAAAGGTACATAAAGCGCTCCGTTCAAGAGAGCCTCAGCGCACACTCGTCATCGGCTCAAATCGTTGGCAGGGGCATGAGACGATGAAGTATCTGAAGGTGCCCGAGGGCGACAAGAACATCGTGCTCTCCTTCCACTACTACAACCCGATGCTGCTGACCCACTACGGTGCCTGGTGGACACCACTGGGCAAATATAAGGGTAAGATCCACTATCCTGGTGTGTTGGTTTCAAAAGAGGATTACGAGGCAGCACCGGATGAGATCAAGGCTGACTTGAAGCAATATACTGAGGGAGTATGGGATATCAATAAGATCCGTGAGCAGTTCAAGGATGCCATCGAGGCTGCAAAGAAATACGACCTGCAGCTGTTCTGCGGTGAGTGGGGTGTCTATGAGCCCGTGGATCGTGAACTGGCATACAACTGGACTCGTGACATGCTGACCGTATTCGATGAGTTCAACATCGCCTGGACCACCTGGTGTTACGATGCCGACTTCGGCTTCTGGGATCAGCAGCGTCACAGCTTCAAGGACTATCCCCTGGTGGAGCTCCTGATGTCAGGCAAGCCCCTGGAGAAGAAATAAAAACTAAGTTACAAATTCCCGGCGAGGAATTTGCGGCAGACTTCTATGGGAAGACCACGACGGCGGGCATAGTCTCGCAGCTGGTCTTCCCCTATTTTTCCCAAATTGAAATAGCGGGCCTCAGGGTGAGCGAGCATCAGGCCGCTGACACTGGCATGGGGCTTCATGGCACCACTCTCCGTCAGGCGTATGCCGATCTGTTTCATATCCAGCAGGTCATCCAGCACAAAGTTCAGACTGGTATCTGGCAACGAGGGATAGCCCACCGCAGGACGGATGCCCTGAAACTTCTCTACCAGCATATCAGCAATCGAGAGATTTTCATCAGGCGCATAACCCCAGAGTTGCTTGCGGACCTGTTCATGCAGCACTTCTGCCGCAGCCTCAGCCAGACGATCAGCCAACAGCTGTGCCATCATCTTCTGATAGGCATCAGAGGCGAAGTCTGTCTCCAAGCCCATATCCACAGAAGTGGCGAAAAGGCCGATCTTGGAGGTTAATGAAGAGGAGACAGCAGACGCTAAAGGTGCGACATAATCCGCCAAAGAGCGATAGCCGCTACCCACCTCCTGCTGACGAAGCATCGGAATACGTTTGTTGTCTGACACGATGATATCATCACCATCACTATAGGCATCGAGCAATTGGAAGAGTGCATGTGCATGATATTTCCCTTCCAACGTATCGAGAAAAGCCTCAGCCTCCTTTTGCAGGCGCTCTTTCTCCGACGGGTCTTTCACCTGCCAGGCAAAGAAGAAGTAAGGCCAGTTGATATAAGGCCTGAGTTGGGAAATATCGTAAGTCTGTGTCATCTGAAAGTTACTGGTTGGCCGATGTAACTGGTATCCACCCTACCCTGCTGATAAACGGTGTGCCCATTACAGAGAGTGCGCTCTACACGCCATAGGTACATGTGACCTTCCATCGGACTCCAACCGCACTTGCTCTGAATCACATCCTTTGTCACTGTCCATCCGGTATCAGGACGCACCAACACGATGTCTGCCTGATAACCCTCACGCAGAAAACCTCTTTGGCGTACCTCGAAGAGACGGGCTGGATTGTGGCACATCAGCTCCACCAGACGTTCGATGGAGAGCACACCCTGATCCACGAGTTCAAGCATCGTCACCAACGAGAACTGTATCATCGGCATACCACTGGCTGCTTTCTGGCATCCACCCTCTTTCTGAGAAAGCAGATGAGGTGCATGATCCGTACCAATCACAGCGATTCGTCCATCATGAAGTGCCTCACGCAAGGCATCGCGATCATGCTGGGTCTTGATGGCAGGATTGCATTTGATACGTGTACCTAAAGCCGTATAGTCGCGATCGTAGAAATAGAGATGCGATACGGTGGCCTCAGCGGTGATAGCAGGATCGTCAGGAGAAATCAAATCCAACTCACGAGCCGTAGTGAGATGAGCCACATGCAGACGAGCCTGATGCTGACGCGCCAGCTCTACGGCCAACTTCGTACTCTCATAACAGGCTTCCTCGCTGCGGATCTCAGGATGATGCGTCACCTTCGGATCGTCACCATATTTCCGGATAGCCTCAGCCATGTTGCGATTGATGATATCGGTATCTTCGCAGTGCGTCATGATGGGAAGCTTGGAAGAAGCGAAGATCGTTTCAAGTGCCTCTTTGCGATCTACCAGCATATTGCCCGTAGAGCTCCCCATAAACAGCTTCACACCAGGAATACGATGCACGTCGAGCTCTGGCAAAAGGGCTGCATTATCGTTGGTAGCACCAAAGAAGAACGAGTAGTTCACATGACTCTTCCGGGCAGCAAGTGCGAATTTCTCATCCAAAGCCTCCAAGGTGGTGGTCTGCGGCACTGTGTTAGGCATATCGAAATAGGTCGTTACGCCACCTGCCGCCGCCGCACGGCTCTCACTCTCGATGTCGGCCTTTGCCGTCAGTCCTGGCTCACGGAAATGCACATGATCGTCGATGACACCAGGCAGGATAAAACAGCCCGAAGCATCTATGACCTCATCATAGGATGCTTCGGGTGTATGGGGTTCTGTGTAAATCTGAGCAATTTGGGAATCCTCAATGAGGATGGAGCCGTTAAACACGCGGCCCTCGTTTACCAGCGTTCCGCCTTTAATCAGCGTTTTCATTTCTGCGGGATGTTGAGAGAAGGAGCAGCCATCGAGTCGGCTACCTGCTGCTGGGTATCAGGCACTACCTGTGTGGGAGCAGCGGCTTGAGGCGCATCTTCCACCAGACCATTCTGACGAGCCTGAATCTCATTGGCCGCCTGATAATACTGCTTCACGTAAGGATCCTCCTTGAATTTCTTGGTAGCCTTACTCATGATATCCTCAATCTGAGGCGTCAGCACGGGGTAAGGATAGCCACTGGTCATCATCATGAAGACACCAGGCCCCAGCACATTATCGAAGTTCTCGACGATGAAGTTAGTCACCAGACTGTCCTCCTGCTGTGCCAGACGAGCGGCCTCCGCAGACAACTTACGATTGATAATCTCTTCATCGATACCATCGAGAAGCATCTGGCTCTGCTTATGCGACAGCTCATTCATCTCGTTACCAATCTGGTCATGACGGTTAATGAACTGATACAACTTATCATTCAATGGTGTGCCACTGACACTGCGACCTGTATTGTCGATGTGTACTTCTATCTCACCCTTCTCCACAACAACAGGCATCATCAGCGACTCATCATCCATATAAAGGTTTGCCAGCTTCACTGTATCAAGAAGCCCGGCAAAGCGGAATTTTCCATGCACGACATCACAGGAGTCCAAACTCTTCAGCTCCTGATCCTTCACCGTTTTCAGATAGAGTTTACTACCATCAAGCGACGATACCGAGGAGGAACCTTGTATCGAATAGGACTCTGCACAAGACGTGAGTGCAGCCATAACGACAAATGCGTATAGAATCTTGTTCATATTATAAACCTTTCGTGGCGCAAAAATACAACGATATATTGAAGTAGAAAAATAAATTTGCGCATTTTAAAACAAATGCGCAAACTTTTATAATTTTTTTGCCTCTTTTTCCAATTCGTTAGCTATTCTGTGCGTAGAATAGAGTTGCAAAATAGCAGCAATCAGCAAGGTGATGACCCACTTATTATATACATATTCTATATAAGTAATATAACTTAGACCTAGGAAATTACCCTTATTGGCTATCATCAGCAGACCTGAAATGAGGAAAAACACATCACTCACCAGCTGGATCCTGCGCAGACGACGGAGCACAAAGTTGCTACCTTCATAACGCTGAAGCATCTGCATCGAGGCAAAGCCCAAGGCACCGACTGAGAACACATAGGGCGCACTGCCCCATGCCAGCATACTGGTACCAGCCCCAATCACCATCAGCAGGGCTCCCAGAAGAAATATCGCTGTCTGGACTTTATTCAGTTGTCTCATGTTTCTTGATAGGGTTTTCATCATCACCATCATCGCTCAACACGAAGATGTCTTCATCATCAGCTTTCATAAAATAACGCTCACGGGCAATCTTCTCCATCGCTTTCGGATTCCTGTCCAACTCACGAATACGAGCCTGGTCACGACGAAAATCTGCATTGTATTTATCTGTCTCCTCCTTTAGCTCACGGATGTGCAACAGGTTCTGATAATGGCTCCAGAAACTGCTCTCGTCGAGAAAACCGACAATAGCGATACCCGCAATAGTAACGATGGCATACTTAAAGAACAAAGAATGCCAAACCCGGAGCAGGAATGTCTTTACACGATTCAAAGCTTTCATATATTCGTATTTTGTCTGCAAAGATACAAAAAAAGAAAAAAGTAAAAAGGTAAAAAGGTAAAAAAATGAAGGAAAGGATTTACTTTTTTACTTTTTTACTCTTTTACCTTTAATTATTTTTGTATCTTTGCCAAAAATTTATTCAGATTATTATGGAATACATCGTTTCAGCACGGAAATACCGTCCTATAACCTTCGACACCGTCGTGGGACAGGCGGCTTTGACCACCACGCTGAAGAATGCCGTGAAGAGCGGCAAACTGGCACACGCCTACCTGTTCTGCGGTCCGCGAGGTGTGGGTAAGACCACTTGTGCACGTATCTTTGCCAAAGCTATCAACTGTCAGAACCCGACAGCTGAGGGTGAGGCCTGTAACGAATGTGAAAGCTGTCAGTCGTTTAACGAGCAACGTTCGCTGAACATCTTCGAGCTTGATGCCGCCTCGAACAACTCGGTGGAGCATATCAAGACCCTGATGGAGCAGACACGCATTCCGCCGCAGCTTGGCAGATACAAAGTGTTTATCATCGACGAGGTACACATGCTCTCTACTGCTGCCTTCAACGCTTTTCTGAAGACACTGGAGGAGCCGCCTGCACATGTCATCTTCATTCTGGCTACCACAGAGAAGCATAAGATCCTGCCTACGATCCTGAGTCGTTGCCAGATCTACGACTTCGAGCGTATGACAATCCGCAATACAGTGGATCATCTGAAGCACGTGGCAGAGAAGGAAGGTATCAGCTACGAGGAACAGGCATTAGCCGTGATAGCAGAAAAGGCGGATGGTGGTATGCGTGATGCCCTCTCCATCTTCGATCAGGCAGCTTCGTTCTGCCAAGGTAACATCACCTACGAGAAAGTGATTGAAGACCTGAACGTGCTGGATGCCGAGAACTATTTCCAGATTATTGACCTCTCTGTTGACAACAAGGTAAGCGACATCATGCTGCTGTTGAACAACGTCATCAACAAGGGATTCGACGGTGGTCTGCTGATTCAGGGACTTGCTAAGCACGTCCGTAACGTATTGATGGCAAAAGATCCGCAGACACTCCCTCTGCTGGAGGTAAGCGATCAGCAACGACAGCGCTATCAGGAGCAGGCGAAGCGATGCGAGACCCGTTTCCTCTATCAGGCTCTGAAGAAGATGAATCAGTGCGACATCAACTATCGCCAGTCGAGCAACAAGCGTCTGCTTGTGGAACTGACACTGATCGAGATAGCCCAGATCACACAACCCGACGATGAAGGCGACAGCGCGGGGCGTCGCCCCAGAAGATTAAAATCCCTGTTTATGCATCTGATGCGACAGGCTCAGCCCAAGACTGCGGCCCCACAGGTAGCCGCGGCTAAGCCCCTCGCAGCAAAGGCTAGTAGCCCTAGTCGTCCTAGCAGCCCTAGTAACCCTAGTAACCCTAGCAGCCCTAGCCAGCCCAATAGGGCTGTCAAGCTTGGCGGCATCGGCTTCTCCTGGAACAATCTGATGGACCAGGGAAAGCCATCAAAGATCAATCTCATCCCTGGCACTGTTTCACCAGCCATTACCCAGCAGAAAAATGCGCAGTTCTCGCAAGAAGATCTTGAACTACAATGGATGGCAATGTGTAATCGTATGCCACAGGAGCTCAGTGGCATTGCCACCCGCATGAAGAACATGAATCCTACCATCATTGAGTTGCCACAGATAGAAGTACTGGTTGACAATTCACTGATCAAGCAGGAGATGGAGGATTTCAAAGGTCGTATCCTCAGCACACTAAAGAACGGACTTCAGAACGAGAACATCTCACTTGAAATCCGTATCATTGAGCATCAGGAGCAGGTTAAGCCGCTGACACGCCGTGAACAGTTTGAGCAGCTGACAAAAGAAAACCCTGCCATAGACAAGCTACGGCAGGTTTTCGATCTTGAACTGGCGTAAGGGCTGAGCGCCCTTACCTTTATTCCCCTACAAACCGTTTGATAGTTGCCAGACAAGCCTCGCTGCTAACGGGCTTTGCCAGAAAGTCGTCACAGCCGGCATCCATAGCAGCCTGACGATCACTGTCGAAAGCATTAGCTGTCAGTGCCACGATAGGCAGATCAGGATGTTTCTCCTTGATAGCCTTTGTAGCCTCCAGACCTGTCATGATAGGCATCTTTATGTCCATCAAGATGATATCATACTGGCCATTGTCCGCCATTTCGACAGCCTCCTGACCATTCTTGGCACGCTCAAACTGATAGTATTTCTTCAAGATGTAAGTCATCAATACGAAATTGCTGTCATTGTCCTCAGCTATTAAAATCTTCTTCATATTGCAAATAATTGATAGTTATTAATTTTTCTTCCAAAGCTTACTCATATCCTCCAGCGTCTTACCCTTAGTCTCAGGGACCAGACGCCATACGAACAGAGCCGCAATCACACAGATGATACCATAGAGACCATAGGTGAACCAGTGTCCAAAGTCGTCACCCTCCGTCAGATGCATGTTGAACATCGGTACGAACGATGAGCTGACAATGAAGTTAGAGATCCACTGGAAAGCCACAGCGATAGCCACGGCACCGCCACGAATGGTATTGGGGAAGATCTCAGCAATAAGCACCCAGGTAATAGGTCCCCAAGAGAACATAAACGAGGCAGAATAAACCAACAGTGATGCAGCTGTTATCAGCTCCAGACCAGCATGACCGAATGTAACAGCCACGCCGAAAGCGCCAAGCGCCATTCCCAGTGAGCCGGAGATGAGCAACGGCTTACGGCCCCACTTCTCAACGGTAAACACAGCCACCAGTGTAAACGAGATATTGATGATACCCATAAATACCGTCAGGATCATGGGGTTGTCCATACCCATATCACCGAAGATACGAGGTGCATAGTAGAGCACGGCATTGATACCCACAGCCTGCTGGAACACTGACAGCATGATACCAACAAAGATACAAAGAGCACCATAGGTCATGAGCTTCTCGGTCTTTACCACCATCGTGTCCTTGATGTCCTGCAGGATCTGTGCAGCCTGTGAAGAACCGTTGATCTTAGCCAGGATGCCCTCAGCCTTCTTATCCTGTCCGATACTTACAAGGTAACGCGGTGTCTCAGGCACGAAGCAGATCAGCAAGGCGAAGAGACCTGCCGGAACAGCCTCACTACCGAACATATAACGCCAGCCAGTGGTTACAGTCCACTGTGCGGCAGGGTTAATGGCTGCCAGACCTTTACCCATCTCCTCCACGAGCGGCTGGATATGGTCGCCCAGAATGAAGAAGTTCACGAAGTAAACCACCAGCTGACCGAAGATAATGGCGAACTGGTTCCAGCTGACAAGCATACCACGGATATTCGAAGGAGCCACCTCACCGATATACATCGGACAGATAGCAGAAGCCAGACCAACACCGATACCACCGATCACACGGTAGATATTAAACATAATCAACAGCGAATAGGTAGGTGTGCCATACTCGAAGAACATGAACTCAGGATCCATTGAACCCAGAGCAGAGATAAAGAATAGCAAACCAGCAATAATCAGTGACTTCTTACGACCAAGATTCGTAGCCAGATAGCCTGAAAGGGCAGATCCGATAATACAGCCTATCAAAGCGGAAGCAGAAGTAAAGCCATGCCATCCGTCAGTATAGGCAAAATCCTTAGCCTCCATAAAGAAGGCCTGAAGACCTTTCTCAGCGCCAGAGATGACTGCTGTGTCATAACCGAACAACAGACCACCGAGTACTGCGACCATTACAATTGAAATCAGGTAGGCTTTGCTACCCTGTTCTTTCAGTTCATTCATCTTTTTCTGTTTTTTATTGTTAATAATACTATTTACTTCTCCACAGGGAGGCTGAGCGTGAAGGTTGTTCCTGCCTCCGATGTCTGGTCGAGGGTCAGTATGCCACCTAACTTCTGAGCCGTCTCCCGGCAATAGGCCAGACCCAGTCCCAGCCCTTCTTTAAACTCATTCACCTTTACCCATCGCTGGAAGATGGTGCCCACCTTGTCAGAGGGAATACCGCATCCTGTATCCTCGACACTGAAGAGCATCATCTTTCTGCCCTTCTGCTTCTCCGTACGTACCTTTAATATAATATGTCCCTCATTTGTAAACTTAACGGCGTTTTCCAGAAGGTTACTGAGCATCAGCAGCAGGCTGTTGGCATTGGTAAACAGCAGGCTGTTGCCTTCCGTCTGATCGTCCAGCTTCACCTTAACCTTTGTGTCATCCACCTGTGGCATGTTCTCCATAGCCTTACGACAGATGGCGATACCATCAGTCTGCTCAGCCTGTTCCATCAAGTCCTTCGTACTGTCATTAGCCATTGCCAGCATCTTGTTCACAAGCGATGTTATCTGATAGGTGTTATGACCAATGGTCATAGAGATCTCCTTACGCTGTTCATCACCCATGTCAGGTCCCATCTCTGCCAGTACCTGCGAGAAGCCGTTGATGATGTTCAGCGGTGTACGGATCTCGTGACTGACACTCATGATAAACTCGGTCTTCATCTCGTCAGCAGCTGCCACCTTCTTATAGGCCGTTCTCAATTCCGCGTTTTTCGCCATCAGCTGCTTATTGAACTTACGACGAATCAGGATATTACGGGCCATCAGTACAATGGCGAGGATAGCCAGCAGCACACCACCGAACAGGATATAGTTCATCAGGCGTGCCATCTTCTGACTTCTTTTCATGAGCTTCATCTCCTCATCCGTGCGATCAATATTCTCAACAATCATCACACCAGTGATGGAGTCGCGCTTATGCATCAGTTCACGCTGGGTCAGGAAAGCCTTGTCATCATCCCCTAAATAACGGTAGATATCGCATTCCAACAGATACTGTTCTTTTAGGTTCCGCAGCGTTTTTGCCTGGGCGAAAGCCTCCTCCGGGCCCTTGTCTAACAGTGTCTTATAGACACGGGCATATGGTGAGAAGAGATCAGCAGAAGGATTATGGTTTAGCTCTTCTGCCTCCTCCATTTTGCCAATACAATCTTTAAAGCCGGCATAGTCCTTCTGTTTGAATCTCACGATGGATTTGATGGCATAGATATCTGCCAGACACCTGTAGTAATTCCAGGAATCCTTATTCTTCTTCAGTTCCGTCTCTGTCACATCAAGCCAATAGAGTGAACGCGGAAGACTATTATTAAGTTGTACATGCGCCAGCGCGAGATAGATAAATGCCAAACCATCATTCTCGAAGCGCGTTCCCCTGATCTGCTCTGCCGATTTCTTGAACTCCGCTTCCGCACCAGGGATATTGCCACAGGTGTTATAGATGTGGCCCATCATGTTCGATACGAAGTATTGGCCTTCTTCAGCATAACTGCTCGACTCGATATCATTCTTCATCTTCTGGGCTATATGGTATGCCGTAGAGATATCCATTTTACCCAAACTATACATGATGCTGCACACCCATGCCGTACTGGCATCAAGCATCCTGTCTTCTGCCTTGGCATGTTCCAGAAAAGCCTGACAAGCATCATCTACTACCTTTTGAGAGTCCTGCGCGCAAGAGACCCACATAGCACTCATCAGCCTCATATGTTCAGCTGAGTCTTTGCACTGAGGTTCCTGTGCCGACACCTGCGTCACCATCAGCAGAGTCGCCACGATACATACAAATCGCATATAACGATAAATCTTCATTAATTAGGTCCTTAGAAAATCTCTGCAAATTTAACGCATTTTGCCGAAAGCACCAAACTTTTTCCATGTCTATTGCATTATTTTAAGAATAAAATTTCAGCATCTCGGATTTTTTTCATAATTTTGTAGCCGAAACTACCAATAAAACAAATTAGTAATGAGAAAACTAACTACTCTTTGTCTGTTGGCAGTCAGCCTGATGGCGACAGCACAGACCCACGTCCTCGACGTGAATACGAACAAACTAGGGGCTCCCGTGCAGCCTACGATGTACGGCATTTTCTTCGAAGACATCAACTATGCAGCCGATGGCGGTCTGTATGCGGAAATGATCAAGAACCGCTCATTTGAGTTCCCGCAGCACCTCATGGGCTGGCGTGCATTCGGAAAGTTCGAGGTTGAGGATGATGGTCCGTTTGAGCGCAATCCCCATTTCGTACGTCTGGAGAATGCAGGTCACAACGATAAGTTCACAGGCCTTGAGAACGAAGGTTTCTTCGGCATTGCCGTCAAGGAGGGTGCCACCTATCGCTTCTCTCTTTGGGCACGTTGCCCCAAGGGCGGAAAATCCACGCTGGAAGTAAGCTTTGTCGATAACGACACGATGGGTGAAGACCAGCGTTTCGCCACAGTCAATATTGACATCAGCGGCAGCGACTGGAAGAAATACACAGCAGAGATCACCTCACCGCGCACTGAGCCAAAGGGTGCCCTGCGCATCTTCCTGGCTGGCGACAAGGCCACAACCGATGTAGAGCATATCAGCCTCTTCCCAAAAGACACATGGAAAGGTCGTGAGAACGGCATGCGCAAGGATCTGGCACAGGCCCTTGCCGACATGCATCCCGGCGTGTTCCGCTTTCCCGGCGGCTGTATCGTTGAGGGAACCGACCTCGACTCCCGTTATCAGTGGAAGAACAGCGTAGGTCCGGTAGAGAACCGTCCTCTGAACGAGAACCGCTGGCACTACACCTTCGGACATCGTTTCTATCCTGACTACTATCAGTCATACGGACTGGGCTTCTTCGAGTACTTCCAGCTCTGCGAGGACTTTGGCTGCGAACCGCTCCCCGTTATCTCCTGCGGACTGAGTTGCCAGTTCCAGAACCCTGATCCCACGAAACCTGGCGTTCACGTGGCATTAGACGATCTCGACAGCTATATTCAGGATGCCCTCGACCTGGTGGAGTTTGCCAATGGTCCTGTGGATTCCAAATGGGGTAAGGTACGCGCAGACATGGGCCATCCAGCACCCTTCAACCTGAAGTTCCTCGGTGTCGGCAATGAGCAGTGGGACTATGATGAAGCCCACGGCGGCTACGGCCCTGTATTCACAGAGCGCCTGAAGAAGTTCAATGCAGCCCTCCGTGCCAAATACCCCAACCTGAAGCTCATCGGCACCACTGGTCCTAACTCAGAGGGATGGGACTTCGACCTGCTGCAGCCTCGCATGAAGCAGCTGAAGGTGGATCTCTACGACGAGCACTACTACCGCAACGAGCAGTGGTTCCTCACCCATGGCTTGCGCTATGACAGCTACGACCGCAAGGGTCCGAAGGTATTCGCAGGCGAATATGCCTGTCATGGCGACGGCAAGAAGTGGAACCACTACGAGACCTCCCTGTATGAAGCAGCCCACATGACCGGCATCGAGCGTAATGCCGATATCGTCCACATGGCAACCTATGCCCCGCTCTTCGCCCACGTAGAGGGCTGGCAGTGGCGCCCCGATGCCATCTGGTTCGACAATCTCCGCAGCTTCAAGTCTGTCAGTTACTATGTGCAGCAGCTCTTCGCCATGAACAAGGGTACCAATGTCCTTACCCTGACCATGAACAAGAAGCCCGTTGCAGGACAGGACGGACAGGATGGTCTCTTCGCCAGCAGCGTATTCGACAAGGCAGCAGGCCAGATTATCGTCAAGGTGGTAAACACCTCCAAGCAGCCGCAAGCCATCTCGCTCAACCTGCAGGGACTGCAAGGGGCGCGTACGGCTGAGACCATCACCCTCTGCCATGACGGCATGGATGATGAGAACTGTCTCGACAACCCGGAGAAGATCACCCCGAAGACAGGCTCCCTCGAGTGCGAAGCCGGCAAGAAGAGCACCATACTCAACGATGAGCTTCAGCCCATGAGCTTCCGCATCTACAAGATTAAGAAATAAGCCCATTTCCCCCAGTTGGCAGACTATTTTTGTCGCAGATGAGACATATAGACAACTATATGAGACATGCGCAATAGTCTGCCAGTTTTTTTTCCCATAACTTTGCAACCAGTTTTTAACTATAACTTAAGCTACAATATGAAAAGAAACATTTTATCACTCATGCTGTTCGCTTTTTGCAGCACCAGCATGTGGGCACAGTGGGGACAGCCCGTCGATTATGCGGCAGGTCCCGGTTTGAAGGATGCCTACAAAGACTATTTCACCATCGGTGTAGCTGTAAACAAGACCAATGTGTCTGATCCTGCTCAGATGGAGATTATCAAGAAACAGTTCAACAGCGTTACCGCAGAGAACGCTTGGAAGCCAGGCGAGATCCATCCGAAAGAGGGTGTCTGGAACTTCGGTTTAGCCGACAGCATCGCCAACTTCTGTCGTGAGAACGGCATCAAGATGCGTGGACACTGTCTCTGCTGGCACGCTCAGTTTGCCGACTGGATGTTCAAGGACAAGAAGGGTAAGGACGTTAAGAAGGAAGTGTTCTACCAGCGTCTGCGCGAACATATCCACACGGTGGTAAACCGCTATAAGGATGTAGTTTATGCCTGGGACGTGGTGAACGAGGCTATGGCCGACGACAACATGATGTTCCGTCCCGATGCCAGTCCTTATCGTCAGAGTACAGCCTTCAAGCTCTGTGGCGACGAGTTCATCGCCAAAGCCTTCGAGTTTGCCCGTGAGGCTGATCCCACCGGCATACTGATCTACAACGACTACAGCACTGTTGATCCCGGCAAGCGCGAGCGCATCTACAACATGGTGAAGAAGATGAAGGACGCTGGCGTGCCCATCGACGGTATCGGCATGCAGGGTCACTACAACGTCTACTTCCCCGATGAGGAGCAACTCGAAAAGACCATCAGCCGTTTCAGCGAGATCGTGAATACTATCCACATCACCGAGCTCGACCTCCGCACCAACACGGAGAGCGGTGGCCAGCTGATGTTCTCTCGTGGTGAGGCAAAGCCACAGGCTCCCTATATCCAGACACTTCAGGAAGACCAGTATAACCGTTTGTTCCGTATCTTCAGAAAACACAAGGATGTCATTAAGAACGTTACCTTCTGGAATCTCAGCGACAAGGACTCTTGGCTGGGTGTAAACAACCACCCGCTGCCTTTCGACGAGAACTTCAAGGCCAAGCGCTCACTCGCCGTGATCCGCGACTTCGACGTGAAAGCCGACAACTACGTTCCCAAGAACGACTGGGTAGCTAATCCCATGAACCAGCCTGGACAAGAGTATCCGCAGGTGAACAGCGAAGGCTATGCCCGCTTCCGCGTGGTGGCTCCCGATGCCAAGTCAGTCATCGTTAGCCTCGGCTTAGGCGGACGTGGCGGCACCGTGCTCCGCAAGGACAAGGACGGCGTCTGGGTAGGAACCACCGAGGGTCCGATGGATCCAGGTTTCCATTACTATCACCTCACCATCGACGGTGGCGTGTTCAACGATCCGGGCACACACAACTACTTCGGCTCATGCCGCTGGGAGAGCGGTATCGAGATTCCCGCTCCTGATCAGGACTTCTACGCAGAGCGCACCGACATTCCTCATGGCAACATGCAGAAGGTGCTCTTCTACTCCAAGAGCCTGGGCAAGATGCAGGAGGCTACCGTATATCTGCCTGCAGGCTACGGCAAGGTGGTAAAAGGAAAGCAGGAGCGCTACCCAGTGCTGTATCTGCAGCACGGATGGGGCGAGAACGAGACCAGTTGGCCCGTACAGGGTAAGGCAGGCCTGATCATGGACAACCTGATTGCCGACGGCAAGATCAAGCCCTTCATCATCGTGATGGCTTACGGCCTTACCAACGACATCAAGTTCGGCACCATCGGTCAGTTCACTGCCAAGGAGTTCGAGACCCTGCTCGTAGATGAGCTCGTGCCCTTCATCGACAAGAACTTCCTCACCAAGGCCGACAAGTGGAACCGCGCGATGGCAGGTCTGTCGATGGGTGGTGTAGAGACCAAGCTCATCACCCTGCGCCGCCCCGAGGCATTCGGCTACTGGGGTCTGCTCTCAGGTGGTATGTACATGCCCGAGGACATCAAGGATCCCAAGGCTGTGAAGTACATTTTCGAAGGCTGTGGCGACAAGGAGAATCCCGACGGCATCAACAAGAGCGTCGAAGCCCTGAAGGCTGCAGGATTCAACGCCGAAGGACTCATCTCCGAGGGCACGGCCCACGAGTTCCTCACCTGGCGCCGCTGCCTCCACAAGATGGCTCAGAGCCTGTTCAAGTAAAAAAACGCTTAACCCCGACAATAAAGGCCCGCCGATTGGCGAGCCTTTATTTTAATTAGGGGAACAAGATCGCTTTGACATCAGCCATGATCTTGTCAACGATCTCCTGACCACCATCATACCAGGCGTATCTTGCGAAGTCGTCAGTGTGTGTGCCATGAGGCACGATGTACTTCTTCACGTTGGGGTTCGT
Source organism: uncultured Prevotellaceae bacterium (assembly GCA_902800595.1). Taxonomy (GTDB): domain Bacteria; phylum Bacteroidota; class Bacteroidia; order Bacteroidales; family Bacteroidaceae; genus Prevotella. The sequence continues at coordinate 732 of CADCFA010000019.1, read as the reverse complement.
GGGATCGGGAATGGCACCACCTGTCCAGGAATCATCCTCGCCATACACGAAGATCAGTTTCTTCGTAGTGGTCTCCAGATTCTTCAAGAGCTTCACCTGCAGATCGAGCGTCTTGGATTTCTTAGCATCCTCCATAGTCTCCTTTAAAGCCTTCTTGTCAGAATCCGAGAGCAGCTTGCCATCCAGGAACCATGAATAATCCAAACCCATATTACCCATATCGATAGGTATCTGCATTTCAAACGGATCTTTACGAATACGTAGCGGTCCACGGGCATCAGCAGTTTGGCGATAGATCTCATCACTGTCATCATCAAGCATGAAGAAGTAAGCATAGGTTTCAGGCCTATCACCATCCTCGGGAATCAACTCCGTCCATGTGTCGAAATCTCCGTATGCCTGCACTCTACGAAGATTTTCCATAACTTTAGCAAGGGTATAAAGATAACCAGAATCCTGGTGAAGCTCTACTCCTTCTTTATAAAGTTTCTCGGCATAGGCTTTTATAGTGGCATTAGCGATATCCAGGTCATCAACCAGCTTCTTGTAAGCCTTCTCAAGGAGGGGCAGCGCTTCCTTTGAAGACTTGGTGAGCATATAGGTGCCTACACTCAGGCTAGCAGTCTGTGTAAGGATTGGAGCTACGAAGGGCACATAGACATCGATGTCGTTCCAGCCATACTTCTCGTCAAAATAGGCATACTGCGCAGAAGTAATGCCATTCTTGCTGAC
>CADCFA010000018.1 GCA_902800595.1 uncultured Prevotellaceae bacterium | reverse complement strand
GCAGGCGATAAGACTCACGCGAATGAAGGAATACCACGATGACGACTATGATTATGTGGTGCGTTATCCTTCTTTCTTTGAGCAGACTGCCGATTCGCTAATGGAAAAGGGCAGTAGCCGTTTTTGTTTCTGGCAAGATAGTACAGAGATTGTGCAGACCACTTTTGTGGAGCAGAATACCGATAGCCTGACATTGGAACAGGCGATGGCAAAGTATGCCTCCGATCTCCATGCCACTCAGCAACAGAAAGGCAACGGATGCTTCATCCTTTCAGGACATCTTTATACTGAAACGGGGCAGATGACGGGTCGTCGCTTTTATGCAAAGTTTGTTCAGCATCGTAAACTCTGGTTTGTGCAGACACTTGCCTATCCAGAAGAATGTGAAAGAGCAGTCAAACTGTTAAAAGAAGAGATTGACAAGTGGAAAGTTTGGTGAAATGTTAAACTGTTATAATCAAAGTTTGGTTTTGATGCGTTGATGTGTCTAATAGATGTATTGCAAGAATAAATGGAAAGAAGTGCATTTGAACAGAAGGCCCGCACGTGGCGAGAAAAGGCGCTCAGCGTGAGCCGACACTACGGAGCGGGCATAGACGAAGCAGAGGACATCGCACAAGATGTGATGCTCCGCCTATGGCAGATGCACGATGAACTGGAACAATATCGCTCAGTGGAAGCCCTCGTCTCGCTGATGGCAAGACACCTGCTTAGGAACCACCAGCGACGAAAACCCTCAGAAGCGTTGGATGAAGCCATGATTGTCAGTCTGACCACCAGTCCACAAGAAGTGTTAGAGATGAAGGAAGACGACAAATGGCTCTCTGAAAAGCTCCAACAACTACCCACCACTCAGCGCACCTTATTATATATGCGACAGGTGGAACGACGAAGTCACGAAGAGATAGCCACCCTATTAAGTATCGAGACCACATCAGTCAGCACACTATTGGCAAGGGCACGACGAACATTATTAGAAGAAATAAAACGGAGGAATCAGATATGATACGTTACACAAAGACATATATCAAAGATCTGCTGGACAAGTATATGGACGGCACATCGACGTTGGAGGAAGAGGATATCCTCGCCGACTACTTCCGAGGAAAAGACATACCTCAGGAGTGGGAGGACTATCGCCTGCTGTTTCAGGAGATCGAGGCGATGAAACCTCAGCCAAAGACCAACAAACGATGGATAGGTTGGAGTGTGGCTGCTGCTATCGTAGCTGGTATCTTATATGTAGCTGTCCCCCGTCAGCAGACCATACAGCATACGACCACCCTGATGGCACAGTCAGACACCATTGTGCAGTCGTCAGAACAAGCTCCCATAGAGTTGGCACCAGACACGATGCCTAAGCAGAAAGAGCAGGTTCTGCCTATTCAGACCAAGAAACGGAGTATCCGCAAGCTGAAGCCTATGATGCACGACTACGATAAGGCTTATGCCCTGATGGCGCAGGCAGAACAGGAGCAGAGAGATGTTGAACTACAGTTAGAACAGGCCCAGCAGGAGATCATCGAGGCCCATTTGGCTGCTTATGGTTTCATTCCTGTGAAACAAGAAGATGGTACCATTGTATATATTAACGAACAAATAAATGACATTGCATATGAAGAGTAAAAACTTAATCCTATCGGCCATTTTGATGGCAGTGTCCTCAACAGTAATGGCACAAGAGAATATTCAGAAGGCTTTCGATGCCCTCAAGCAAAGCAAGGGGCAAGAGGAGACTTATACGAATCATTTCATGGAAAGAGACCCAGACACGGGGTTGATGGAGGGAATGAGCGATGAGTACGAGTTTAAGATTGCCGAAAAGGCAAACAAGCACCTGATTACTGCTATTCGCCAGGCCTTTGATAAAGATGAGCAAGCAGCCTATAGTGTCAGTACGGGTTCTCATGGTGGCGCCGAGAACTATATATCACTCGCTGTGGGAAATGGCAACAAAGGCGTTGGTATCGGAGAGATGAAGGATTCGAAGTGGATTTATGCCTGTTTCCTGGATCCTGAGGATACACTCAGAGCTCATAGATATGTCTATGCAATGGAGTGGGTGGAGAAGAAGGATGGCTCTATTACAGGACGCATCATCAAGACTTATGCTACTACGCAGAAATTCAGACAGAAAAAGACGAGTACCAGTCTTATGATCAACGGTCAGAGAATAGATTTTTCTGGTCCATTTGGAACGCTGCATAGTTCGGTGGGTGGCAACGAATCGGAGGCATGGATTAATAAATTCAATAATCTGCGGACACTCTTCCAGAAGAAACCGGAGGGTCCTGCTGCCAATACTTGGGCTACACAGATCTATAAGCTCTGCAAAGACAAAGATGCCCAGTCGCTTGATGATTCAGAGAAGAATCTGGTTGTAGCAGAGATCAAGAAATTGAAAGCCAAAACCTCAGACGAATTCATACAACAACTGTTCGATTTGAGTATCGAACAACTCAAGAAATAAACCGATGAAACATATTGGAATCATGTTACTCTCGCTGCTTCTGGCAGCGAGGGTAGGGGAAGCTGCGGCCCAAACGCAGGCAGATTCAACCCACGTAAGCACAGACTCTATCACTTGGAACAAGGAGTTGGAAGGTGTAGAGATTAAGGCCCAGCGCCAGCTGATCAAGCAGGAGATAGACCGTATCGGCTATGATGTGCAGGCTGATGAGGAATCGAAGACTCAGACAGTGATGGATATGCTGCGTAAGGTGCCGATGGTGACGGTTGATGGACAGGATAACATCCTCGTGAAGGGCAATAGCAGTTTCAAGATCTATAAGAACGGACATCTTGATCCCAGTCTGTCGAAGAATGCCAAAGAGGTATTCAAGTCGATGCCTGCCTCGATGGTGAAGCGCATTGAAGTGATTACAGACCCTGGTGCCCGTGAGGATGCCGAAGGCGTGGATGCCATCCTGAATATCGTGATGGTGAACGGCAGTAAGATGAGTGGTATCACAGGAGTCGTTTCTGCCTCTTATACCTCACTCAATCACCCCAACCTCTATGCCTCATTGACAGGACAGTTAGGTAAGTTGTTGATGTCTGTCGATTATGGCTATGGGGGAATGTCAAGTAGAGAGACGGAGAACAGCACACATACCGAACGGAGCTTTCTCGATACAGGCAACAAGATGATGTTACACTCTGACGGCTCGAACCCAGGAGGTATCCATTATACCAACCTCAATGCCAGTTACGACATCGACTCTCTCAATCTGGTCTCTGCCTCATTTGGGGGTTATTTCTATAAGTTGAACGTACAAGGTGACAGCAAGACTTCCTTATATAGTGCTTCTGATCAGCCCATCTATAGTTTCAGCAATCATTACTGGATGCCAGGCTATAGTCACTCTTCATGGAATGGCAGGTTTGATTATGAGCATAAGACGCGTAGGAAGGGCGAGCGGTTCACTCTCTCTTACATGCTCGCCCTCACGCGTCAACATACTGACGAGGAGAATACCTATTCAGAAATGGTGAACGCTCCTTTTGCATATACAGGCAGTCTTCAGACAGAGCGTGAACGCTTTACAGAACATACGTTTCAAGCTGATTGGCTTCGTCCGTTGGGAAAAGGTCATCAATTAGAGATTGGCACTAAATATATTGATCGCAACAACAACAGCCACAATACGCAGGAGTTCTTTGGTGATGATTTGCTGATCAATGATGAGTTTCAGCATACAACCCGTGTGCTGGCTGGGTATGCTGATTATATCTACAACAGGGAGAAATGGTCAGCTCGTGCTGGACTACGCTATGAGTACAGTTTTATGGAGGGCAGCTATCCTGATGGTAAAAAGGAATCCTTTAATAAGCACCTGAACGACTGGGTACCACAGGCCTCGTTGAAATACCAGTTGACAGATGCCCAGTCGCTGAAACTGAACTATACCACCAGCATCAATCGCCCAGGAATCTCTTATCTGAACCCTGCGGTGGTGATATCTCCAACAATCATATATCAAGGTAATCCGCAATTGGTTAGTTCACGCACCCAGCGCATCAGTCTGGTCTATTCATATATCCTCCCCAATCTCACTCTTCAGGTGGCTCCTGGTTATCATCACACCTCTGATGGTATTTCTGATATACAGACGGCCAAAGATGATATCCGCTATCGCACCTATGATAATATCCTCCGCTATCGTCGTTTCTCTGTTGAACAGTATGTGCAATGGAAACCATTCGATGGTACAACCATCGTGCTTAACAATAATCTCCGCTATGAGCACTACGAGAATCCGAATCTGGGCTATCGCACTTTTGGATGGTCTGACAACTACTACGTTAACCTCTCGCAGAAGCTTCCTTGGAAATTGCTGCTCTATCTGAGCTCCTATGGTAAGATAGGCCGTAGTCCGTCAGACGTTTACACGATGCGGCACTCCTATTTTGGATATTACGCTTCACTTCAGCGTTCCTTCCTCAAGGCTGATCGCTTGACAGTGAGGATAGCTGCCAATGCGCCATTCAACAAGTATTGGTCGTCAGAGGCAGAAACGGTGAATGGCAATTATCATGATTTCCAGCAATCCTGGAATCGGGCCCGCAGTTTCACGATTGCCGTAACTTATCGTTTCGGCTCCCTGAAGGCCAGCGTCAAGAAGACAGAGCATAGCATTGACAATGATGATATCGTAGGCGGCATCAACAAAGGTTCATAATGATCACCAGAATCTCTGCCTGCTGTTTGGGCGATAGCTTGTTCTGAAGTACGTTTCAGATTTTTCTCTGTAAACACCTAACACCTAACATCGGCGACAGTTAACTGTCTTATTTTGTGGAAGTTAGCATCTCGTAAGGCGCTTAAACACCTAACAAACACCTAACATGTCACCTAACATCAAGTTTTTTCCTATAAAATAAGGTGAACCCCCGATGTTAGGTGTATGTTAGGAGAATGTTAGATGATTGTTAGGTGTTCTGTTAGGTGATACGTTAGGTGTTGGCAGGCTCCTCTTCAACCTCGAACCCCATTCCCATTAAGGGAAACAATTATTCCCATACTGGGAAAATAATATTCCCAGCCTGGGAATCAAACATTCCCATACTGGGAACATAAATCGAGCCTTGTAGGAACATCTGGCGACTGTTATATCTAATCCTGCGTTTAATAAGTTTTCACTTGAATTGCTTTATTATTTCCGTTTTTATTCGTATATTGCTCCAAAAACAGAATTGAATATGAATAACGATCACACGGGGACAGTGATCCTCTGTGAGCCCGCTGTGAGACGCTTACGAAGATAGAAACTGCAATAATTGAGATTAGGAAAAATTCGTTTTCATTGTTTTAATTGGTTTTAATTGTTGATAATGGAGTAATAAAGATAAAAACCTGCAAACCATCTTTACGTTTGAAGTTTGTAAGTTGCTCAAGAGCCTTAACATATCCCACAGAATTCTCACGGATATTCTCAATGATTTCTGTATCACTGGTTCCGTCAGCTTTTTCTGTAGTATGGATAATCATATCTTGAGTAATGTTCGAGCCGTTGAAATAACGAGATGCATTAGCCATTGCTTTGACAGAAGCTACCCGATTTAGAATCGCCTCAGTCTTATACTTATCCTTATCCAGTGCTAATACTGAAATTAGGAAAGCATTATCATAGTCATTTACAGCTCGTACGCCTTCAAACGGAGCATCATTATACATACGAATCATGAAGTTCGTAAATGAAACTCGGTCACTATTGTAGCTTTGAGCATTAACGTTTACTACAAAAAAACATATAGTAAAAAAATTAAGTAGTCTCATTATCACTTTCTTTCTTAATTGAATGTTGAATAAAAAAATAACCCTCATATACAAATCGATAGACTTTTTGCTGAATAATGTACCACACACATGGAAGTGTAACTATGAGTATTCCCAAAGTTATTACGATAAATAGTCTTAAATCATCTTCCATATTAATGATTGAACAATTTGCAGAAAGATATATAGCGTATAAGACTATTATTGGGAAAATTGTTTTAATCAGAGCTACTTGTGCTTCTAATACTGGAATAACATACAGACAATTCTTCATCATAAGATAGTAATAAGCTTCATAATAATCGACATTTGGGATTGATATTGTTCTTTTACAATGTTTTTCAAAACTACTTATAGCTCTATCCTTTCCTTTTTCAATCATACATCGGCAATTCCGGAGTGGTAAATAAAGGCGCTCTATTATTGTATGATATACGAGCCCCACTAAATAAGCCAAAATGAAGAATGGCAAAGATTTGCTAATATCACAAACTTCATTGAAGATAAAGGGAAATATAATTAAGTACCCTGATATCAGAATACAGAAAAAATCATATAGCGTAATTTTAGAAGTCATATTATAATATATTTACTTTCTAACAACGTCAATTTTACTAATATTTTGCATGTATTGAGACCCAACAACAAATTGTAAATCTTCATATGAGTCATAAGAGATTACAAATTCATATTCTCCTTTAACTTTGTTTCCATTTGATTCTTTATAATTCCACATTGCATTCTTTTTTAATGATTTAATGTAGCTTGAAGCGTTTTCAGAAGCATATTCTCCTCCGAAATATTCTCCATACTTCCAATCGAATGCTAGAAAAAGACGAGGAAGCCGTTTAATACTCTCATTAGAACTGGATTGCCATACTTTTCCATTGTTATCAACTATTTTATAATCAGATCTTTCTTTACATATGATCGAAAGCAAATCATGACACCATTTATCAAAGAACATTTTATCATTTCTTAGGTATACCCAACAATGATCATAACCAATATCATGATTTTTTGTTTCAATTCTAATATCGTATCTTATACAATTTAGATTCATCGTTTTATATTCTTCCACTTCCTTTTCATCAAGATTCAGTCCAATCAGTGTATAAAACAATAAATCTCGAACTGTCAAAAATCTATTATTTCCTAAAAATTTCAACCTCATATCCATTATATAGTTTCCTTTTTCATCTTGTTTAGGGGTTGCTATTTCAAGACTTTTATCATATGAATCCGTTATAAGTATACTAATTTGGTGGAGAAGATTGTTTAATGCTTCTTTTTCATTCTTTTTATTTAGCTCTTTCATTTTAATGTTCATCATAAAAGTCGCCCCAGCAAATTCTGTTGAAGCGCCTTTACTCTGTGCATAAGATATTAGTTTTGATATACATACTGTAGTCTGTAGTGTTACACTCTGTTTCCCATTTGGCAAAACAAAAGAAGATATCTCCTTATAATTTTTGATGTTTCCATTTGAAATGGTAACAATCTCGTCCTTAACCATCTTGTCGTTTAATATTGTCGTGTTCGCTGAAACGAACGTACCATAGGCCTGTTCTATTGCACTACGAAGAGCAACTTTTGTTGCTTCTTCCTTGGTTGCTCCATCAGCGGATACTACGAGTGTTACCTCATCATTACTCTGTGCACTTATCTTAATTATATTCAGGGCAAATAGTGCAATCATAAAAATTCTTGCTTTCATAATCTTATATTCTTAAATTAATACTATGTTTACCACCAATAACGAATTACGGTCTTATATACTGTCCTTGGCTGGTTTTGTCCCCATGCAACACCTATGGCTTTGGCTGCATCTACCAAACTACGTTTGAATGTTTGGTCATCCTCGTATTGTTTCATTTTGAAATCCCATTCGCGTTTTTCATCTGCCTGCAATTTCTTATTTACTGTATTCCTAAGAGATATCACTTGATTGTAGTTAGATGATTTGGGATTGATCTGGCAAATGATGTTTGCAACATCAATGGCACCTTGCTCATTCTGATTTAAAGTCCATGCGGTTTTAGCCTTTTCCAGAAGAGTAGTTGCTTCTGAATCTATCTTTTGCTGATAGGCTACTACTGCCTGTTGCTGGCATTGAGCAAAACATTCTTCACAGATGTTAGGGACAGAGGATAAAAGGAATAAAGCTTCATCAAATGCTTGAGTTGATGTAAGTCGTTTCGATTTTTGAATAATCTCGGAACAATGATTAGAATAGTAATCAAGGATCTTAACCTTGGCATCATTCAACATTTCTTGAATCTTTGGATTATCCCCCTTTATATTTCGAAAAGCATTGATAAAGGCTTTGTTTTCATTTGTACCTATACCTGCTACCGATAATGTGACAGATGAATAGAGCTTGTTTTCTATCACATCACCCACCATCAAAGTTATATCCATTTTCTCAGAAATACGAGCAGGTGTAGTTGGAGTTATATCTTTTTGAGTAATATCAACTTTTGCAGTCAAAACATATCTCTCTATATAACCATTATTCACAAAACTGTTTGAAATGAGGGCATTTTGAAGTTTTGTCTCCAGTTGCCGAGCTGCTTCTTCTGGGATTTTCTCATCTACTATCTGTGCACTGATACCAATATTTTGTGCATAACAGATTGCAGTCAATATAATACTTGTTAAAGTTATAATAGTCCGTTTCATATTCATTTCTCCCCTAAAATTATAACGGCCTCGCCGAGTCCGCGAATGATTACTTTTGATGTGATATTATATGGAGGCTGTTGTAAGTGTTTCCTCAACTGAGTAGCAAATGCTCGTGCATCCATTGCTCGCCCTTTTTCATCTTGCAATGGGATGCGTACCTGCTCAAATTGAGCAAAAGATTCCGTACCATCGCTTAAGTTAAAAGAGCCATTGACGCAATTCTTTTGTAACCATAATTGAATACAATCCGTCAGTTCTTCTCCATTAAACTCTGTTTCGAGATCTTTATCCCAACTATCCCAGCAGCGAATAGTCAGAGATATCTCACGCCCATCCCTTTGTTGAGTAGAAAACCATTCATCCATTTGCTTATCGAATGTCTTGACATTTTCCTTTACCGCTGTCTCCAATAACACAGGTATTGATTCTGCTGACGCTTTTGTTGTACCTGTAGAAGTAGCTATTCGCTTATTTGTATATGCATCGAAAGCCTCAAGTGTAAAAGAAGCCGAACGTCCAGCAGCTTCGCGATTCAACTTCCACCATATCTGAATAATGATATCCGACTTGATGCGCCGTTTTAAGATGTCGAGTGGACTTTCAACAAGATTGGCACCACTCGTTTTGCTCATAGTTACATTGTCTTCTGCTTGCTTGACATTAAGGCTCTTGATTTCCTGTTCTGCATCTTTTATGCTATAGCCAAGACTAGTTAGCACACTTCCAACTTTACTAATAACCTGTCCAAGTTCTGTATCTTCTTGGAAGGCTTGTTGATAATTGGGGACTTTTACATCAGTACCTTGATTATCAAATGTAGTCATGAAATAGCGTTGGGTACACCAGTTGTCACTAGGTAATATCATAATTGTCGGTTTCTTTGTTTGACCGAAAACAGATAATACCACTGCTAAGGCAATAAATAATAAATCTAATCTTTTCATTTGCTCAAACACTTTATATTTTACGTTAATAGATTCTTCACTTTGGGGGAATCTGCACTAACGTTCTACACAAAGAAGCGCAGACTCATTCCATTACCGTGAACAGGCCTGCGACAGCCTCTATTACCTAATGGAGTAGTCTGCGCATAAGCGCATACTCCTCTGGTAATAGTTTGCTCGTGTATCTCCTTGTTCGAGGTCGCAGTTCGTTCACGGAAAGTTGAGCAAATAAAATGTCCTCTATACAGAGCACGGTGCAAATATAAGCATTGTTTTTGAATTATCAAAGCATTTTCTATTTTTTTTATAAAAAAGATAGACATTGATAGAACTTCATTTGACACCATTAATAGTAATATAGGCAGGTACGGTGTGAGGATGGCTAATAAAAAGTTGTGGAAGCCGAATTGACTTCCACATCTTAATGTATTTCAGAACAGATAGAAGAACTGTCCACTTGATTCTATGAAGGGTTACTTGTTCTATCCGACTACCAAAGAGAACCTTAACCCCAATGCGTTTGCTATAAGCATAAACGTGCTAAGTTGCATATCCGTCTGTCCCTGCTCAAGTGCAGAAATATACTCACGCTTCTTGCCGATGCGCTCACCTAACTGTTGTTGTGTCAGCTTCTGGCGCTTACGTTCATCACGTAATATTTCAGCAAAGTACCATGCTTTGGCCTTTGCCTCGAATTCTTCTCGTGAGGGAGTGCCTTTCTCACCATACTTCTCAGTCAGATGCTGAGAACCAGTCTTCAATTCTGCCAGTTTCTTTTCGTCAATCTTTACCATTTTCTTATCCTCCTTCAAATATATTTATTCAAAATCCTGCGGGCAGTTTCTATCTCGCCCTTATATTGCTTAGTGCCTTTCTTCAGAAAAGAATTCAGAAAGAGCACACGCTTACTCTCTATAAACGACTGAGTATCAATAGCGAATATGATAGTACGATATTCGTTGTTACCCACAGAGATACGTGCCTCATAGAATTCCGTCCCTTCCAGGGTCTTTACGAACTTCTTGTTAACCACATATTGAGTTCTAATCATCGTTTCCACGTAGTCATACTTTGTCTTGGTCTTTTCGTCAAGACTAGCGTAGTATTCATCATACTCCACCGAATGGAAAGTTTCTCTTATATCTTCATTCATGTCGCAAAGGTAATATATTTCTTCCAAATATACAAGGATTTGGAAGAAAAAAATTATTTTCTATATTACTTCAGGCTCACATGGGGACAGGCACGGTGTGAGGTCCACAGATTTTACTTTGTTTCAGTTTTTTATCTCAATTAGCTTGGAATCTTGGAATTTTTGTATAAATTTGCAGGCGACAACAATTGATGGAGTGATTGGAGATAAAAATGAGAAAGGTATTACTATTGACAGTCTTGCTGATCCTGGGAGCTAATGCCTGGGCAGGTCATCACAAAAACTTCAAGACTACGGCTTATGTAATGGTTCAGGATGTGAACCGGGTGGGAACCGTGAAAGAGTGGGAGGCGCTATGGCCCGACTACTCCAGGAATCTGAAACTGGACAAGGTGTATCTGGAGACCTTCCGCGACAATGTGTTTGTCGATGACAAGGCCATGCAGCAAGCTATCAAATTCTTCAAGTCGAAAGGTGTCGAGGTGTCGGGAGGCATCACCTACAACTTCTCGGGCAGCAAGCGCCAGCGCTGGGAGAGTTTCTGCTACAGCAACCCTGAGCATCTGAAGATGATCAAGGACATCGCAGAACTGACAGCCCGCTATTTCGACGAGATTGTGCTCGACGACTATTATTTCACAAACTGCAAGTGCGACCTCTGTATTAAGGCGAAGGGTGATCGTTCGTGGGGTGATTTCAGAATGGATCTGCTCGATAAGGTCGGCAGGGAAATGATCGTAGAGCCAGCTCGTCGCGTGAACCCGAAGTGTAAGGTAATCATCAAATATCCTAACTGGTATGACCATTTCCACGGCCTGGGCTTCGACCTGAAGCGTGGACCCTGGACCTTCGATGGCGTCTATACTGGCACAGAGACGCGCAACCCTGAGAGCGAACAGCATCTGCAGGCTTACGAGAGTTTCGGTATCATCCGTTATTTCGAGAATATCCGTCCACAGCACAACTTCGGCGGATGGGTTGACGCGGGCGGTGCCTGGTATCCTGAGATTTTCGCCGAACAGTTGTGGCTGACATTGTTGGCCAAGGCTCCGGAGATCACGTTGTTCAACTTCACGTCGATGATGTTCCCGTCGTCCCAAAAGGGTAACAACCCACCCACATGGGGGCGTATCGCCGACGATGCCTATAACAAGATCGATCCCCTGCTCGGCAAACTGGGTACACCCAAGGGTATCAAGGCCTACAAGCCCTTCAACTCGTCGGGCGACGACTTCCTGCATAACTATATGGGTATGGTGGGAATCCCCGTAGAGATTGTGCCCGAGTTCCCTGAGGATGAGCAACTGGTGATTCTGACGGAGTGTGCCAAGAACGACCCTGAGATTCTGTCGAAGATGAAGCGGCTGATGGGAAAAGGCGGCGACGTGATTGTCACTTCGGGCTTCTATCGCGCTATGCAGGACAAAGGTATCAAGGACATCTTCGAGATGGTGGCTACAGAGCGGAAAGCTGATATCGACACTGTGATCGTGAGTGGCGGATACGGACGTGGACAGAATATCGGACGTACAGCCGTCAGCGTGAAGATACCCGTCTTTATGTACTTCACCAACGACTCGTGGGAGGACATCACTACGCTGTCGTATGGTAACGGCTGGCCTCTGCTACAGCATAGCGTCTATTCACAGGGCAACATCTATGTGTGGGTGATTCCCGACAACTTCAGTCATCTGTATGCCCTGCCTGCCAATGCGCTGAACCGCCTCCGTGCCGTCATCTCCCGCTCGGCTGATGTCTATATTGAGGGACCCTCGCAGGTGGCTTTGATGACTTACGACAACGGCACCTTTGTCGTGCATTCGTTCCATCATGAGCCTGTAACCGTCAATCTGGTGACACGCAGCAAAAACGGTCTGACGGATCTGACGTCAGGCGAGGTTTTCAAGGGCGAGATAAAGCCCAGTCAGAAGATCAACGGGCGCGAATCGTTTGACACCAATGTCGTGACAGTCACCATTCCGCCGCATTCATTCCGCGGCTTCAAGATCATGTAAGTTTGAATAATTGTCTATATAAATATGAACGATAACAACAAAGAGCAGCAGAGTCTGCAATTGGAGTTGCCACAGGATGTGGCACAGGGTGAGTATGCTAATTTTGCCATCATCGCGCATTCGAGCAGTGACTTTATCATCGACTTTGCGCGTGTGTTGCCTGGGGTGCCGAAAGCTCCGGTTAAGAGTCGTGTTATCCTTGCACCAGAGCATGCCAAGCGGCTGCTTGCTGCCCTTCAGGAGAACATCATACGCTACGAGAAGGAGTATGGACCAATCCGCATTCCCAGTCAGCAAGAGCCCGTCATTCCCTTTGACCTCACAAAAGGTGAGGCTTGATACCTTTCAGCAGTGATACAAGATACCTATCCTATATTAAAGAGTCCAGCACCAGAAACGGTGCTCTATCCCTTTCGTGAGGACTGCCGCCATGAGGTGAGCAGACTGAAGGCTCGTTTCTGTCAGTGGTTGGGTGAGCAGATGCCTGAAGAGGTGACGTTCCGAAACGATGTGGGCATCTGTGTGTCAGATCAGTTGCCGCTTATCTGTCCTGATCTGGTGATTCTCGTGGAGGGTCGTCCTGAGGTGCGGATTGCTGTGCAGATAGATGAGCCTTTCGATGTTTGCACGCGAGAGCCCCAGCATTATCTGACATGTGGCGATGATTATCTTGACAATCTGATGACTCGTCTGGGTTGGACTGTTGTGAGGTTTGCCGAAAGGCAGGTATGGAACTATCATCAGGCTTGTGCCGACTATCTGACAGCGCTGTTGAAGACACTTGTGACAAGTCTGGAATGTCCGCCTTTGTCGGATAAGCCTTTACCGCCAGTGAAACGTTGGACAAAGGCGGAAGCCCAGAAGATGGCTGCGAGGGTGCAGGCGAAGATGCCTGTTCAGACCCCGAATCAAGTGCCATGCTATGCGATGACATCTGAGGAATGCCAGTATATGACGCAGGTGAAACCTTTTCCCCGAACTGCTGATATGCTGGAGAAGATGGCTACCTTCAGGGATGCAGGCCGCTATGAGCAGGATGCCTACATCGATTTCGAGCCTTACGAACATATCTATATCTATAACGGCAGACAGCGGCTATTGCCTGTCAGTTCGTTGGTAGGCTATTTCTTCGAGAGTTTCAACGCTTTGACAGCAGCAGAGCGAAGGTGTCAGAACTATAGCATCCCTGTTGAGGAGTCACTCAACCAATGGGACAGAATCGGCACGATGGCCAGTGAAGTGGGAACGTTTATGCATGCCCAGACGGAGAGCTATTTCCGAGATGGTACGTTTGAGACCATCTATCCCTTCTGTTACAATGGCGAGACGGAAGCAATCTCATTGGAGAAAGAGAAACAGTATTTCCTGCAGTTCGTCAATGACTATGCCATCAAACCCTATCGTCAGGAGTGGCCCGTCTATGATCTGAAGCTGAATGTGGCTGGTACGATCGACCTGATCTGTCAGGAAGATGACGGCACTTTTACGATCTATGACTGGAAGCGCAGCTCGAAGGTGGTGAACGCCCTGGGACAGCCTATCACCGAAGGCTTCAATGGGAAGATGAGTCTGAATGGCATCAACCTGCCTGATACCTCGTTCTATCACTACTGTCTGCAGCAGAACCTCTACCGCTATATGCTGGAGACGCATTATGGCATTCGGGTGAGAGCCATGAATCTGGTGGTGCTATGTGCAGACTATCCCTCATATTATGTGGCGCAAGTGCCGAAGATGGACGAGGTGGTCAATACGATGGTAGGCATCTGCCAGCGGGAAGATTTAGGCCATTGCCTGCTCACATAGGTAATTTTTGTGAAAAATGTGTGTGTTTCGCTTTTTTTATGTAACTTTGCAGCGCAATGAGGCGAGCCAGACACATACTACTGATAGCCTGCCTAACGACGAATATCGCTCAAGGGCAGGCTGTTCGTAATGATACCATTACGGACAGGACACATCAGCTTCGTGAGATAACGGTGACAGAGAGCCGCAGGCAGCACGAAGTAAAGAGTACGGCGCCTCTTCGTATTCTCGATCGTGAACAGATGCTGAGTCTGGGTGTAACGGATGTAGCCGACGCCTTGCATCGCATCCCTGGTATCACCTTGCGTGACTATGGTGGGGCAGGGGGATTGAAGACAGTATCTGTTCGTGGTTTCAGTGCCAAGCATACGGGTGTGAGTTATGACGGAATCATGCTGAGCGACTGTCAGAGTGGTGAGATAGACCTCTCCCGTTATTCGCTCGACAATGTGGATCATCTCTCTTTGGTGATAGGCGATAATGACGACATTTTTATCCCAGCCCGTAATGCCTCAGCCTCTGCCGTACTGAATATCCAGACGATCGGTATGCCGACAGAAGACCTGCGTCCGCATCTGACGGCTCAGTTGAAAGCAGGCTCCTTTGGCTATGTGAGTCCGTTCCTACGCTATGAACAGAATACTAGCGAGACTTTTGCCATTTCGTTGGTTGGAGAATATACTTACGCAGAGAATGACTATCCCTATGAGGTGAAGAATGTGACAAAGGTGGTGAAGGACACCCGCAAGAACAGTCGGATGAACACTGGGCATGGGGAGTTCAATTTTGTGTGGTCGCCTGATGCCTTTAACCGTCTGAGTGGTAAGGTGTATTATTACGATAACGATCGTCAGCTGCCCGGACAGGTGCATTATTATACGGATGTGTGTAAAGAGACCCTTCGTGATCGCAATGCATTCGGACAATTACAGTATCTGACGCATAACCGTTCGGGCTGGTCGTTGAAGTGGAGTGCCAAATATAACTGGAGCGCCTCCATCTACAAAGATCCTTTAACGGCGAAGAACCAGAATGATGCCAGCTATTGGCAGCGCGAGTTCTATACCTCAGCAGCCGTGCTCTATGCGCTATCAGAGGTGTGGGCTTTCGATTATTCGCTGGACTATGGTTATAACAATCTGACCAGTTCGGCTGAGCGAACCATCAACAACAAGCCCTATCGCCACACGATTCTTCAGTCGGCAACAGCCAAGTACCGAAAAGGAAGGCTGACCGCTCTGGCTCGTCTGCTGTATTCGCTCTACCTGAATGATTCCCAATATGGGGAGAGCGCCCGAAACATGCGTCGCCTGTCGCCTTCTGTCTCATTGTCCTATCAGCTGCTTGAGGATCAGGATCTCTATCTGAGAGCATCGTATAAGAATATCTTCCGTTCTCCAACTTTCAATGAAAGCTATTACTACCACATGGGCAGTACTGATCTGTTGCCTGAGAGCACAGACCAATATAATATAGGTATGACCTATAACACGAAGTCGGAAAGCTGTGATTTCCAGATCACCTTTGACAGCTATTATAATCATGTCAAGGATATGATTGTGGCTGTACCTTATAATATGTTTATATGGACCTGTGTGAATGTGGGGAAAGTCGGTGTGCTGGGAGGAGAACTGACAGCCAATACCACCTGGTGTCTCAATGCGGAAAACAGTCTGAAGATCTCGGGCAGCTATTGCTATCAGCAAGCAGAGAATAAGACGAACTCTAGTTCCCCCTTCTATGGCTATCAGATAGCCTACATACCAAAGCATACCGGTAGCCTGGCTGTCGGGTGGGAGAATCCTTGGGTGAATCTCTCGCTGCATGGTTCAGGCATCAGCAGCCGTTGGGCAAACAACCAGCATTATGAGGGAACGGAGATCGACGGCTATTGGGATACAGGACTGACGGCTTGGCGCACTTTCTCTTGGAAGGGACAGTCACTGGAGGCCCGTTTCGATCTGAAAAACCTCTTTGACCAGCAGTATGAGATCGTACGTCTCTATCCCATGCCGGGACGCAGCTGGCAAGTATCACTGAAATATCAACTTTAAAATATAATAACGCAACAATGAAAAAGTATCTGTTAAGTTTAGCTGTGATGGCAATGGGTACAACCCTCCTCACAGGCTGTTTGGGAGATGATTCAAATAGCAACACGCCAACTGAGATTCCTGTGACCAAAGGTGTGTTTATCATCAACAATGGTAATTATTATAGTAGCATCGATGGTAGCCTTACTTATATCAATTATGCTACCATGACACCTTCAGCCCAGCAGAATGTATATCAGATGGTTAATGGTGAGAGCCTTGGTGGTACCCCTAATGATGTACTGGTATATGGACAGAAGGTTTATATCGTAGGTTCTGACGAGAACACCATCTTTGTATTGGATGCTAGAAACTCAAAAGAGCTGAAGAAGGTCAGCACCACAGCTTTGCTGGGTGATGCTGAAGGTAGGACCCCACGCCGCATCGCTGCTTTTGAAGACAAAGTTTATTTTACTACATACGGTGATGGTGACAAAGGTTATGTAGCTGCTATCGACACCACGAGCTTCACTCTGCAGAAGCAGTATCAGGTTGGCTCTTATCCAGAGGGATTGACTTTCGGCATTGACGACACAAATACCGTGACACTCTATGTGGCTAACAGTGATTATAGCAAAGGCAACGGTTCTATTTCAAAAATTGATATAACGAGTGGCAACGTCACCAATACCGAGTTTGAGAAAGTAAAGAATCCGATGGAGATCGCTGTATCAAGTGATGTACTCTATGTGCTCGACTATGGTTACTATGATGATGATTATACTCAACATGATGCTGGTGTATATAAGATTAGTGGCAATAGCGTATCACTGGTTGTTCCTAATGCTACAGGTATGGCAGCTTCTGGTTATTATATCTTTACTTTCAATGATCCTTATGGTGGTACTACAGGATCAAGCTATAGTGTTTACGATATCCTTTCAAATTCTACGGTAAAGCTGAATCTGAGTGGTGATTCTGAACATCAGATTGTTTCTCCTGCAGCTATTGCTGTTGATCCGATTACAGGCAATATTTTTATTGCTTCCCGTCAGAAGGATCCCGATACAGGTTACCCCGCCAATTTGCCTGGCTTTGTGAATGTTTATCAGGGATATGGTCCTAATGCTACTCCAGGTCAGTTTGTAGAGTCTTTCCAGACTGGTGTAGAGCCTCATAAGATCGAGTTCGTTCACGGTACTGCAAAAATACAGTTTCAATGAGAATTCTCTGTAGTCTCATCCTCGCTTTGTCACTGCTTTCCTGTGGCGGTCCGTCTGCCCAGCAGGGAGGCGGTGACAAGGTTGATTTCAAATACGCCTCACTGATCTCTATTGTAGAGTACGACGGCTATACGGTGGCAACCATTGGCAATCCCTGGGAGGATGGCAAGGCGCTCCACACTTATGTGCTGGTGCCCCGCGATAAGCAGTTGCCTGTCCATCTGCCCAAGGGTACAGTGATTCGTACCCCGTTGCAGAAGGCCGTTGTCTTCACCACCGTTCACTGCTCACTGTTGATGAATCTGGGGTGTAGAGACAGGATTGCCGGTGTGGCTGATTTGAAATATATCAAGATTCCCTGGATACAAAAGCAAGTAAGAAAGGGACGTATCAGCGATTGCGGTGATGGGATGAGTCCAGTGATAGAGAAGATTATTGATTTGCATCCTGACGCAATCCTGTTGTCGCCTTTTGAGAACAGTGGTGGCTATGGCAAGTTAGAGGATCTTGATATTCCGCTTGTGGAGTGTGCCGAATATATGGAGGTATCGCCCTTGGCTCGTGCAGAGTGGATGCGTTTCTATGGTCTGCTGTTTGGCAAACAGAAGAAGGCCGACAAGCTCTTTGAGGAAGTGGATAAGAACTATAATGAACTGAAACAGAAAGCCAAAGAGGCGGGTGAAGGACGTTCTATAATGATGGATAAGCAGGTAGGTTCTGTCTGGTATGTACCTGGTGGGCGTAGCACCATTGGTCAGATGATCAAAGATGCCGGGGGCCGTTATCCGTGGGCTGACGATGAACAGAGTGGTTCACTCCCTCTGTCGTTTGAGACGGTTCTTGAAGATGCCTTTGATGCGGAAGTGTGGATGTTCCGTTATGAAGGTGACAGGGCGATGACCCTTGAACAGTTTGGTGCCGAGAGGGATGGCTATAAGCAATTCCGTGCTTTTCAGACAAAAGAGGTCTATGGCTGTAATGTACGTACCTCCCGTTTCTATGAGGAGTCGCCTTTCCATCCAGACTGGTTGCTCAACGACTTTATCCACATTCTTCATCCGGATGTCAAGTTAAAGAGTCCGCTCAAGTATTATAAGAAATTAAACTAATTCAATTAAGATATGAAAATAGCATTAATCGGTTATGGAAAGATGGGCAAGATGATAGAGCAGATTGCCCGTGACCGTGGACATGAGATTGTGAGTATCATCGATATTGACAATCAACAGGATTTTGACAGTCCTGCGTTTGCGTCGGCTGATGTGGCCATTGAGTTCACAGCGCCTCAGGCGGCTTATGGCAACTACCTGAAAGCCTGGTCAAAAGGTGTTAAGGTGGTCAGTGGCTCTACGGGTTGGATGAAAGATCATGGCGACGAAGTGCGTAAGGCTTGTTCGGAAGAGGGGAAGACACTCTTCTGGGCTTCGAACTTCTCTATCGGTGTAGCCATCTTCTCAGCTGTAAACCGTTATCTGGCAAAGATCATGAACCAGTTCCCACAGTATGATGTGGAGATGGAGGAGACGCATCATGTGCATAAGCTCGATCATCCAAGTGGTACAGCTATCACATTAGCCGATGAGATTGTAGAGAATATCGACCGCAAGGAGGCTTGGAAAGAGGATACCACCGATCCAAAGTTCCTGCGTATCGACCATATCCGTCGTGGTGAGGTGCCAGGCATCCATACCATTCGCTATGACTCTGATGCCGATCTGATCACCATCACCCACGATGCCCACTCGCGTCAGGGCTTTGCCTTGGGTGCTGTGCTGGCTGCGGAATATACGAAGGATCATCAAGGTCTGCTGACCATTTCAGACATGTTTAAATTTTGAAACATAGGTTAAAGGCGCAACTATTCTAGATAGGCATTGCGTCAAACCTGTGAGTGAAGTTTTTATAATCATGGAGAAAAAGAAAGAATTCAATCCTAAAGTGCAGTGGGCCAAGTTTATTGGCGTACTGGTGCTGTATCTGCTCTTCCTTTACTGGGTAGAGAGCTGGTGGGGCTTGCTCGTGATACCTTTTATCTACGATGTCTATATCACCAAGAAGATCAAATGGCAGTGGTGGAAAGAGGCTGAGCGTCCCGTGAAGTTCGTTATGTCATGGGTTGATGCGCTGGTCTTCGCCTTAGTAGCTGTCTATTTCATCAACCAGTTCTTCTTCCAGAACTATGTGATCCCCTCAAGTTCGTTGGAAAAGTCGCTGCTGACAGGTGATTATCTGTTTGTGTCGAAAGTGAGTTATGGTCCCCGTATCCCACAGACACCCTTGACGATGCCGTTGACGCAGCATACACTACCAGTCATAGAGAGTAAGAGTTATATCGACTGGCCGCACTGGGATTATCGTCGTGTGAAAGGACTGGGTAAAGTGGAGCTGAATGATATCGTGGTGTTTAACTTCCCTGCCGGCGATACACTTTGCTCTGCACCACAGTATCAGGCATACGACTATTACCAGATGTGCTATGGGATTGGATATCAGTTATATCCGAACCGTCCGGATCCTGACTCGTTGTCGCCAGAAGACCGTATCAAATACTTCGAGACTATCTATGAGGCTGGACGTAATGAACTATGGAAGAACCAAGGTACATACGGAGAGATTATTACGCGCCCCACTGACCGCAGAGAGAACTATGTGAAGCGTTGTGTGGGACTGCCTGGTCAGACATTGGAGATTCGAAACCGGATTATTTATCTTGACGGAAAGAAGAACAAAGAGCCGGAGAATGTTCAATATACCTATCATGTAAAGTTGAAGCAGGCAATTCCAGAGAAACTGATGGATGAACTGGGTATCTCGATGGAGGATCTTACAAGCTTAAATACCGCAGGCTATATGCCTCTTACCAAATATGCCGTCACCTCGCTTCAGGCCAGAAAAGATATCGTAGAGAGTGTGACGCTGAATACGGAGGCTAACGATCTGGAAATCTATCCCCTAAATGGCAATAAAGGCTGGACGCGCGACAACTATGGTCCTATCTGGATTCCGAAGAAAGGAGAGAAAATCCGTCTGACACTGGATAATATTGCTATCTACGAGCGGCCAATCCGCGTTTATGAGGGTAATACGCTGACAATAGATGACGGACGTATCTATATCAATGGCAAGGAGGCGCGCGACTATACCTTCAAGATGGATTACTACTGGATGATGGGTGACAACCGCCATAACTCTGCCGATTCTCGTTACTGGGGTTTTGTGCCAGAAGACCATATCGTGGGTAAGCCGATATTCATCTGGTGGTCAAGCAATCCAGACCATCATGGTTTTGGAGGTATTCGATGGAATCGTTTAGGACGTATTGTGGATGACATCAAATAAGGTCCTGCTCAGTACAACTTATTTCGGCCCGGTACAGTGGTATCAGAAACTGTATCGGGCTGAACATGTAACAATAGAGCAGTGGGAGAGTTTCCAGAAACAGACCTATCGCAATCGCTGCCTGATTGCTACGACTCAGGGTGTTCAGGCTTTGACTGTGCCCGTTGAGAAACCTGCAAATGGCGGAAATTGTATCAAGGATCTGCGTATCAGTGATCATGGCAACTGGCGGCATCTGCATTGGAATGCACTACAGTCGGCTTATGGCGAATCGCCGTTTTTTGAGTACTATCAAGATGATATCCGACCTTTCTTTGAAGAGCGATGGGCGTTTTTGCTTGATTTCAACGAGGCCATCAGACAGAAAATATGTGATTTGATCGACTTTGAGCCTAAGCTGTCGTATAGCACAGAATATATTGTTGACAGCAAAACGATAGCTGCAGATGATTTGCGGGTTTCCATCAATCCGAAACATCCTGTACAGGATGATGAGTTTGAGGCAAAAACTTATTATCAGGTCTATCAGGCGAAACATAGCTTCCTTAAGAACCTTTCTGTTATTGATCTGCTTTTTAATATGGGGCCTGAGAGTATTTTCTATCTTTGAGATGCTGAATGAGACATTTTTGAAACATTTCCACCATAAAATGCCGTCATTTCATTTATTCTCCTTATCTTTGCAACACAATAACTAACTGCTCTATGAGGAAAACTTTGTTTTTGCTGTATAGTCTGGTACTTTGTCTCGCGACTTTGGGACAGACAAGGCATTTCTATACCTCTGAAAAACTGTCAAGTAACCTGATTACATGTATCAGTCAGGATCAGACGGGCTATATCTGGATTGGTACCGAGTATGGACTGAACAGGTACGACGGTTATCGTTTCACGAACTATCTGCATGATGCCAAAGACAACACTTCACTTCTAAGCAATAACATCACTTCGCTATTTGTTGATAAGAATGGCAGTTTATGGGTAGGTACGGGTATCGGGCTGGTACGCTATAACGCAGCGACAGAGCGATTTGAACGCATTGCCCTTCCAAGTTCTGCTGCACCACGTGTCAATGATATCGTACAGGAAGATGACAGACATCTGCTGATAGGAACTGCTGGCTATGGTCTTTTCAGAGTGGATATTGCTTCTCGTAAGTCAGAAAAGGTGGAGAATTATTCGCGTGGGGATGTCGATTATTTCAATCATATCCTGGTAGATGTTGACGGAAACTTCTGGAAAGGCGGTTCGGGTTCGGATTTTACATGTAGAAAACCTGATAAGAGTATTCATCACTTTAACTCCCCTTACGGACCGGTAACTACTTTTGTCAACTATCAAGGTGGTGTGCTGATAGTATGTCAGCATGGCTTGCTGTACTATCGTGACGGACAGTTTTTTTCCGATTTCATCGATCTAAGTATCTTCGGTAATGAGGATGTGCAGTTTCGTCCGGCACTTTGTGATAAGAAGGGCAACCTCTTTATCGGCACGTTAGGCAAGGGCCTTTGTTGGATACCGCAGGGATCGCATAAACTGAGCCGTTATGAATATCCCAGTTCTTCGTTCGATCTGAATACATGTAACGTATGGGCTTTGTTTGAAGATGATCAGGATAACCTTTGGGTAGGCTGTCTGAGGCGCGGCCTGTTATTGTTGCCTCAGCATGAACCCCAGTTTACCAGTTGGAGTCTTTCTGCACAGAATGTGAAGATTGGCGGTTCTGTGACTTCGTTTTGTCAGGGTGACAACGAAATGACTTGGTTGGCAGTACAAAATAATGGTATCTATGGTTTTGACAGCAAAGGTAATATGGTTGCCCATCCAGCAGCACCGGCAAAGACTTACTCCATCTACCGAGATAAGGGGGGGAGTTACTGGATAGGTGCTGATGACGGTCTGTATAGCTACCAGCCATTGACAGGAGCCTACACGAAAGTGGTTGGTTTTATAAGCGATTATATCAACGCCATCATTGATGATGGAAATGGGAAACTCTATTTCTCTACCTATTCCAAAGGTTTCTGTTCGTATGATGTTAAGACCAAGGCATTTAAGAATTATTCCATGTTTGCCAATGATCCGCAACGAGGGCGACTTCATAACAACTGGGTGATGACGATGATGCTCGACAGCCGGGGGCTGTTGTGGATTGGCACTTCGTCGAACCTGAGCTGCTATGATCCTTTTAAGGATACTTTTAAGTCCCAGGGATGGGAAGTTCTTCTCGAAGGAAAGACCGTTACATCGCTATATGAGGATGTTGACCATCGTATTATCATCGGAACGGATATGGGTCTTTACCTTTATAATAAGCAGAAGGCTGCGGTTGTACCTTTTCCTGGTGCTGAAGGACTGGTCGATAAAGTGATTAGTGGCATTGAGCAGGATCAGTTTGGCGATCTCTGGTGCAGCACCTCGATGGGCATCTGGCAGTACCAGCGTGACAAGCAGCGTTGGGTTACCCATGTGAATGGTAATGGCCTGATGACGCGTGAGTATGTGCGTGGCTTGGCGATGCAGCAGAAGACGGGTGACATATACTTCGGCATCAGCGATGGAATCACGTCTTTTCATCCAGCAGCCTTGCGTGAGAGCCCCCAATCCCTGTCGAAGGTACATCTGACAGGTCTTTTGATAGGTGAGACACCTGTTAATAGCGGAACTCTTTCGGATGGTGCCCCTGTAATGAAGAAGCCATTGGCTGACAACCACCATTTCTCACTTTCGTATATCGATAATACCTTCTCGATGGAATTCTCGCTTTTCAACTATTCAAATGCAGAGAGTGTCATCTTTGAGTACAGGATGAATGGAGCAAAAGAGTGGTCACAGACAGTTGTTGGCAGTAATATCATCTCGTTTAGCCACATCCAACCGGGCTCCTATACGTTGGAAGTCAGGGCTTATGATAATGGTGTCTATACTGAATCCCAAGTTTATTATCTGGTTATCAGGGCTCCATGGTATCGTTCCGCGTGGGCGTACCTTATATATATATTAGGAGGTTTGATATTCATAGGCTACCTCGCATTCAGCTGGCGGCGCCAGACCCGACAGCAGCTGGATGAGGAAAAGATGAAGTTCCTGATCAATGCCACCCACGATATCCGTTCGCCGTTGACACTGATCATGAGTCCGTTGAATAAACTGCTGCGCCGTGATTACGACCAGGAGACAAAGACAGAGTTGAAGACCATTGAGCACAATGCCCAGCGTATTCAAAACCTGGTGAACCAGATCCTTGATATCCGCAAGATTGATAAGCAGCAGATGAAACTTCAGTGTCAGGAAACGGATTTGGTTCAATATCTGGGCAACATCCTGAAGTCGTATGATTACCTGGCTAAGGAGCGTCATATAGACTTCCGTTACCAGCCTGCCATCGACAAACTGGATGTATGGGTTGATCGCAGTGCACTCGACAAAGTGGTGGATAATCTGCTGTCAAATGCCTTCAAATACACCTTCGACGGCGGTGCCATAGAGGTGCGTGTGGCTAAGGGAGAGCATGAAACGGCAGTTTTGCAGGTTATAGATAATGGCATGGGCATCAAAGGTGATGTCAATAAACTCTTTGATCGGTTCTACAGTAATTCCCATTCACTCCATATCGAAGGAACGGGTATCGGCCTGAATCTGTGTAAGATGGTGGTAGAGATGCATCATGGAACCATTGAGGCAGCTAATCGTGAAAACGAGCAAGGTAGCGTGTTCACTGTTCATCTGCCCTTGGGTAAGACTCATCTTACTGCTGAAGAGATTATGGTACCCACAAAGGAGCAGGGCTCGAAGCATAAAGCACAGTCAAGTTATAAGGTGCTCGTGGTGGATGACGATGTAGAGATTGGCAACTATATCTCACAGGAGTTAGGTGGTTACTATCATATAACAGCGGTCACCAATGGTCGTGAGGCCTTACGAAAGCTGCTCTCTGCTGACGCGAAGCACCAGTTCGACCTTGTTGTCAGCGATGTGATGATGCCTGAGATGGATGGCTTCACGATGTTGCGTATGATCAAGACAAACATGAATATCAATCATATTCCTGTGGTGATGCTGACTTCAAAGAGTGATGTGGCCAATCGTCTTGAAGGATTGGATCGTGGAGCCGACGCCTTCCTTGCCAAGCCATTCGATATGGCTGAGTTGCATGTGGTCATCAATAACCTGATTAGCAAGAATCTTCGACTGAAGGGCAAATTCTCTGGTTCCCATCAGAAACAAAAGCAAAAGGTCAAAGAGATTGAAACTACTGGTTTGAAAGGCCATGATGAGGTTCTGATGGAGCGTGTCATGAAAGTCATCAATGATAATTTGTCTGATAGTGACTTCACGGTGGACGTGATAACCAAGGAGGTGGGCATCAGCCGTGCCCAGTTGCACAGAAAGATGAAGGAAATGACAGGTCTGTCCATCTCCGATTTTATCAGAAATATACGTCTCGAACAAGCAGTGAGACTCCTAAAAGAGCAAAAAGCTAATGTGACACAGGTGGCATATACGGTTGGTTTTAGCAATCTGGCCCACTTCTCAAGTGTGTTTAGGAAGCAGTTTGGTGTCTCACCGACTGATTATATTGAGCAAAAAACGCCGGATGAGACAAAAATGAAACGAAGTGAGACATAAAGAAAAGCCTATTTAGAGAAATCTGCCTACCTTTGCGACAGATATTAACTAACAAAACCAAAACGTATGAGTTTCAAAGCAATGAAAACAACCGTGTGTGCTGGATTATGCTTAATGGGCATGATCAGTGCCACGGTCATGGAGAAGGGTAACTATCAGAACCCTGCTTACAGAAACTAAGCATTCTCAAAATTCTCTAATATGCAAGAGGTGCGCCAGGAAAGGCGCACCTCTTCTTTATGATGACCATTTTACCCTTAAAGGGAAAATTTGCTAGAATTAAATCTGGCACTTCCTACATTTAAATGTAAAAAGTGCCAGAATTAAATCCCGCAAAAATTGCGTTTAGAGTAGTCTTTACTCTGGCTTGAACTGATCTTTGCCTACGCCACAGATAGGGCATACCCAATCATCGGGAATATCCTCAAAAGCTGTTCCTGGCTCGATGCCACTGTCGGGATCACCTTCTGCGGGGTCATAGACGTAACCGCAAACTTCGCAAATGTACTTCATAATCGTAAGTGTTTAGTTATTAATAATTGAAGTTATTCTCTCAACAATCCGCTCGGGCGGAATGTTATAAAGACAAGCATAGTCACCGCGCTTGCAGACCTTATTGCCATATATACTGCAAGGACGGCAGTCGAGATCCACCTGAATCGCATTCTCCTTAGGTTGATTATACCCCAGGAATCCTGCCAGTGGATGGGTTGCCCCCCAGATACTGACTACTGGGATAGCCGTCAGCGATGCCAAGTGCATATTGGCGGAGTCCATTGAGAGCATCACATCAAGATGACTCATGAGAATCAACTCCTGGTACATCGACTCACAATGCTGTCCGACATTCACACAGGCCTGATACTGGCTGCACCACTGTTTAAAGTATTGTTCTTCCTGCTCACCTTTCCCAAAGAGGAAGATGCGGGCATTTGGATATTTCTGTGTCAGCTGGGCAATCACCTTCTCCATCAGTTGGGGAGGATAGATCTTTCCCTCGTGTGCGGCAAATGGGGCGATACCAATCCATTTCTGAAAACTACGCTTCGGTCCGAAGATGGCTGGCAGCATGTTCAGATTGCCACCCTCTGGGGGGAAGATAGAATGGAAATGGCTTATATCTACGGGGTAGCCCAAGCGCTCAAAGACCTCAGCATAGTTCTCAAAAGAGGTTGGGAGCTGTTGTCTTACCTTATTCTTATAAGAGGTCAACTGGCGGCGCTGGCGGCGGTGCTTATGGATATGCTCCACACGGTATCTACCAAGATTGAAGCGCATACGGAGATAATCAGAACGCAGCACATTGTGCAAATCGGCTACCTTGGTGAACTGCTTTGCCACCAGGCGGCGATAGAGTGCATTCAGTCCTCTCACCCCATGATACTCCTGTTTCAAGTCGGCTTCCATGAAGTTCACATTAGGAGCCAGATCTTCGAAGAGCGGGCGCACCATGCCACGGCTTAAGACCGTTATACGGATATCAGGATACTGGTTTGCCAGTGCCCATACCACCGGAACGGCCATCGCCACATCGCCCAGTGCAGAGAAGCGGATGACTAAAATGTGCTCTTTTCTCACTTTTTGTAGAGTATCGGATTGGTGTTGGGGTCGTTATACATCTTCATCTGAAGATAGACCTTCATATACTTGCGGCCTTCTTTGATATCCTCCAATAACTGGTCGATAGCCAAGGAGAGGTCTTTCTGTTGCTCTTCCAGAACAGCAAGCTTGGCCTGACACTTCTGGATGTGTGCCGGCTCTGCATCCTGACGTTTCACCTGCTCCTGCATATGATAGATCTTCAGGGCGAGGATGCTCAGACGGTCAACAGCCCATGCGGGGCTCTCTGTGTTAAGTCTTGCATCTGGTAGTGGAACCACATGACTATAAAGGGTGCGGAAGTAGGCATCGATCTCTTCTACCAGGTCTGTACGATCCTGGTTGCTGCTGTCGATCCTGCGCTTCAGTGCCAATGCCTCAACAGGGTTGATGTGTGGGTCGCGGATAATATCCTCGTAATGCCACTGTACGGTATCAATCCAGCACTTGAGATACAGGCTGTGTTCAATCGTATTCTTGGCATAGGGATTATGAATGGGCGTATTCACATCATCGGTCAGATGATAGTCGCTAATCGCCCTGTTAAAAATCTGATTTGCTTGTTTGGTAAACGACATAATAATTGTTTTATTCCGCAAAACTACAGAAACTTTTTCAAATAACCAACTAATTCCAGATATTTTCAGCTAATTTTGCACTTTTATGATTGGTAACGCACACAAAAACGGCCCAAATATGCACACTTTACCCCCGTTTGTGCAATCTAACGTAAGATTTTCTAAGAAAAATTTGCGTAAGTGAAAGAAAATGTGTTACTTTGCACCCGATTTCAGAAAATCATTATTAACATTTTAAAGTATTACAATTATGTCAGAAATTGAAAGCAAAGTAAAGGCAATTATCGTTGATAAACTCGGTGTTGATGAGGCAGAAGTAAAGGCTGAGGCTAGCTTCACAAATGATCTGGGTGCAGATTCACTGGATACCGTTGAGCTGATTATGGAGTTTGAGAAGGAGTTCGGTATTTCTATTCCCGACGACAAGGCAGAGAAGATCGCAACTGTAGGTGATGCTATTGCATACATTGAGGAGAACGCAAAATAAATTATGAATAATAACATAAGGGTTGCTTCGTCATACTTGAAGCAACCCTTATGCTTTAATCTAAGCTTATGGAATTAAAAAGAGTAGTTGTAACAGGTCTTGGCGCAGTTACGCCAGTCGGCAACACTCCAAAAGAGATGTGGGAGAACCTGCTCAATGGAGTCAGTGGTGCCGCTC
Source organism: uncultured Prevotellaceae bacterium (assembly GCA_902800595.1). Classification (GTDB taxonomy): domain Bacteria; phylum Bacteroidota; class Bacteroidia; order Bacteroidales; family Bacteroidaceae; genus Prevotella. Next base: position 1,218 of record CADCFA010000018.1, on the reverse strand, counting down.
CTATTACACTTTTCGACGCAACTAATTTTAAGACTCAGTTTGCTTGTGAGGTTAAGAACCTCAATATAGGTGACTATCTCGACCGTAAAGAGGCTCGTAAGATGGATCGCTATACCCAGTTGGCACTGGTTGCTGCCAAGCAGGCCGTTGAGGATTGTGATATGGATTTGGAGAATGAGGACAAGAACCGCATTGGTGTTGTCTTCGGTGTAGGTATCGGTGGTATCAAGACCTTCGAAGATGAAGTGAGCTACTATGCTACACATAAGGAGGATGGTCCGAAGTTCAATCCTTTCTTCATCCCGAAGATGATTGCCGACATTGCTGCCGGCCAGATCTCTATCATGTATGGTTTCCATGGTCCCAACTATATCACATCGTCTGCTTGTGCTTCCTCTTCGAATGCACTGGCTGATGCCTTCAACCTGATTCGTCTGGGTAAGGCCAGTGTGATTGTGGCTGGTGGTGCTGAGGCTGCTATCTGCGAGGCAGGTGTTGGTGGCTTTAATGCCATGAAGGCCCTGTCAACACGCAATGATGAGCCGGAGAAGGCCAGTCGTCCATTTAGCGCCAGCCGTGATGGATTCATCATGGGTGAGGGTGCAGGCTGTCTGATTCTCGAGGAGCTGGAGCATGCCAAAGCTCGTGGTGCAAAGATCTATGCAGAGATGGTTGGTGCCGGCATGAGTGCCGATGCCCATCATATCACTGCTTCTCATCCTGAGGGTCTCGGTGCCAAGCTTGTGATGCAGAGTGCCCTTGAGGACGCAGGTATGAATCCTGATGAGATTGACTATATCAATGTGCATGGTACTTCTACCCATGTGGGTGATATTTCTGAGGCTAAGGCCATTAAAGAGGTATTCGGTGATGCTGCCTTCAAGTTGAACATCTCATCAACGAAGTCAATGACCGGTCACTTGCTGGGTGCCGCTGGTGCCGTAGAGGCTATGGCTACTGTTCTGGCTGTCCAGAATGACATCGTTCCTCCCACCATCAACCATGAGGCTGGTGACGAGGATCCCGAGATTGACTACAATCTGAATTTCACATTCAACAAGGCTCAGAAGCGTGTGGTACGTGCTGGTCTCAGCAATACTTTCGGCTTTGGTGGCCATAATGCTTGTGTGGTATTCCGTAAGTATGAGGCTTAATAATATCATTGACAGAATCAAGCTCCCTTTCCGCAAGGAGAAGGAGCTTTTTTCTGCCCTTTAC